>NZ_FOIZ01000002.1:900000-1173808 GCF_900109295.1 Cognatiyoonia koreensis
CGGCACATTTCGGCAGGCGGTTTCAGGTGGCGTTCTGCATTCGCTTCGAGCAGGAAGCCAGCCTTGGGCACTGTGGTCCCGTTGCGGATGCAGACCATGACATCCTGAAGGGGACGGCGGTCCGGAACATGATAAAGTACGTCATTCGTGGCAAGTAGCGTCAGGCCATACTGCCGCGCCAATCCATCCAGCCGATTTATCCGCGCCCGGTCATCGCCTTTGTAAAGATAACTCGCGCCGATATGGGTCAGCGTTGGCAAGATTTCGACCAGCCGGGGCAGACCGGCGGCAAAAACATCGATATTGTCAGGCGGCATGACGACCAGATGTAGGCCAGTGGCATGAGCGGCCAGCATTTCAAGCGTCAGATGGGTTTCACCTTTTTCCTGCCAGCCACCGTCCATGTCCTGCATCTTACCCTTGGACAGCAGAGTCGAGAGACGGGCATATGCGTCGCGATCCTGCGGATAGGCGAGGATATCGGTCCCGCAAAGCAACACAAGGCGACAGCCGATCAGAGGTTTGACGCAGGCTTTGGCCGCTTCGGTGTGCATCCGCACCACCCCGGCCAGCGTGTTGCGATCCGCGATGCCGATGCAGTCATAACCCAGCAGATTCGCGGTGATGGATAGATCAATCGCATCCGATGCCGCGTGCAGAAAGGAAAAGCAGCTGGCAAGCCCGAGTTCGACATAGTCACTGGGTGGGTTGGGGGTGAACCCAACGTCTTCCAGCGTGCGTCGCTTATGTCCCTCTTGCTGTGGCATCAGGCAAAAAATCCGTGCAGGAACCATTCGGGTGTTCCGCCGCGCCGGTCATAGGCGACACCTTGGCGGTAAAGCCAGAACCGCCGGCCGTCCTGAACTTCGACCTTGTAGTAGTCACGCAGGCGTGTGCCGGGACGGTCCATCCACCATTCCGGGGCAATCCGTTCCGGTCCTTCGTAGCGGGTCATCCGAAAGGCTACACTGCGCCAGCGGAACTGTGCGGGCGGGCCTTCGGGGACGGCATAAAGCACCTTGATTTCCTCGGGGGTCTGTAACAGCCGCAATGGTCGTTCCCGCAACAGGGTAGGTGGGTCTTCGAGACGGGCG
The DNA here is from genome assembly GCF_900109295.1 of Cognatiyoonia koreensis. Taxonomy (NCBI): domain Bacteria; kingdom Pseudomonadati; phylum Pseudomonadota; class Alphaproteobacteria; order Rhodobacterales; family Paracoccaceae; genus Cognatiyoonia; species Cognatiyoonia koreensis. Next base: position 901,095 of record NZ_FOIZ01000002.1, read on the forward strand.
CGCAAAGCGGGCACGCGGGCTTCGAAGCGTTCGGGCTTGTGGCTTTCAACCCATGAAGACCACGTGACCTTTTCCGGACCCAGCCGTGCAGTCAATCGATCCAGCAGGGCGGCAACATCCGCGCTGGCATCGCGCTTGCCATCAAGGTTTTCCTGCAGCAGTGACACAGGTTCGACACGGGTGGCTTCAAGGGTCAGCAGATCGAACCCGAAGCCGGGATCAATACTGTCCAGCTTTCCATCAAACAGTCGAGCCATATGCAAGGGGTCGCGTGTGGCGCGGGCGGTGGCCAACTGAACCGTTCGGCATTCGCTATCGACACGGTATATCGTCAGTCGCAAATAACGCGCACCCTGTTCAGCCTTGGCCAGATCAGCGCAGAGTTGCGCGGCCAGGGTTTTCAGATGAGGCACGGGATCTATGACAGGTTCAGCCAACCGCACCCGCGATAGATACCAGACCGGATCAGCCGGCGCGTTCAGCGGATCGGCTAGCTTGCCCGTCATCCGGTCCAGCAGGATCAGCGGGTTCGCATCCGGTTTCATACTGGCAAACCGTCGCATCAGGGAAGTGCGCGGAATACCGGCAAGCGCCCCGATGGTTTTCAGACCCAGCCGGTCCAGCAGGCGTATGGTATCGGGCGCGATGCGCAGGGCGGCGACGGGCAGGGGAGAGATCGCTTCTGTCAGGGTCTCGCCATCGCAGATCGCCGCCTGGCCATAGCGGGCAAGCGCCTGCGCCGCACCACGCGTCGGGGCCATCGCCACCCGGGCTGTCACCCCCTGCATAGCAAAACGCTGGACGATGTCGCGTAGCATCGCGGCTTCACCGCCGAACAGATGCGCTGATCCGGTTGCATCCAGAACGATCCCATCACGGTCTTTGACCGTCCAGGGACACCAGCGGCGTGACCAGTGGACAAGACGGTCCAGAAAGGCGTCGTCACCGCGCGGATCGGCGCGTTCGACGTGAAGGTCAGGATGGATCGCTTGCGCATCGACCACGCGGACACCGTGGGTGATACCCCGTGCAGCGGCTGCAGCGCTTGCAGCATGAATCACTGGCCCGTGAGTCCCCTCTCGGGAGAGTACCACGGGAATATCATCTGCTGGCAACGTCCTGATTTGCCGGTTCACCTGACTCCAACGTTCCATCGCCAGTGCGGGAAACCAGACAGAGACGATCCTTGCGGTCATAGTGGGCCACCCAGTGCGCCGGTGGTCGTGCGCGTGCGCGGAACAAATCGGCATCCCAGCGCGGCGCGCCGGGGGCCTGCGCATCGTGCGGGTGCATTTGCGAAGGCAGTGATCCAATCCGCCAGCGTTCGCGCGCCGCCGACAACCCGCCGGTGGTATCGCCGCTGCGGATCAGCCAGACCGGCACGCCGGATGTTTCCGAGCGCAGGGCCAGCCGTTTCGTTGCGGTGAAATCCAGCACCGCAGGTTGCCCATGGATTTCGCCGACGACCGCAGACAGCCCGGCACAAGCGGCCCCTTCTTCCATGGCCCAAAGCACATCCCGCGGATGACTGACAGTGACATGCAGAATCGGCTGGGTCAGACCAAACGCCTGTGTTCCTGGCGTATAAAGTCGCCCGTTTTCGCGGGCAGACATCCGATCCTGCACCCAAAGTACTGGAGATCGAGAGTTGGGGAGGAGCGAGAGCAGGAACCCTGTCCCCGCCGGATCGAAGGGCTTTGCGGACAGAACATCCGTCAAAACACGCGTATCGGCTGGCAAAACCGCTGGGCGTTTTGCGTGTCGGCCTGGTGGTTTTGGCAGCGAGATGACCCGCGAGGATGCAGAATCGGTTGTCATACACCTATCCATATGTTCACATTTTGTTCTCATTTGGAAGATGCTTTTGCGCCTGTCCATTGTGAATTTATAACCGCAAACCCAGAATCTCGCGCGCTTGTGCCACTGTCGCGACAGGGCGGTCATACTTTGCGCAAAACGCGGCTGCACGGGTGATAAGTGCCGCGTTCGAAGGTGCCAGTGTGTCACGATCCAGCCGAACGTTGTCTTCAAGGCCGGCACGTGTATGACCACCCGCAGCGATCGCCCATTCGTTCACCATCACTTGCGCCGCACCGACACCGGCAGCACACCAAGGGGCGTCCGGAGCACGGGATTGCATGGTCTGCACGTAGAAATCGAAAACAGCCTTGTCCGCCGGCATCGCGTTCTTCACCCCCAAGACGAACTGCACATAGAGGCGACCATAAAGCGCGCCGGCCTTGTGCATCCTGATCGCAGCGAGGATATGACTGAGGTCAAAAGCCTCGATTTCAGGCGTGACCTCGTAGGTCTGCATCTCATTTGCAAGCCATGCGATCAGCTCTGGCGGGTTCTCATAAACGCGGGTCGGGAAATTGTTCGATCCCACCGCCAACGACGCCATATCGGGGCGCAAAGGTAGCATACTGCCACGTTCCGCCCCGGCACCGGATCGCCCGCCGGTCGAAAACTGGATAATCACGTCGGGACAATGGGTCCTCAACCCTTCTTGCAAAGCGGCGAACCGATCAGGATCACTGCTTGGGGTCTCATCATCGTTGCGCACATGGGCGTGAATGATGCTCGCCCCTGCCTCGAAAGCGGCATGGCTGCTTTCGATCTGCTCGCTCAGACTGATCGGTACTGCGGGGTTATCGGACTTACGAGGAACTGACCCCGTGATCGCACAACATAGAATGCAGGGCTTTCCGGCATATGCAGACATCAATATCCCTTTTTAGCAGCGTTCTGGAAACAAGTACGGCCTCATGATCTTCCGCGCATTTCGAAATGACTGCAAGGATGGGGGCATTACCAATGCAAACACGCTAAAACGGCGCGGCGAAAAGAGGAAATTCCGAACCATCTGGCCCAGGCGAAATGACGTGCAGGTAACCCATTCACGCTTAAGTCAAACTTTACCTTCTTAAGGCAAACAGACGCGCAATGTATGCGTGAGAGTAATGCAATCAAATCCTGATCAAATCGCTGACCTGACCGCAATGCAGGAACTCGTGGAACGCGGGTTGCTACTCCTCGCTTTCGAAGAGGCGGAGTGCCAAATCCTCGTGTTCGATGCCGCTTCGCGGCGCGTGATTGCGGCGAACAAACAGGCTCAGGCGCTTCTGGGTGCGACCATGCGCACGCTGCAAAAACAGCACATCACCGATGTCATTCCAAAGGTTGATCCCGTCCGGTTCCAGCGAATCCTGTCGAGGGTCCAACGGCGCAGGACGCAATCGGCGTCTCTGCGGTGCCGCCTCGGGGGCGATGCACCGCAAATGGCAGATGTTGGGATACGATATGTGCCCGGCAAGAAAGACAGTCTCATCGTCTTCATCCGCGACCTGACACTGGCAAGCGCTGCAAAGCGGCAAGCCGATCTGGCAGAAGACAGGCTGCAAACCGCGATTGAGGCGCTGACCGACGGCTTCATCCTCTTTGACGCTGATGATCGGCTGGTGATGTGCAATGACCGCTACAGGGAACTCTACAAGGAAAGCTCTCCGGCCCTCGTCTCGGGTGCAAAGCTTGAAGATATCCTGCGATATGGGCTGCGCAACAACCAATACGCGTTGGGCTTTGGCACTGAAGATGAATGGGTTGCCCGGCAGGTGGAGGCATTCAAAAACCTCAGTATGTCCAGCGAGCAGCGCCTGAACGATGGGCGTTGGCTGCGCGTGGTGGAACGGCCGACGGCCGATGGAGGCCGCGTTGGCTTGCGGATCGACATCACGCATCTCAAGGAACAGCAGGACGAATTGCGCCGCTTGTCACGTACGGACGACCTAACCGGCCTATTGAACCGGCGGGGTCTGTCGCGTCGGATCGAGGTGTTGGCCGCAGGTGCCGCCGGCCCTGCAAGGCTGGCAATCCTACATGTCGATTTGGACCGCTTCAAGACAGTGAACGATACACTTGGCCATGATGCCGGCGATTTCGTGCTCCAACACTGCGCGCAGATTCTCTCTTCCGGACGCCCGCCTGCGGATGCCATCGCACGCGTGGGCGGCGACGAATTCATCCTCGTTATCCGAACAGAAAGGCCGGACAAGACGATCATTCGCTATGCGCGCAAGCTGATCAGTCTGTTGTCCGAACCAGTTATGTTTCGCGAACAGGGTTGTAGTGTCGGGGCTTCGATCGGAATTTCCTTCATTAGCGAAGAAAATGCCATCGATTTTGGTGACGTGCTAACGGCGGCGGATATCGCACTCAATCAAGCCAAGGCGCTTGGCGGGAGCGAAGCACTCGTCTTTCATCCAGATATGCGCGCGCAGATGATCCACCAGACGAATATGGCACGCGAAATTGAACGCGGTATCAAAAACAACGAATTTGTTCCGTTTTTCCAGCCGCAGATCGATACGTTCACCGACCAAATTCTTGGGTTCGAGGCGTTGATCCGCTGGCATCATCCAGTTCTTGGCACAGTGCCCGCATTTCAGTTCCTTCCAATCGCGCAACGTGCCGGGCTGACAGACGCGCTTGACGATGTCGTGATGGATCGTGCCTGTGCGGCACTGCGAGATCTCAAGGAATGGGGGCTGCACGACCCCTGTATCAGTATCAACCTGTCGATGGGCCAGATCAGCGACCCGCGCATCGTCACACGATTGGGAACCCACCTAAAACGTTATGGTGTCTGTACCGAAAACCTGCGCATCGAACTGCTGGAATCGACGTTGCTTGACGACAGATCGTCTACAATCATTCAGAACGTGCATGCCCTGATCAAAGCTGGCTTCATGGTCGAGCTGGATGATTTCGGAACAGGACATGCTGCCATTGCGACACTGCGAAAATTCGCCGTGTCTCGTATCAAGGTGGATCGCAGCCTCGTGCAAAACATTGATACTGATGCAGAACTTCAGGTTATCACCGCTGCGGTGATCAATCTCGCGAAACGTCTCGGAATCGACGCTTTGGCTGAAGGAGTCGAAACCGTCCTCGAACAATCAACGCTGCAAAAGATGGGGTGCTTTCTAGCGCAAGGCTACCTGCATGCGAAACCCATGTCGTTAAGTGATATCAAGCCATGGCTGCAGGCACGCGGGGACATCCCGATTGACGATTTCAGGGCCGGAACCGTCTAGGGCCGCCGCAATGTATCGCCATATGCAAGGGTTGGGCTCAGGCTATGAACGGATTCACCGGTGTCGCGTCCCCCATGCCGGTCTGCAATCACCTGCGCGGCGCGTTGCCCGATTTCCCGCCGACAAGCATCCATGGTCGCCAATTGCCGGGGCAAACCGTCAAGAAGTTCCACACCGTTGAATGCGGCAAGTCCAACCTGACCGGGAATGTCGATACCTTGCTCTAGCAGATACAAAAGACCACCCGCTCCGATCATATCATTGGAATAATAGAGAAAATCAAGATCTGGCGAACGCTCCAGCATCGCTGCTGTCATTTCGCGACCCTTCGCTAGGGCAGACCCGCCGGAATAGAATTCCTGATCCGCGATCTCGATCCCCGCCTTCGCCAATGTGCGGGTGAACCCTTCGAACCTTTTGCGGGCCCGATGATCAAGCGGCATCTTCGTTCCCATGAAGCCGATCTTGCGATATCCCGCATTAATGATCGCCTCGGCCATCATGCGACCGGCCCGACGGTGCGAAATCCCGACGCAGGTATCCACGGGTTCACCGTCCACATCCATGATTTCGACAACAGGAATACCGGACTGGGCCAACATCGCGCGGGATGCTTCCGTGTGTTCCAGCCCCGCGATAATCACGCCGGACGGACGCCAGGACAGCATCTCGAACAACACCTTTTCTTCCTTCTCTGGAAGATAATCGGTTACACCTACTACAGGTTGTAAGCCCGTGTCCTCAAGGACTTCGGAAATGCCGGACAGCACCTCTGGAAAAACCATATTCTTGAGTGAAGGGATGATGACAGCCACAAGGTTCACGCGTTGCGATGCCAGCGCCCCTGCAATCTTGTTGGGGACGTATCCCAATCGCTTTGCGGCTTCGCGAACCTTCGTCCGTGTTGCCTCGCTGACATCGCCTTTGTTGCGCAGAACACGGCTGACGGTCATTTCGCTGACACCCGATGCTTCGGAGACATCGCGCAGAGTGAGCGGGCGTTTTGGGGGATGTGTCACGTTGGCTTGTCCTGTCGTCAGTTATCCTTGTCTAGCGCCCATTGCATACTTGTCCAAGCCCACCGTTGACGGATCGTGATTTCATTGGCACTCAGGGCAGAAGATCCCGTGGCTCAACTGGACAGAGCAGCCCCCTCCTAAGGGGCAGGTTGCAGGTTCGAATCCTGCCGGGGTCGCCAAAACTGCCTGAAAAATATGGCTTATTTTCAGCCTGTTGTGCAGAAGCGTGCAGAAACGCCCGTTTCGTTTTCCGCCGAATTCTCCGAAAACGGGCGAAATCTCGTACAAAACCTGTACAAAATTCGCACGTCCGTGCGGCTTTTGGGGCGTTCTCATGAGTTGGCGCGTGGCGAATGCGTGTGCGGAGCGGAAGTTCGGGAGTGCGACGCGCAAGCAGATCATCATGTTCCTTGCGGATAAGGCGAGTGATGACGGCTCAGGCATCTGGTGTTCCAAGGGGACGATCCAGCGGCATACGGAGCTTGGAGAGACCACCGTCAAGCGGACGATCCGGGATTTCCTGAAGGAAGGCATTCTGGTCGATACTGGCGCGCGTGGGTGCAAGAACGGCTTCACGGTCGTTTACCGGATCGATCTGGCTGTGGTCGAGGCGCTGGCACTGACCGCCGAGCCCGAAATCGAGACGGGGGCCACTGTGGACCCCGTCCGGACTGGACCCGGTACGGGGGCCACAGTGGCCGGGGTACCGGGGCCACCACGGCCCCCAAACCATCCTAAAACCATCCATAAACCACCTACGTGCGAGCGCGAGGCGGCGGAGGATGAAGAAGCTGAGAAGGTGTTGGCCTGCTATCCGCCCGACCGTATGCGCGGGAAGGCTGAGTGTCTTGGGCGGATCAGGGACATCCTTGATGCTGGGACAGAGGTTGAGGACCTGTTGCAGGCTGTGACGGCCTACGCGACTGAGAGCGCGGGCTTCACCCGGTCTAAAGTCAGTTTCTCAGACAACTGGTTCAAGTCAGGGCGTTGGCAGGCCTATGCTGAAAACATCGCCAAGAACCGGGAAGAGACGAAGGCGAAGGAAGCGGAGGTGCTGGCAGGCTTGGCGAACTGGGTGACGGACAAGCACCCTCTTTGCCGCCATATCACACCCGGCCAGATTGACGCGCTCTTGGCCGCTGAGTTGGTGACACAGGCGCAAATTCAGGCGGCGGGCCTTAGATCATGAGCACAACCGATTCCACCGAAGCGCAAACAGCAAGGCGACCCATGTCATACGCTGGCGCTGCTGACACGGGACCTTGCGAGGGGCGGCACGCCTCCCCTTCGAACCCCACCGGCGCGGGCAAAGCCCCCGCCAAAGAGCCGCTGACCGAGACCTTCGTCTTCCGCTGCACCGCGTCCGAGAAGGCCCAACTGCGCGCCAAGGCCGAGGCCGCTGGCCTGCCTGCCTCGACCCTCCTGCGCGAGGCGCTTGGTCTCACTGAAGCCCGTCGCCGCAAGCCGATCCCGCGCGTCGATCCGGCGCTGGTGCTGGCCGTCGGGCGTATCGGCGGCAACCTCAACCAGATTGCGCGCTGGCTGAACCACGCCATGAAGGTCGGGCGCACCGACCTCGACACGCTCACCGTTGCGCGCCGCCTCGTAGTGATTGAACGCCAGCTTGCCGCGCTTCTCGATGAGGCGCGGCAGTGCTGATCAAGTTCTTCCCCAACGGCAAAGGCGCGGGCGCAGGGCCGGTCGGTTACCTCGTGGCCAAGCGCGTTCTGGCCTATGACGGCAACCGCGACCTGATCCGCGATGCGGACGGCCAGCCCAAGACCGTCATGCGCGATCCACTGCCCGAGGTCCTGCGCGGTAATCCTGAGCGCACCGAAGCCCTGATCGACGCCAGCCGCCACCAATGGACCTACCGCGCGGGCGTGATCAGCTTTGCCGACAGCGACACCCCGACAGAGGACCAGCAGGCAGACGTCATGGACGCGTTCGAGCGGCTGGCCTTCGCGGGGCTGGACCCCGAGCAATATGAAGTGCTCTGGGTCCGCCATCGCCACGAAGGCCGGGTCGAGCTTCACTTCTGCACGCCGCGCCTGGAACTGACGACGGGCAAGAGCCTCAACATCGCACCCCCGGGCTATCAGGACGCCTATGACAGTCTGCGCGATGTGATGAACCAGCGCCACGGCTGGGCCGACCCAATGGAGCTGGAGCGCACCCAAGAGGTGCGTGAAACCGTCGAGGCCACAACCCGCGCGCAAGGCCGCGACGAACTGCACACCTGGATACAAGACCAGATCGATATGGGCCTGATCGCGGATCGCGCGTCCATGATCGACGCACTCACCGACGCGGGCTTCGATCTGCCCCGCACCGGCAAGGCCTACATCACCGTCCGGGACCCCGACACCGGCGAGCGCTGGCGGTTGAAAGGAGAGATTTTCCATGAAGACTGGCAAGCCGACCCGGCTGAGCGAGAAACTGAACGCGGAGCTCGACACGATCCGGGCCGAACACGTCGCCTCGATCTCGTCCCAGCTCAAAGGCTTCAGGATCGATTTGAAGAACATTGTGGGCGCCGCGCAGCATACCATCGCGAGCGATACGCGCCGCTTTCAGACCGAGACGGTGAGTATTTTCGAGATGCGGCTGAGATCGATCCGTCTCTGGCTGACGATCTCGCCCTGGCTGATCGCGGCGATGGTGCTGACGGGGATCGCCTTGATGATGGCCGCGAGCTTTTTCTGGACGGTGCACCTGACGCGCTCGGAGCTGACGGAACTGGGCCTGACAAGGATCGAACGGCCCGAGGGGACCTGGCTGATCCTGGACCCATCGAAGACGCGCCTACGCACCTGCACGATGGGCGAGAGACACGTCACCTGCATTCGGATCGAGGAGGATTAGATGACCCAACTCACAGCCTTGGAACGCGACTTGCTCGCTTGCGTCGAGCGGTTGGTGACGGCCTCAGAGGCCTCCGCGAGGGATTTGACCGCCTTGGAGACACGCTCGACTGGCAGGATCGAGAGGGAGCTGGCTGGCTTGAAAGACTGCGTGACCTTGCTCATTCGTTCACAAGCCGCATCCATGAAGGCCTTGAGCGGATTGCTGAACGAGGAAGCGAGCTACAAGACGCTGGACGAGAGCTTGCAGCAGAGCTTGACCTTAGCGAAGGCCGCCGCCGAGAGATTGAGGGACAGCTAGACAGCCAGGAGGCGCATGCGGAGAGGGGACTTACGCACTAGGACCTAAGGTCGGAAGTTCGGGCAACACCTGATGACGTCAATATGGGCGTCAAAACAAAGCAGACGAATTCATCACCAACCCATCGTGAAGTGCTGCATCTAGAACTTTCTTTCTAAGTTTGGCTCTAAGTTTTTTTCTGCCAGGCGTCTCAGCGGGTGGTACCTCTGTACAGGCGATTTCAGCGTGTGATGGATTGTCCGATAGACCAGTATCATAGACTGCGATCGCACGCTCATTATCGTGATTAATGCGGCGGATGTTCTCGACTGACAGCTCAATTGAACCATGGTTCGCCTTTTTTGGGCTATCTTCGACTAGTCTTTCCGCCCGTAGGTCATAGTCCTCAAGTGTAGTGTGAGCTTTTCGGTCTGTAGATATGCCATTGCTCATCCGGCTTTCGAAAAGCGTTGGTTCGACCCGACCATCATGAGCCACAAAGCCTTTGCTGGTCACGACTGTGACCAAGGTTTCACTATCCAACACTGGTCCCGGTGAATCCGAGCTTACTGAAACAACCTCGCATTCGCAGCGGGGATGTGCTTTTCCAAGTTCGCTCCAAAACTCCTTTCCGATCTCGCCCCTACGCCCAAAGAACGTCCTGCAATCAGTTTCCTTGCTGTTGGCGGTGGTGCTGCCCCAGAAATTCGGAAAGAACCTTCCAAATACCGCTCGTACTAGGTTCAGCAACGTTCTCAATTCCCTCTTCAATCAGTTCGATTTCATCTGAGTCATCGCCCCAGCACATTGTTGTTCGGCCGGAGCCGTCGAAGTTTAGCTCCGCGTAGCCAGAAGGGCCGTGCCAGTACATTGCGATCTCCCCATCAGGGCTGGGTGCAGCACTTCGAGGTTCACTACCAGAAAACCGCCGTCGAAATTCATCCAGGAAGTTCAGCGTGGCGTAGATCGCAGGGAGTGGGATCTCTTTTGCCCCGTCTCCGTCCCAATCGTCGCTGTAGGAGAGAAATTCTCTGACGCGGGATTCCAGCCTTGATGCTTGGTCTTCAGTGTACTGATTTGACCACAACCGAGTTGCTGGAGCGGCTGTTGCGTTCGGTTCCACTCGACCCAACTCTCGAAGCCGGGCCCGATTGGCTGCATGCTCGTATTCGGCGATTGCAATACGCCCAGCATGCCGCGGTGCGTACCATGCATCGGCAGACTGTTCGACCTTGCTTACCCAGTCTCTTGCTTTGTATTCATCAGTATGGAGGTCGGACAGTTTTTCCAGTACGTCGGTCGCGGATATTGACCGCCAAGTTTGAAGTTCGCTTGTGCTATCTGACATCATTGCAGTCCAATGCTATTCGACATCTGGTCGTTCAAAATCTCGCTAAGTACGTCTTTATCTATCTGGTGTAGGCTCTGAAAATTATCCAGACCACGGTCCAAGATTTGTTTGCCAAGACCTTTCTCCCCAATCCACGGTTCGCGGTGTGAGGATATCTGATGGAAAAGCACCATAGAAAGGTCTCGGGTCTTTTCTTCGTCATTGTCACGAAGATCAGCATTGATCCGCGTAAGTACTCTGTGCCGAGAAGGTTCATCCCGTGTCTCGAAAAAACCTGTATGAAAGTGGAAATTCTCAACTCTGTCAAAAACATGGGAAGGAATGTATCGACTGCCTGGTCTAAGGATTCCACTAGCGTCAAACTCATCGTATTTTCCGGTCGCTCTGAACAGGTCCGTGTACTCGGAAGCGAACGAGATAACTGGATTGTCTTCCGGTACAAGGCCCATGGCCGCCCCAAGAAATTTTTGGGCATGAGGCCAGACTTCAGCCCATCGTGTATACCGACCAGCAAGAAAAAGGACTCGGCTTTCGTCGAATCTCAAGCCAAACTCAATCGATCCATCTTTCAGCAGTGCTTCATATGAAAGCCCTACGATACGCTCATCGTCAAACGCTACACGGTTAGAACCAGGTTGTAGAAGCACAGCATTCGAGACCGAGCGCCTTGGAAGTTCCTCGCGCCAGTTCCTCGAGTTATTGTCAAACCGTTGGAAGTCTTGCTCCGAAAAATCCTGTCGAAATTGAACAATGAAAACGACCCGCTGGAGTGCATTGTCGCTACGTCCTGACGCACTGTATTCCATCAAAACGAAGCTTTCATATTTGGGTACCTGATTGCGAGCGGCTTTGCGCCTGGTTTTGTTGAGAATGTATGGTGCCATTCCACTCTATGCAACTCCATCCCGCTCGAACCCAACCAAAATCACGACCGTGCCTCCGAATTTTTCGTCTGAAATTTCGTTGGTGCCGTTGGAACTACGACTGGCACTAGAGGAAAAATCATCTTATTTCAGAGGATTAGTCCCCTAGCAACCGTTCTGATACAGCGGATCTATGGCAAGATGACTGCTCTTCGGCGGCTTGACGGTATGCTGGATGTTCAGATTTGACAGGTCGCGAAACTATGCATTTTCGCCTTCCTGTGCACCACGGCCACTCATTTCGACTGCAGCGCTCTGAACGCTTAGTCCGATGCAGAAGCCATTGCGGCACAAGTGCTTGAAATCACACTTTGGGCCTATGTGGCAACTCGGCCGCAACGAGCGGTTCAATGTTGGATAAATCGACATCTTTGACAGCCTGCGCCATGTCGTAATTCGTCTGCAAGTTCATCCAGTAGGCCGGGGTGGTGTTGAACGCGCGGGCGAGGCGCAGAGCCATGTCAGGCGTAATCCTTGTGGTACCTTTTATCAGCCGTTCGATCCTCGTTCGAGGCACACGCAGATGCCGCGCAAAGGCAATAGCCCCCATGTCCAAGTACTCAAGATGGAGTTCTTTCAGGACTTCACCCGGGTGCATTGGTCTTTCAATCAGGCTCATTTACGAATCCTATCAAGGGCAATCGGCAATCTCGTCATTGGCCGTACTAACTGCACATAAAAGATGATCCGCCCAACAAATACGGTACCTTTGGAGCAAATGAAACATTCTTTGTCAGCACCTCGAAGATGTGAAACAGCGAGCGATCCCGATGCAAAAGGCGGGCGCAAGAGATAAGGCATTCTCGGCTGACGTGATGTAGGACGGTGCCACCAACAACTCTAAATTGCACATTGCAATGCGAGATCATCTCGTAAATGATCCACCTGTTTACACAAGATATTGATTTGGGGATTGAGATGGGCAGCACGGGATCGGGACGTTTTTCAGACTACTCAGGAACAGGCGGGGACACAGGCGCTGGCGGCGGTGGGGCAAGTGGAGAGGATCGTTGCAACCGTGCATTTGCATGCGTCTTGGAGGAAGTCGAGCAATGTGATTACTTCACGGCAAATCAAGACGTCCCACCAACAAACACAGCATTGACGCTGGAGCTGCGCGGAAGGCTTATGGCTATCGATCCAAACGATTTAAGCGTAGGTGCGCTTCCTACTCGCCTCAATTATCTTGCCGATTGTCTAGGCGCGGGCTTCTCTTACGACGGGCGTGTGATAGCTTCTACGTCGGGTTCAGTAGCCTCAGTGAACGTGGACTTCGGCCCTCGTCAGCCATGAACCGCAGTACTGACCTGTTGCTAATGGGGGAAGTCTTTGTAGATTTTACCCTCCCGAATGCAAGTGCTCAAAGTAAATTGCGGCTGGGAGGCATTGTCCACGCTGCACGAGGTTTGTGGGCCGTTGATCAGAGTTTTGCTGCAGCTGTAGTGTGCCCTGCGTACCTCGTTGATAATGCGAGAAAGTATCTTGAGCATCTCGGATGCACGGAGTTCATTTGGGTGGCCGATGTAGAAGGTTCACCCAATGTAATGGCCATTGGTGATCCAACAGAAATTGCCGATCAAGGATACCAAGACATTCTAAGGGACGAGAAATCGGTTAATTTCCTTGAACACAGTGCAGACATCGGAAAGTTCAAAAGGTGCCTTCTATTCCCTGGTAAGTTTGATCTGCCAACGGTTGCTGACTTAATCTCTGATGACGCGGAAGTAAGTTTCGATATCGCGTACGATCTTCCGGAGACAAAGCCACTAGTGGCATTTAAGGGTCGCATACACGCACTGATTACCTCTACGTCGTCCAGCTTGTTTTTGGAGAACGCGGCTACTGATGTCACGTGTTTGATTAATGATCTTCGTCAGTTTTCCCCAACATGCATTCTGTTGAAAGAGAACCGTGGTGGAAGCCGTCTTTTCGATCTTGATAGCGATACGGTCGAAGAAATTCCTGCTTTGCTTGGAGAAACAGTCAATTCGGTTGGTGTCGGCGATGTATATTCGGCGGTTTTTGTTTCGCTTATCGACGCGGGCATGCGGGATGCAGGTTGGAAAGCTGCTCGCGCCGCAACGTGCTATGCCCAAACCACGTTTCCTGATGATTTTAAACGAGACGTGGGGCGGAGCCTCACTCTCTCAGTTGATCAGATGCATGACCTTGGTGGAACTTTCGTGCCTTGGCATGGTCGCCCAAAACTCCAAATCTACTTCGCTGCCCCTGACTTCACCTACATTGACCGGAATTTTATTGATCAAGCACTTGAGGCCCTCGCTTACCATAACTTCAAAGTCAGACGTCCTGTTTTTGAAAATGGCGAACTAGAGAGAGACAGCACAGTTGATCAAATGCACACGATGTTCACGGCTGACATCGCACTGCTTAAAGACTGTGAAATTGTCTTTGCTGTGCCTTTGACACGTGATCCCGGAACCTTAGTCGAAATGGGATGGGCTATGGCCACTGATGTTCCTGTTATCACTTTCGATCCACTACGGGAGAACACTAACACAATGGTGGTCGCTGGGAGCAAGGCATACTCAGATAAACTCGATATCTGTCTCAACGGCCTTTTCGAGGCCATGTCTAGCATCAGAGCATCCCGCCAATGAAACGCGCACTTGTCATGGTATCAGGCGGTCTCGACTCGACCACGGTATGCCATTTGCTCGTCAAAGCAGGTACTGAGGTTCACCCAATATTCTTCGATTACGGTCAGCATTGTGCGGAAACTGAGTGGGCCAAGGTCAACGAGGTGCTGCCCACGGAGGTATTGCCACCAGAGCGCATAAATCTGTCGGATATCTTTAAGGGTTCGACGTCGCGAATGATCGTTGAGGCAGACCTTTGGACCGAAGCTGTTGTAGATGACGATCTGTATATCCCATACCGAACGATGTTGTTCTTCGCTTCTGCAGCCGCTCGAGCACAAACCGTTGGTATCCTTGACGTCTACTCGGGGTTCATAAACAGCAATCACGCCAAGGAAATCGACTGTAGTACCGAGTTTATGAATGGTCTCGATGAACTATCCGTCGGTGTTGGAGCGGTTAGATTTCACGCGCCTTTCGGAACTTGGTTAAAGAGCGATGTCGTGCGCGAAGCCGTTAAGTTGGGGGTGCCTGTAGGGCGCACGTTCTCGTGTCAGGCTTCAAGCTCATTTCCTTGTGGGGCTTGCCCGAACTGCGTAGAGAGGCTTAACGCTCTTACAGAGGCTGGCATTGCGTGATTTTGGGGGACTCGTATGCAAGAACAGACTGACTATTCCAACGCTCTGTACGCTGCTAGGTGTATTGCAGACCATGCGGTCGGAGAAGGCATCTTAAGAGCGAATGTTCCTGTCCGCCCAGTCTATCACCACATGGGTGCAGTTCTTGCTGATTCGGTTCTCCAAGCGGGTTTAAACTACTCAACGATTGTTCGGCCTCGCGTGCAGGCGATATTGGAAATCTTCCCACACGCCACGACGTTAAATGCCGTCACGCAGATCATTGAGACGCAAGGCAGCGGAAAATTCCTTCAATGGAGGCACGAGGAGAAGGTTTCCCGCTTTGATGACCTTGTGGAATTCCTTGTCGGGTCTCGTATTGAAGATACCTCGGATTTGAGCGAAGCGCTGCTTGATGATGCCTTTCGCATTGATATTCGAGAAGTTAGAGGCATTGGCCCGAAGACAGTGGACTATATGGCCTGCCTAGTTGGTGTCGATTGCATTGCTGTTGACCGTCACATCAGAGGGTTCGCTGAATTGGCCGGGTTAGAAGAGGATGGCTATGATTTTCTGCGTGACACATTCAGTTTTGCAGCGGATCTTTTGAGCATTTCGCGCCGGGAATTTGATGCTTCAATCTGGCATTTTCAGGCAACGAAAAACTCTCGTCAGTTGTTCCTTGATTTCGATTGTACACCTAGTAGCGAAATCTAAGTCCCAGATAACAAATAGACACCAATGCAGTATGGTAAACGCTCGCTGTAAGACAGCAGTATCGCGGCACTCTCAAAGTTTGGCTTGGGTTGTTAGTGTTTGAAGCAATTCTCTCGGTGCCAAGTCACAAATTCCCCTCTAGGGCGGTTTGCCAGGCGACCAGGTGCCAAGAGCTTACCGGAAGAATTAACCATCGCTGTCACCGCTTTCAGGTCGTTACTCTGCCTCGACACTAAAATGGAGAGATCATCGGCCAGCCCCACCAGCCCACGATCAAACATCCAGTGTGCGGTTCCAGAAAGCGCTAGCCCATTGCTCACGATATCGGGCCCATCATGCTCGACGGGCCTGATGTGGGCGGCTTCAACCTCGGCCCGCCCGCCACCGTTGATCAAACGTAGACCTGTGATAGCGCAGCGCTCGCCATATGCGCGCAGCACGTTTTTTCTAAAGTTCCGGTCCCGAACCGCTCTGTTGGTAAGTTGATTTATGCGCTCGCGCGCAGGCAGGTGTTGGAAGGGGGCTTGGTCATCTTGAAAGCCAATAGTAGCCTCAAGGTCTCCCACACGCGGCAAAACATCGTCTTCAGCGCCTAACCCGCGCTCGATGATCCTAGCGAAGTCTTCATTCGATAGCGTTCTGACAGCTGCTTGTGCACGGCCGGACATGCGGCCTTCATCGTTCAGCAGGCCTCTCTCAACGATGTTTTTGACGTCGCGGAACGGCACAGGATCGCCGAAATCGAGATACGTTCTGGGCTCGATCACGGCCAAGTACATATCAGATTTTCGTGGGTCAGAAATGATCTCTTGCACCTTTGCGACAGCGAAGTACCCCTTCGTGTCTTTCACCTTGCTTGGCTCAAGATAGACTATCCAGTCGCCTTCGCACTGCTGAGCGCGGGACAGATATTGGCGAGGGAACTGATAGCGTTCGGAGGGAACGTCATCGTAGATCGAGTCACTGCGGTGAATGAACACTCCGAAGGCCATTCAGGTTAAGCCCTTTCGCAACGTGCGCGAGCATCGTGTGCCAGGTTTGATTCATCCCAGCCGCTCATCATTGCAGTGTCGTCATTCACGAAGGAGCTTTCCCAGGCGTCGGTCGGTGAAGTGCAGGGTAAATGCTGATCCTGTCAGAACAGGCACTAGTAGACCGGCAGCGGCTACAAGCAGAACGAAGGCTCCAGAAGCTAGCGAGAATTCGCCGGTTTTACCGAATAGGTTCAGGCGCAGAAATCCGGCCAAGTAGAGCGCGCTGGCTCCGAGAAGTGCGAGGTGAACGACCTCCAAAGGTTCGATCATATTGCGGCGCGCGCGTTCCAGTGATGCGCGACGAAGTTTCTTCCATTGGTCGCTTGGTTTTTGCATTTGCTTACTCCCTTACGAGTTCGATCCAAGTGTGAACGTCATCATCCGTTACTTCCCGCCCCTCGACATGCGACTGGTACCAACGCGCAACGATTGCGCCGCGCTTTTCACTTTTGACTTTAATTTTTTCCGCCTTGAGGTGCTGATCGAGTGAGGTCTCGATCTCCTTCAAAGCATTGAAATCGTGGCCTGCGCGTATCGCCTTGGTGCCCAATAGCAACCAGGGCACATCGACATCGAATTGCTCACCAAAGGCCACCAAGGCTTCAACCGGAATGCCGCGCTGGCCCTTCTCGTAGCTGTGATATGCCCTCGGTGAGACACCAAGCGCTTCAGCCATCGCGGCCTGAGATAGACCCGCTTCATTGCGCGCAATGGTTAGACGCGCACCCATCGAAGCAAACAATTCAGCATCTTTCCGCGCCATGTGCAGTTTCCGTTTGACGAGATCGTAATTTTTCGCGAACATTGCAAAAAATGACGAACTATTCCGGTTAATCCCATCTCACCACGTCAAATGGTGCTTAACAAGCGATTCCATGCGGCGTGCAGTTTTTCACTTAAGCGGACAAGGACGACTGAAATGACAGAGACCGACAAATCAGACAGCTCGCAAATCCTCGGCCTTGGGAAAAAGCCTTCCGAATGGGTCGAGCTGATGGCGGATATGGGCATCGACATTTCTGAGCGGACCTTGCGCGAGCGGGCAAACGACACAGGGGCATTCTACCGTCTTGGGCGGACTATGCTGATCACGCCAGCGCAGATCGACACGATTTTTGAAGGAGGTCAGTCATGCCGCTCCAAATCTACAAGAGGGGTCGCTTCTACTGGGCCAAGGGTTGGGTCGAGTACAACGGCAGGCCCATCGCAGGTCCATACAGGCGAAGCACTAAGGCATCTTCAGAAGCAGGCGCACGGGACTGGATAAACCGCGAGACCGAGCTTCAGATACGTCGCCATGTGGTTGGTGACGAGCCCAGCAAGACGTTCTCGGATGCAATCATGCTCTACAACGCTGCACCAAAGACCGCGAAGCAGTTGATCCCCATTGTCGAAGAGATTGGCGACATGCCCCTAGGTGCGATCTCTGGTGCCCTTCTGAAAGGCCTTGGCCCGAAACTCAAACCGAAAGCTTCGACTGACACTTGGTGGCGCGAGATCGTGACGCCAGCGAGTGCGGTCATCAACAATGCGCATGAGCTGGAAGGCACGCCGCTGATCCGGGTGAAGCCGTATGACAAATTCGAGCGCATTGCCCAGGACAAGCGACGCGGGAAGATCAGCCGCGTGGAACGCAAGCCTGCCGACAAGGAGTGGATCGAGGCCTTCTGCCGCGCCGCTGATCCTTACAACGCCGCATTGGTCCGCTTCATGTTTGAGACGGCGGCGCGAATCGATCAGGCTGTCTCGATTGAGCCTGACGATCTGCGACCCGCCGAGAACAAGGTCAGGGTGAAGGCGCAGAAGGGCCACCCGGAAAGCTGGATCACCGTTTCGCCACAGATGATGGACGAGCTTCTGGCGCTACCGCCGAAGCGTCCCAAGAACCGCAAGACCGGTAGGTTCATGAAACCGCGTGTCTTCGGCTATGGAAGTTCGACAGGCTACAACACGCGTTGGAAGACGATCTGCAAGAGCGCGGGCATCCCGTACCTGTCAGCACACCCGGCGGGGCGGCATGGGTTCTTCACTGAATTGGTCGTTCGCCAGGGCGTCGATCCTGTCACTGCAGCCAAAGCTGGCCGCTGGTCTGACCCCAATTTGCCAATGCGCATCTACGCCCACGCAGAGACGGATGAGGCCGATGTCAGGGCCCGTTTTCGTACAAACCACGTACAGGCGGACACTGTACAAATACCCAAGAGCAAGAAATCACAGAAGGAATAGCGCTATGAACGGTTCCCTCCTAAGGGGCAGGTTGCAGGTTCGAATCCTGCCGGGGTCGCCATTTCTTGTTTTTGCTAGGGGGAAGATTGAATACTGGCTTGCCCTCGGATGTGTGAAGTCGTCCTATCACAAGTGCGAGCAAAACCTCTTTAATCATCTGGTTTGACACAACTGACATACTAGAATATCATTGCGAGGCAAAGGCGCTTTCAGGTGTAATTCCTGACGGTAGACCTCTGAAAGCGGCGGGAGGGCGGCAGATGAAAAACCTTGATCCTGCACGCCTGTTACCCACAGACCCTGAAAGCCAGAAAATTGCTCAGGAACTGTATGATGACATAAGCGCGTTGCCGATTATTAGTCCTCATGGGCACACCGATCCTGCATGGTTCAGCCAGGATTTGCCTTTTCCCGACCCGGCGCAACTGTTCGTAACACCAGATCACTATGTCTTCCGAATGCTCTTCTCTCAGGGGATTTCTCTGGATGCGCTTGGCATTCCGCGTGCGGATGGACGCGCGGTAGAAAGCGACGGGCGCGCCATTTGGCGTTTATTTGCGAGACATTATTATCTGTTTCGCGCAACGCCATCGCGCTTGTGGATCGATCATGCACTGTCGGATGTGTTCGGTGTCACCGACACTTTATCCACTGATACCGCCGACGCGATCTATGATCATGTTGCGGATTGCCTAGCGCAGCCCGAATATTTGCCGCGCGCGCTCTTTGATCGTTTCGGAATAGAGGCATTAGCGACCACAGATTCCGCTCTGTCGTCGCTTTCCGATCATGCCGCTATAAAGAACGACGCTTGGGATGGTCGGGTCATCCCGACCTATCGGCCTGACTCAGTTATTGATCCGGATGCACAGGATTTTGCGGCCAATCTTGCGACCTTTGCGGATTTGACGGGCGAGGACACAGAGGACTGGCGGGGTTATCTGAACGCCCATCGAAAGCGTAGGCTTTTCTTCAAACAGTTGGGTGCCACTGCGACAGACCATGGCCACCCGACACCCGAGACTGCTGACCTTACCCCGAAGGATGCGGCAGATCTTTTCCATAAGGTGCGCTCTGGCGATGGTAGCGCGCAGGATCACGCGTTGTTCCGCGCGCAAATGCTAACCGAAATGGCTGGGATGAGCGTCGACGACGGATTGGTCATGCAGGTCCATCCTGGATCAAATCGCAACCATGCAGACGCAATCTTCAGACAATACGGCCCCGACAAAGGTTTCGATATTCCGCGCGCGGTCGATTTCACGCGAGCGCTGCATCCGCTTCTGAATAGGTACGGGCTGGATCCGAACCTGACACTGATCATCTTCACGCTCGATGAAACAACCTATGCCCGCGAACTCGCTCCAATGGCAGGTGTTTATCCGGCGTTGCGCATCGGTCCTGCTTGGTGGTTCTTTGACAGCCCCGAAGGAATGCGCCGTTACCGAGAAGCCACCACCGAAACTGCTGGTTTTTATAATACTGTCGGATTCAACGACGATACCCGTGCATTCTGTTCGATTCCGGCTCGCCATGATGTCGCCCGCCGCGTCGATTGTGCTTATCTCGCCTGGCTTGTAGCTTCTGGGCGGCTGAACATGTCGGATGCAGCCGAGGTCGCATACGACCTCACGTACCGGCTGCCAAAGCAGGCCTATAAGCTTTGATCAAAGAGCAATTTCTTGGGAAGAAGGATGGTATGACGACGATCAGAACGATGCTCGGTGCCTTGCTCGCTTCTTTTTCCTTGGCCACAGCCGCCGCCGCAGAATTCGGGGTCACCCTCCGCTCTTCCAGTACAGATCCCAACCGTTATCCGACTGTTGCTGCAGTCAAGCACTTGGGTGACTTTTTGAAACTCCGGTCCGACGGGTGGATTTGTGTTGGAGTCTTTTACTCCGGTCGATTTCGGTTTTCGATAGACGGCACGGAATTCAAAGTCGGGCCCGCTGACAGCTGCGTCACCTCCTCTAATGCCGTACACGATCGCACATTTTTTGAGGACGGTGCGCTGATTGACTGTTTTACTCCACGCCGCGACGATTTTCTCTGAAAGGACGCCTACCCATGACGCTAAAGACCGAAACCCGCTATGCCATTGACCCGGAATACGCAAAGGGCATGGATACGACCGAACTGCGTAAGCATTTTCACAAGGACGGGCTGTTCGCGGACGGCGAAATCAACCTTGTCTATACACATTATGATCGCCTGATCCTCGGGTCGGCAGTTCCTGCTGGCGGCACACTCACGCTCGACCATGTGGCCGAAACCGGCACCAAGAGTTTCCTGGAGCGACGCGAGATGGGCATCTTGAACATTGGTGAAACTGGTCAGATCAATGTCGGCGGCGAAACGCATACGCTCGACAATGGAGAGCTTCTTTACGTCGGAATGGGCGCTGGTGACGTGACCTTCTCTGGTGGCGGACGCTTTTACATCACCTCTTCCCCCGCGCACCGGACCTGCCCGACGAAGCTGATCAAACTCGCTGACGCACGCCGTGTCGAGATGGGCAGCCGCGAAACTGCGAACGAGCGTGTCATCATCCAATTCCTGCATCCAGAGGTCTGTGAGACCTGCCAGCTGTTGATGGGCTATACCCAGTTTCAGGCGGGCAGCCTTTGGAATACGATGCCAGCACATCTGCATGACCGCCGAATGGAAGCCTATCTCTATTTCGATGTCCCCAACGACGCGCGTGTCTTCCATTTCATGGGTAAACCAGAAGAAACCCGCCACATCGTCATGGCAAACGAAGAGGCTGTGATCTCTCCTCCGTGGTCTATCCACTGCGGCGCTGGGACAGCGGCGTATACGTTCTGCTGGACAATGGCGGGAGACAACGTCGACTTCGGTGACATGGACATGGTGGCGATGGGGGATTTGCGATGAACCCTTTCTCGCTCGAGGGCCAGACAGCATTAGTGACAGGAGCGAACACTGGAATCGGTCAGGCGATTGCGGCCGCCATGGGGCGTGCGGGGGCACATGTGATCTGCGCGGGACGGTCCTCTTGTGCTGAAACAGTTGGGATGATCGATAGCGCAGAAGAAATGACGCTCGACTTTGAAGACCCGATGGCCGCAAGGGAAGTTTTTTCAGATCGCCACGTCGATATTCTCGTGAACAATGCGGGGATTATCCGTCGCGAGGACAGCGTTGATTTCTCCGAAGCGGATTGGGATGCGGTGATGGACGTCAACCTAAAGGCCCTGTTCTTTACGACGCAGGCATTCGCCAAGGCCGCCTTGCCACGCGGTGCGGGGAAGGTGGTGAACATCGCATCACTCCTTTCGTTCCAGGGCGGCATCCGTGTGCCAAGTTACACTGCGTCCAAGCACGGTGTGGCGGGCCTGACCAAGATCCTCGCCAACGAATGGGCGGCGCAGGGTGTAAATGTGAACGCAATCGCGCCGGGCTACATCGAAACCAACAACACCGAAGCCCTCCGCGCCGACAAGAAACGTAACAAATCGATCCTGGATCGCATTCCGGCCGGCCGCTGGGGCAAGGCCGATGACATCGCCGAAACGTCGGTGTTTCTGGCATCGCCTGCCGCCAACTACATCCATGGCGCTGTGCTGAACGTGGACGGTGGCTGGCTTGCCAGATAGACGGCGGCTCGTGCCTTCTGGTGCGGCCCGTCCAACCACGCGTATCGTGCATTTGGGGCTTGGCGCATTCTTCCGCGCGCATGTTGCGTCCTACCTTCAGGATTTGGGGGGCTGGGGCGTGATCGCAGTCAGCCTGCGGAGCCCTGATGTGCGCGAAAAGCTGAAACCGCAGGATTGCGTTTATACCGCCGCAGAACTGGCCGAAGGCACGATCAAAACGCGCCTGATCGAGGTCGTGCGCGACGTCTTGGTTGCTCCGAAAGATCAGCAAGCAGTCATTGATGCAATGTGTGATCCGACCATTTCCTTGGTGAGCCTGACAGTCACTGAAAAGGGCTATTGCCACGATCCTGCAACCGGTGAACTGAACTGGGACAATCCCGATATCGTCCACGACCTGACGCATGATTTGCCGCGTTCAGCGCCCGGGTTCATTGTGCACGCCCTACAGTCCCGGCGAGCAGCGGGCGTGCCACCATTTACCGTCCTCAGCTGCGATAACCTGTCCGACAATGGAGCATTGATCCGGCGTGTGACACTTGCATTCGCGGAGCAGGTCGATCCTGCTTTGGCCAACTGGATATCAGAGACCTGCGCGTTCCCCGCTACCATGGTCGACCGCATCGTGCCTGCAACGACCGATGTCGATGTTGCCACAGTTACAGGGCTCATCGGATCACACGACGCTGCACCTGTCATGCACGAACCGTTTCGGCAGTGGGTGATCGCTGACTGCTTTCACAATGAAACATTTCCGCCGTTGGACCAAGTCGGGGTTCAATTCGTTTCAGACGTTGCACCTTTCGAAGACATGAAATTACGCATGCTGAACGGAACGCATTCCGCACTGGCCTATCTTGGATACCTCGTTGGACATCGCACCGTGGCAGAAGCAGTGACTGATCCTTTGTTCGCCGACTTCGTGCGACACCTTTGGACGCATGAAATCGGACCGACCGTTGCCGCTCCTGAAGGAACTGACCTTTCGGCTTATGCCGAGACCCTGATGTCTCGCTTTGCCAATCGGGGTGTTGCGCATTCGCTTGGGCAAATCGCGATGGATGGCAGTCAAAAGCTACCGCAACGATTTCTGGCTCCCATCAAAGAAAGGCTTCGTGAAAATCAACGCTGTGACGGGCTGATACTGTGTGTTGCGGCTTGGATGGTTTATGTCTCTGGCCAAGCTGGAAAAATCGACGTGCGCGATCCACTTGCAGAACGACTGAGTTTGGCATCAGCCGACCCTGAAAAATCCGTGGACAACATTCTGGCACTGCGCGAGATTTTCGAACCGGCACTTGCAGAGAAGCTGAAGGTGCCGCTGAACCAGTATTATGCAGACCTGCAGCAGCATGGCGTGCGGGATTGCATCAGAAAGGTGCTCTCATGAAGGAAACATGGCGCTGGTACGGTCAGTTCGACAATGTTTCGCTTGCCGAAGTCCGGCAGACGGGCGCGGCTGGGATCGTGACATCACTGCACGAAATTCCATACGGTGAAGTCTGGCCGCGTGAACGCATTGCGGCGGTTAAGGCCAAGATCATGGCCGCCGGATTGACATGGGATGTCGTCGAAAGCCTGCCGCTGCATGAGGCTTTCAAGAAAGGTGACGCGACTCCAGAGCTTTTTGCAAACTACCGTCAGAGTATGACGAATCTGGCCGCCGAAGGGATCACCACGATTTGCTACAACTTTATGCCATTGCTGGACTGGACACGCACCGACTTGCACGCGCCCGTTCAGGGGGGCGGCACCTGTTTGCGGTTCGAGGCGTCTCGTATGGCAGCATTCGAAATCCATATGCTGGGACGGGATGCGGCGCGGGATGAATACCACCCCGACGCGGTCGCGGAAGGCGATTCATGGTTTCAAGCCTCGGCTGATGACGATCGGGCAGCCCTGTTGGCCGCTATCATGTCGGGACTGCCTGGCGCATTTGACCGTTACGATGTCGTGGAACTGCGCGCCGCGCTCAAAGATTACGCAGGGATCAACAAAGCGGCGCTACGTGCACATTTCAAATTGTTCCTCGAAGGTGTCGTGCCTGCTGCCGAGGACCTTGGCATCAAGTTATGCGTCCATCCTGATGATCCACCGCGCGATATCCTTGGCCTGCCGCGGATCGTATCTGACGCGGACGATATTGCGTGGATCATGGACGTGGTTGATAGCCCTTCAAACGGGTTGACGCTATGTTCCGGATCGCTGGGGGCGAACCCCGAAAACGACGTGCCTGCCATCGCTCGGCAGTTTGGTGAACGCATCCATTTTGCTCATCTACGCAATGTCCGCAAATATCCAGATGGATCGTTCGAGGAAGCACCGCACCTGGATGGCGATACGGACATGGTCGCACTTGTCCGGGTTTTGCTGGACGCTGAAGCAATACGCAGCGTAACGATCCCGTGGCGGCCAGATCATGGGCACGAATTGCTGATGGACAGTGAACGGGCGAACCCGCCGGGATATCCATTGATCGGGCGTCTGCGTGGCCTTGCCGAACTGCGCGGCGTTGCGCGAGCGCTGGAGCACGGCTGATCCGGTGAACGCATGGCGCAGATGCAAGACGTCTTGCATCGCGGACCTTTCTTCTGTGGTCAGATGTTATGGCAGATGGTAAACAATATGCATGTCAGGATTATCCAACCTCATCGATCGCCGCACGAGCGCGGATGTCGTTTTTGACGCGCTCTATGATGAAATTGTTTCACTCCGAATGTTACCTGGTGCCAAAATTTCCGAAGCGGAGATCGCAGCAACTTATGGGGTTTCGCGTCAACCGGTACGCGATGCGTTCCGTCGGCTTGGCAACATGGGCTTTCTTCTGATCAGACCACAAAAGGCGACGGAAATTCAGAAGTTCTCTGTTGCGGCAATCACAAGTGCGCGCTTTCTGCGCACAGCGGTCGAAATCGAAGTTGTGAAGCGTGCCGTGGAGCGTTGGACGGACGGGCAGGCGGCGGCATACCTCGAAAACCTCGCAGAGCAGGATAACGCCGTTCATAACCATGATGCTGACGCGTTTCACGAACTTGATTTCGATTTTCACAGGCAGTTATGCGGTACAGCCGGTGCCGCGTTTGCTTTTGACGATATCATGGAAAGCAAGGCACAGGTCGACCGGCTCTGTTTGCTGTCGATGATGGATAACGACGCGATGGCGACACTTGTCAGTGATCACCGTGCCATCTTCAACTGTCTGAAAGCGCGTGACAGTGTGGCTATCGAAGCTGCGGTACGTCTGCACATGACAAGGCTGGACGGGACGATTAAGCGGGTTCGTGAATCACATCCCGATTACTTTATCTAAATCGACCTGACCCGAAAGGGTCAGACCATCTTGATGACATCCTTGTCGATCGCCAGCATGTAACCCTTGCGGGCGATGTTCTTGATCAGCAGTTCGCTCATCATCTGGTTGCCAAGTGTATCGCGCAGACGTTTGATGCGCGTGGCACCTGCGGCCTCGTCACAATCGGCAGCATCGCGGCCTGAAATAACGCCTTCGATCTCGGCACCGGTCATGACGTCGTCATCCATTCGCGCTTCGGCCAGCACTGACAGGGTTTCTATTGCGGCCTCTGTCAGTTTGAATTCAAAATTGTTAAGGTAAACTGCCTTTTGGTCGCGACTGATTAGCAGCGAATTGACTTCGATCCCCTTGCGTTCAATCTGGCCCATGCGACGGGTCAAGGCAATCAACATGACTAAAAACGCGATCGCGGCAACAAGCATTGCTGTGGCGAAGACAAGCAACACGAATATGACGAAACGATAAGACGACAGTGTATCGGAAAACGCCGTGCCTGATCCGGCAAGGATTTCCAACAACTTGATTTCAGCATTGCTCGTCAGATTGTCGTTCTCAACGAACAGCTGCTCGACGCGCATATTGAATGCGTTTGCGTCTGGCAGATTGATAAACAGCAAGACGGCAGCAATCAGCAGGATCAGCACGATGGCGGCAATGCCCGCAACGACGATCCGGTTACCAATTTCGCGCGCTTCAGTAGCGGAGGTAGTATTCACCCGCACTTTCCTTTCGTTCCTCTAACCCGGCATCATCAAAGACGCCCAGCACATTCAACAATTGCCAGCCATCCGAAGCCAGACGACCTTCAAGCTGCTGTTCGGCAGACTGGACAGAACAGTCACCGTCCACTTCGGCAACGCCGTAATGTAGCCGTAGCGGATCATCCTGCTTTGCCTTGTAGTCCGCGTAACAGGCCGCTTGGGCGGCGCTGCAGGTGATCATCAGGATCATGGTAAGGAATGAAAGTTTCTTCATATCTGCATGTGTCCGGCTTTCGGCCTGATATTCAATATCGAAACACGTTAGCGCGCCTGCAATCGCATAACCATCCCCCGTTATTGTCTGGCGCAGTCCATCGCATCCAATCTTTGTTCATCACCACGAACCTGGAAAGGGAAATACGATGTTCAAGACACTGACCGCGGGTCTGATGGCCCTGACACTCACCTTTACAAGCGCAACATCCGTGCAGGCCCAAGGCCTGACAGAGGAAGATGTGGGCAAGCTGATCTTTGGCCTTCTGGCGACAGCGGCTATCGCGACGGCGATCAAGAACAATCAGGATGACCGTGCAGACCGACCGAACACGCACCAACCGCGCGTCGAACGGCGTCAACCGAAACCACGCGGCGTGATACCCGAACGGCGCAACCCCCGTCACGAACGCCAGCCAAATCGTCGCAATGAAGCACGCACCGTGTTGCCACGTGCTTGCCTCGACAACTTCGAAGGCCGCTTCGGTACGCAGCGGATGTTGAACCGCCGGTGCCTGACCCGCAATTTCGCTTATGCCAATGATCTGCCGCGCCGCTGCGAGGTGCGTGTCTTCACCAACCGCGGACCGCGCAATGGTTTTGATCCGCAATGCCTGCGCCAGCAAGGTTACAGCATTTCGCGCCGCTGATATCGTTTTGACAGGATGGCTGGTCCCCTTTGGCATCTTGTCGACCTGCGGGGCAAAGGGTTCGGATATCACCCTTTGCCCTGCCTTTTTGCTTGAAGCGAATGGTTGCATCTGGTTTCGACCTGGTATGAAACAGCCCGAACCAGATTTCGAATTCGAGACAAACGCCTACAAGCATGGTTTTCTTGCAGTCTGTGGTGTGGATGAGGTCGGACGCGGGCCGCTGGCCGGACCCGTGACCGCTGCTGCGGTAATCCTCGATCCCGCAAATATCCCGGAAGGATTGAACGACAGCAAAAAGCTGTCCGTGAAGAAACGCGAAGCGCTGTTTGACTTGTTGATGATCCAGGCGCATGTCGCGATCGGAGAGGCGTCCGTCGCCGAAATCGACGAGCACAACATCCTGCGCGCATCGCATATGGCGATGGTCAGGGCGATCGCAGGATTGAAGACCAGAGCTGACTACGCCCTGATTGACGGCAACCAGACGCCGCGCGGGCTGACGATCAGATCAGAGACTCTGGTGAAAGGAGACAGCCGCTCTCTGAGCATTGCGGCGGCCTCAATTGTGGCAAAAGTTTGGCGTGACAGATTGATGGTGACTCTCTCGCAACAATATCCGCACTACGGTTGGGAGACGAACGCAGGCTACGGCACAAAAGTTCATCAAGAGGGACTCAAAAGCCACGGTGTAACTCCACATCATCGACGTTCCTTCGCCCCCATACACAACATGTTGTGGCAAGAGAAAAACTTAAGCCGTTGATTCATTAAAGTTATTGTCAGGGACTCGTGCTTGAATCATCTTTGTCTCAACCACAGAGCGGGCCCACCCGCCGGGACAGAGGCAGACGATGAAAACGAAATCAAAGGGGGCAGAAGTGAAGTCACTTCCGCTCAACCAAATCCTTGACGGTGACTGTATCGAAGTCATGAACAGCCTGCCAGAAAGCAGTGTTGATCTGATCTTTGCCGATCCGCCTTACAACCTTCAGTTGCGTGGTGATTTGCATCGTCCCGACAATTCCAAAGTCGATGCGGTCGATGATCATTGGGACCAGTTCGACAGCTTTAAAGTTTACGATAAATTCACCCGCGCGTGGCTTACCGCCGCACGGCGTTTGCTTAAGCCTGATGGCGCGATCTGGGTCATCGGATCTTACCACAACGTGTTCCGCATGGGAGCAGAACTTCAGAACCAGGGATTCTGGATCCTGAATGATGTGGTTTGGCGCAAATCGAACCCGATGCCGAACTTCCGCGGCAAGCGTTTCACGAATGCACATGAAACAATGATCTGGGCGTCCAAGGCCGAAGGCAGCAAATACACTTTCAATTACGAAGCGCTGAAAGCGTTGAACGAAGGTGTGCAGATGCGGTCTGACTGGGTTCTGCCCATCTGCACGGGTCACGAGCGTCTGAAAGACGAAAACGGCGATAAGGCGCATCCGACACAAAAGCCCGAAAGTCTGTTGCACCGCGTGCTGATCGGCTCGACCAATCCGGGCGACGTGATCCTTGATCCATTCTTTGGGACAGGCACCACCGGCGCAGTCGCTAAAATGCTTGGACGGGACTTCATCGGGATCGAACGTGAAGAAACCTACCGTGAAGTCGCGAAAAAGCGTCTGTCGAAGATTCGCAAGTTCGACAAGGAAGCGCTTGAAGTCACGCAATCCAAGCGCGCCGAACCACGTGTCGCATTCGGCGTTCTGGTCGAGCGCGGGATGCTGCGTCCGGGCGAAGAACTCTGGTCGCTGAATGGTCGCCACAAGGCCAAGGTCCGTGCTGACGGCACGCTGATCGGGGACGATATCAAAGGATCAATACATCAGGTCGGAGCGCACCTTGAGGGTGCCCCAAGCTGCAACGGCTGGACCTATTGGCAATTCAAGCGCGACGGACAGAAGGTGCCGATCGATCTGCTTCGCCAGCAAATCCGAGCCGAGATGGCCAAACACTAACACGGGAATACCGCCGGTGCCTGTGGCCCGCTTGTCCCAACGAGGACAAGACCACTCGCACATAACTTCACCCCGCCCTTGTGGCGGGGTTTTTTCTGTTGGCGCGGCGACGCGAGTGGCCACTCATTGATATTCCTCAAACGGCCCAGCGGCCGGCCAATTATACTACTCACATTAAGCCAGCAAAGGAGAAAGGGATGAAAGACATTCGTCTAGGTAACGGGATTGCGGCTGTTCTCTTGGTCGTATCAGGATCGGTCGCCTTCGCGGACAGCGAATTGGGCGCAAATACCTATAATCAGTACTGTGCCACCTGCCACGGCGCGTCCGGCATGGGGGATGGTCCGTTGACTGAACACATGCTGATCAATGTGCCGGACTTGACACAGCTCGCGGCTGATAACCAAGGGGACTTCCCGCTACTTCGGGTCATGCACATCATTGATGGGCGAACCGGTTTACGTGGCCATGGCGGGCCAATGCCTGTTTATGGCGCGCTGTTTGACGAGGATGCGGATGAAAGAGCCTATGGCTCGGTATTCTATACGCACGCCAAGATTCTGTCGTTGACGCGCTATCTCGAAAGCATTCAAGCCGAATGATATTAGTAGGGTTCGTCGAACCCGGCTATCGCGGCATCGGGTTTGTGCCGTTCTTGTAAGGCGTCCAGTCTTCGATCTCCGGATAATAGCGCGCGCGCCACGCTTGCACACGCGGGTTCATCATCCGCCGCCATAGCGTGGGCGACACCGCGACCATTGTCATGACCGGATAGCCATAGGGCAGTTGCGGCGCGTCATTTTCTTCGTAGGTCTGCAAAAGCGGGAATCGCCGATCGGGTTTGTAATGATGGTCAGAATGCCGCTGCAGATTGATCAGCAACCAGTTCGATGCCCGGAACGAGGTATTCCACGAATGGCGCGGAAGGACATGTTCGTACTTGCCGTCACCAAGATGCTTTCGTGTCAGGCCGTAGTGTTCGATGTAATTCACCAGTTCCAGCTGGAAGAACGCCCAAAAAGCCTGCGTGGCAAAAAGGATCACGCCCCACCAGCCACCAATGGCGGCTGCTACGGTAATGAACCCAAGCTGAAGCGCCCAATATCGCCAGAAGGGATTGGATAAATCCGTCCAAGGCTTGTTTTTTCGCGCCAGCATCGCTTTCTCGGCCTCGAAAGATGACACAAGGGATTCCTTCAGAACGCGCGGAAAAAATCGCCAGAAATGTTCATTGTAGCGGGCTGTCACCGGATCCTTTGGTGTGGCGACATAGCGATGATGCACCAGCAAATGCTCAGACCGGAAATGAGAATAAAGCACCGACGCGAGCAGTATATCGGCAAGCCAGCGTTCCAGCTTTGGTTTTTGATGCATCAATTCATGGCTGTAATTGATACCGATGGTTCCAGAAATGACGCCGATGCCTGCAAACAAGGCCCATTCTTCCCAGCCTGCCAGATGATCGGTGTTCACAACGTAAATCATGATGCTCAACATCGTCAGGATCTGCACCGGTGCCCAAATGATGGTGATCGCCTTGTACCAGAACAGTTCCGCTTCGGCGGTCTGTGGATCGGCGTTGTCTTTGTTCAGGCCAATCAGCAGATCGAGGAACGAGAAAAGATACCAGGTCAGCACAGGCATAAACAGAAGCGTCCAGCCGCCGTAAGCTGCTGCAATCCAGGCAAATGGAATAAGCCCCAGTGAAAGCCAGAATGGCAAGGCTGGCCCAAGCTTCGCAAATCCGGATGCAGATGGAATCGATGTCATGGTTGCTCCTGTCCCGGTGATTGCAGGATAGTCATCCGGTGTCTCCCGCTCAATCGTGGCGTAGCGTCGCGGCGGCCAAATCGAAGACCTTTCGCATCACGGTTGGCAAAGCAGACGGGCTAAAGTCGTCATGCGCAATGAATTGTCCACGATCAGGCAACACTATCCGATCAACTTGGGCCGTAAGCACCTCCAGATGCAGATGGAAATGCGTGAAGGTGTGCCGTGCCTGTGCGTCCAGCGCTGTCCAGTCCGCGGCAAGCGGCGGATCGGGATCCGGGGACTCGCCCCACTCCGATCCCGGCCAGCCCAGCATACCGCCTAAAAGTCCATTCTCGGGGCGTGTTTCCAGCAACCATGCGCCGTCTTCGCGCCGTGCGACGTAGGCGATCCCCTTGCGTGTCGGAATTTTTTTCTTTGGCGTTTTCTTCGGCAACGCCTGTGCCGTCCCTGCGATCCGCGCCTTGCAGGGTGTGCGCCAGGGACAGATACCGCAAGCGGGATTGCGGGGCGTGCAAATCGTTGCGCCAAGGTCCATCACGGCTTGGGCATAATCACCAGCGCGATGCTGAGGAGTGAGGCTTCTGGCGTAGTCCATCAGGATGGGTTTGGCTGCAGGCAGGGGCGTGTGTTCATCGTTGAGGCGCGCCATGACGCGTTCGACATTCCCATCGAGCACCGTTTCGGGCAGGTCAAATGCAATCGCCGATACAGCAGCGGCCGTATAAGGGCCGATACCGGGAAGGGTCAGAAGAATATCATGGTCTGCTGGAAATTGGCCGCCATGATCGGCAACGACAGTGCGTGCGCATTTCAGCAGATTGCGAGCCCGCGCGTAATAACCAAGCCCGGCCCATGCCGCCATGACGTCAGCATCATCCGCAGCGGCAAGATCGGACACGGTCGGCCAGATCCGTGTGAATTTCACAAAGTAGTCTTTGACCGCGGCAACGGTCGTCTGTTGTAACATGATTTCCGACATCCAGACAAAGTAGGGATCAGGCCTGTTGCCTGCTTTGCGATCAGCAGGCGAAATGCGCCAAGGCATGGTGCGCGCGTGAACATCGTACCAGTCCAGCAGATCATCGCTCAATTCACGCAATATTTATGGCTCCAATTCGATCTGCCGCTGACTTGGCCTTCAACAGTCCTTAGACTAGAACGCAGACATGAAACAACCACGCCGCCACAGTACAACCAAAGGGTTTTCCCGCGCCGTCTCTTTGATGCAGACGCGCATCCGCAAGGCAAGCGAAGGGCGTGGCTTTTCGCAAACACGACTTTTGACCCACTGGGAAGAAATTGTCGGGCAGGACACTGCGCGGATCGCGACACCCGTGAATATCTCATATTCGAAAGGCGGAATGGGCGCGACACTCGTCATTCTGACCACTGGCTCTCAGGCCCCAATGCTGGAAATGCAAAAAGAACAGATTCGCGAGAAAGTGAATGCCTGCTACGGGTACCGCGCGATCGCTCGCGTTAAGATCACGCAGACAGCGCCCGTGGGCTTTGCAGATGGCCGTGTCGCGTTCACACCTGCACCGCAAAAGACAAAGATTATCGACGCTGCCGTCAAGGAATCCGCAAAATCAATGGCAGCACCCTGCCAAAGCGATGCTCTGCGCGAGGCCCTAGAGACATTGGCGAGAAACGTCTTATCTAAGAATAAACCATAATCAGAGGTTACTATGAAACGCAGAACACTCCTTACCGCCACTGGCGCGATCCTGGCGGCTGGCGCAGGCTGGCTCGTGCTTCAGCCGGGTCCAAATGGCGAGGCTTCGAACTTGCTGGCGGGAATTGCCAACGCACAGGACGGCACGGGCGATCCGGACTCTATTCCTGACATGGTGCTGGGCGCAGAAGATGCGCCGATCGAAGTCATTGAATACGCGTCTTACACCTGCCCGCATTGCGCTAGTTTCCATTCTGACCAGTTCAAGCAACTCAAGGCGAACTATATCGATACTGGCAAGGTTCGATTCATCTATCGCGAGGTATATTTTGACCGGTTCGGGCTTTGGGCATCAATGATTGCCCGCTGTGGCGGGGAATCCCGCTTCTTTGGAATCACCGATCTGATCTATCAAAAACAGCGTGACTGGACGGCAAGCGGCGATCCAGCCGTGATCGTGGATGAGTTGCGCAAGATCGCCAAAACGGCTGGTCTCAACGAAGCAGCTCTGGATGCCTGCATGTCCGATGGTGAAATGGCTGAAAGCCTTGTCGGCTGGTTCCAAACGAACGCTGAACGCGACGGAATCACTTCCACACCGTCCTTCCTGATCAATGGTGAGAAGTATTCGAACATGGCCTATCCGGATTTCGCCGCGATCCTGGACGAAAAACTGGCCGGTTAATCCGGTGATCTAAGGCCAAGCCGTTGCAGTTGCGCATCCAGTGCGGTCCAGTCATCCAGCACCAACCGCACCGGAAACGGCAGGACTTTTGCGCGAAAGGCGCCGGGCAAACGCGCGGCGTCTTTTTCCGTTGTCACAAGCTGCGCGCCAGCGGCTCTCGCTTCGGCTTCAAGCCGCGCCATCAACGCGGGCGTGAGTGGCTCATGGTCCTCGAGCGCGTGAGTCTTGACGACCAGCGCACCGGCCATGTCCAGTGTGCGAAAGAATTTTTCGGGATGCCCAATACCAGCAAAAGCCAGCACCCGAAGCCCCTTCCAGGGCATGCCTGTCAACAGCGGGTGCACCTGTCCGCTGAGGTGCGGCAGTGTCACAGGCCAGAGCGCATGGAATTTTTCCTGCGCGTCCGGCGGACCGATCGAAAGTAAAAGATCGGCACGGTCAAGCCCAGTGTTAATCGGTTCGCGCAGTGGTCCTGCAGGGATGACCCGTCCGTTCCCAAAGCCACGAAAGGCATCGACGACAACAATGGAAACATCTTTTTCTACTGCCGGATTCTGAAACCCATCGTCCAGCACGATCACATCCGCGCCGGCATCTTGGGCTGATTTCACACCTGCGGCCCGGTCTTTTGCGACCCAAACCGGCGCGAACGCCGCTAGCAATAGTGGTTCGTCACCGGTTTCATCAGCTTGATGTGATTCAGGCAGGACTCTGACCGGCCCTTTCAAGGATCCCCCATAACCGCGCGAAATGACATGCGGCCGGTGACCTGCCGCTGTCAGCCGTTCGATCAGGGCGATCACCGTCGGTGTCTTCCCGGTGCCGCCAATATTGATGTTGCCCACGCAAATCACCGGAACCGCTGCCTTGAAGGGCGAACCGCGTGAAAGCCTGATTTTGCTGGCAAAAGCATAGAGGGCGCTGAATGGTGCGAGTGCTCGTGCCACAAGGGCGGGCTTGTCGGGTGGATCATACCAGAACAGCGGCGCGGGCATTTAAGGAGCCTCGCCATCGATTAGATGTTGCAGAATTGCAGACACAAGGGCCGCTGTGGCAGCCCCCCGTGATGTAATGTCCCAGCCGGCGTTTGCTTTCGCGGCTGCCTTGTCGACAGACAGCAATTGCGCCACAGCTTCACCCAAGGCGGCGGGTGTCATTATTTGCAAGGTGGCATCGACACTCATCAGCTTCCGGAAGCGCTCCTGATATTTGCCCTGTGCAGGCCCGTGAATCGTCACCGAGCCCAGCGCTGCGGGATGAAACGGGTCATCGCGTGCCCCGCTATTGAAGGTCCCACCCAGAAAAGTGATGGGCGCGATACGATACCAAAGCCCCATGCTGTCGTCGTCATCCGCCAGATAGACTTGTGTTGATTCCTCGGGTTCTGCACCTGCTGACCGCAATGATGTATTAAGCCCTGCCGCGCGGCAGGTATCCGCGATCGCGCGACCTGATCCGGGCTGCGTTGGTGCGATTATCAGCAACAGACGATGCGCACGACGCGCGGCTTCGCGGTGGGCCTGACAAAGCATTTCGACATCTTCGGGTTGGGTTTCGGCGGCCAGCCAGACAGGGCGCGTGCCAAGAACTTCTGCCAGTTCCCGGCGGTCACTTTCGCGATAGGGCAGAACAGTGCTGGAATCACCCAAGGATCCGGCGATCTGGATCACATGATCAGGAACACCGGCCTGCACGAATGCCGACCTGTCACGCATGTCCTTCAGAAAGACTGCATGCAGCTTGGCAAGATGCGATCGTCCCCGGCCCGGCAACCATCCGCGAGCAGGGCCATCCAGCATACTGGCGCTCCCTTCAAGAACGACAATCGGAAGATCGACGGCGTGGCAAGGAGCAAGGATATTCTGATCCAACAAACCACCCACCCACAAGACGGCGATCGGGCGATGGGCAAAGATGAATTGCCGGGTATTCCGCTGGGTCGTGGGTGTTTTCAGTACACCTTCATCCCGCGGATCGGGCAAGGAGCAAAGGAACTGCACCCGATCCCCGTCTTGGCGCAATGTCTGTTCCAGTTCCGCGACCTGCTCGATCTGATTTGGGGACGAACACCGCGCCCAGATCACATGCTGATTTTGCCGAACATGCGACTGGGGCATGGCGCGTGACCCTAACCCAGTTCTTCGGTCGGGGAGGCCTCGGTTTCTTCGTCCCGAAGGCGATGAATGTGTGCAATGAAATACCGCATGTGCGCGTTGTCTACGGTGCGATGCGCGGCGCTTTTCCACGCGTTATAAGCGCTAGCATAATCAGGATACATGCCCACGATATCGATCGCGTCGACATCCTTGAACGCGTTCTTCGTCGGGTCGACGAGTTCTCCGCCAAAGACAAGATGCAGGCGCTGGGTCATAGGAGTTTCCTTTAGTGAATGTCAGTATTTCTGCCAATCTATGGGCTGCTTGTTCAAGACACAATCAATCTGCGCGACAGGTCAGATAAGCGCAGAGGCAATCGCCCGATGGACCGGACCCGCAGCGATCACGCCATTGACCTGCGGCATCTGGTTATTCAGTCGTAACGGTCGGGCCTGCCTGTCCGTCACGGTGCCTCCCGCCTCGGCAACAATCAATGCGCCTGCGGCGATGTCCCATTCCCAGGTTGGTCGCAACGTCATCATCGCGTCAAAACGGGCTTCGGCGACAAGGCAAAGGCGGTAGGCTAATGATGACCGAAACGTCCGCTTTATTGGTGGTGTAACCCCACCTTTCCAGAAATCGGGTTGCATTGTAATCTTGTTAGTCAGCACCGTTGCGGCGGCAAGATCTGCCTGTCCTGTCACGGAAAGCCGTGACCCATTCAGCGTTGCACCCTGTCCGCGCAACGCGGCGTAGGTCTTTCCACGTTCCGGCATGATAACAACGCCCACGAGCGGCACGCCATCTTCAACAATGGCAAGCGAGATGGCCCAATCCCTGGAACGTTCGATGAAGGCGCGCGTGCCGTCAATCGGATCAATCACAAACTGGCGGCGGGTTGTCAGACGCGCTTTGGCGTCTTCGGATTCCTCTGATAGCCAGCCATAATCTGGGCGCGCTGCCTGAAGAACCGCTGCCAGATGAGCGTTCACTGCCAGATCAGCTTCTGTCACCGGTCCGGCATTGTCGTCCTTGTTCCAGATGCGCGGATCGCGTCCAAAGTACGAAGACGCAATCTCACCTGCTTTCTGTCCCGCCTCCAACAAAAGCGCGAGATCAGTCTCCGGCAAGGGTGAGTCCTTCTACCAAAAGCGAAGGCACGACGTTCGAAAGGTGCGTGCGCGCATCGTTGGCAGGTGTGATCCGCATAAGCATGTCGCGCAAGTTGCCTGCCACGGTACATTCATTAACAGGGAAAGTGATTTCTCCGTTTTCCACCCAGAATCCACTGGCCCCACGTGAATAATCACCGGTGTTCGGGTTGATCGTCGACCCGATCATGCTTGTTATCAAAAGGCCTGTGCCCATGTCCGCTATCAATTCAGCCTGCGTTTTGTCGCCCTGGGTCAGCGCGACATTTGTCATATGCGGGGAAGGCCCACTTGCAGTGCTGCGTGCAGCATTGGCCGTCGATTGCATCCCAAGCTTGCGCGCGTTTGCCAAATCAAGCGTCCATCCCTGCAGTACGCCATCGGCTACGATGGCACGCTTGGACGTTGGCAAGCCTTCGGCATCAAACATCCGCGAGCCAGAGGTGCGACGGCGATGCGGGTTTTCGTCCACCGACAAATGCGCTGGCAGCACCTGCTCGCCAAGTGCGCTCCGCAGCCAGCCTGACCCGCGTGCAATTACGGCACCATTCACAGCCTGCAACAGATGGCCAATCAGACTGGATGCAATCCGTTCATCGAACATTACCGGATAGGCACCGGTCTTCGGTTTGCGTGCACCGGCCCGTGCGGTCGCCCGTTCAGCGGCAATGCGGCCAATTTCCTCGGCGTCGCGCAAATCGGAGTGGAAGATCCGATTGTCATAGTCATAGTCGCGTTCCATCCCGGTGCCTTCACCGCTGATCGCGACGCAGGATATACCGTGGTCGGAACGGGCATATCCGGCAGAGAACCCGTTGGATGCGGCAAGATGTACAAATCGGCGGCTGTACCCGGCAGATGCAGATTGCACCTGCGACACATTCGGATTGGCCAAGGCCGCGGCTTCTGCACGGACAGCTTCGGCCTGCAAAGTATCTGCTGCCGGTTCGTCGCCCGGGTCGCACATTTCCAGCGGGGTACTATCAAGATCGGTTGCAAGCTGATCCGGATCGGCCAGCCCTGAATGCGGGTCTTCGGGTGCCTCCCGCGCCATTGCTACGGCACGCTCTGCCATTTCGGACAGAGTGGCCGGCTTCGTATCGGAAGAGGATACAATTGCCGACCGTTTTCCGACGAAAACACGCAGCCCGATATCGATCCCTTCAGAACGTTCCGCATGCTCAAGCGCACCCGCACGGACATCGATCGAAATCGACGTGCCATCGACAGCGATCGCATCAGATGCATCCGCACCTGCAGCTCGTGCTGCGTCAAGCATGGCGTGGGACAGGTTTTCAAGGGTCTGGGACATGAAGGCTTCCTTTGTTCCCACATCACCTAGTCCGCGTGGTGTCACGCTGCAAGTCCGGGCGATACACCAGTCGCATTGTTCGATGTCTTCAGCGTCGGAACTGCGCAAAGAAAAACCCGCCCAGTCCTATGACCGGGCGGGATAAGTTGTTTCAAAGATCGTGAATTACTGCATCCGCTGACCGTTGACGATCAGGTGGCCTTCCTCGTTCACTTCAACTGTCGTTTCGAGTTGGTCATCGCCAGTCGAACGGGCAAACATTCCCATGAACATGCGGCCCATGGATGCCTGATCCTGTGGAAGAAGACCCATCGAGACCAGCTTGTCGATCAATGCATTTGCGCCTGTGATCTGAATGCTGGCTTCGCCCAGTGGGCGGGGCATGCCGTCGAATGTTTCAAGATCGGTATTGTCGAATGTGAAATCACCGGTACCGGTGATCATCGCTCCTCCGGCAGACACCAGCAGATCGTTTAGTGTAAGCGCGTTCAGTTCGCCTGGAACTTCGGCCTGTTCCATGGCTTCGGCCTGCTCTGGGTCCATCAGGTCAAAGAACAGTTTCGCTTGCCCCGTAAGATCAATCCGGACCGTTGCAGGATCGCGCGGCAGGACTTCACCCGGATCAGCGAGCGCCCAAATCTGATCGTTGATCGTCAGTTCCGAGAAATTGATGTTCAGACCAAAGTCGGCAGGCTCTTCTGTTGAAGACAGCGGCATTGCAAGACCAATGCCGTATTCAGCGAGTCCAATCTCGATCGGGAAAGGGAACTCGCTCGATTGGATATTCAGCGCGACGTTCTGCACACCAACGTCGTATGCTAGACTGTCGGCGTCCATCGCAGCGTTCACAGCACCTTCACCAATTGCAACGGACCCGACTGCAGAATCCCCATCGACATTGAAATCGAAGATATAGTTCGCGGCACTAAATCCGTAGCCACCGGTGAAGGAGAATCCGTCAGCAAACATCTGCTCTGGATTTTCCGGATCGATTTCCAGCGGGATCGCCATTTCCGATTCCAAGGTAACGGCGTCCAACTTGCCGCTGACCACAACCACGCCGTCACCACCAGGCTCTGTGAAATCCATCAGCAGATCAAGCGATCCCATGGACAGGTCATAGTCAAGATTGCGCAGTTCGCCGGTCTTCACGTTGTACGTGCCGTTAAGATCGTTGGCGGCAAACATGATTTCGCCGTCTATCAGCGCCTCGCCATCCTCGACCATCTCGACGACTTCAAAGGCATAGCGGTCTG
The DNA here is from genome assembly GCF_900109295.1 of Cognatiyoonia koreensis. Taxonomy (NCBI): domain Bacteria; kingdom Pseudomonadati; phylum Pseudomonadota; class Alphaproteobacteria; order Rhodobacterales; family Paracoccaceae; genus Cognatiyoonia; species Cognatiyoonia koreensis. Next base: position 940,288 of record NZ_FOIZ01000002.1, read on the forward strand.
CGCTGACATCATATGTCATGTCCGCTTCGTCGCCGCTGACGATCATCTCCATGCCTGACTGACTTACGTTCAGTCGGATCAATCCGCCATCTTCGGGTACGATTGTGATCGGATAGGAGTCCGACATCGTGACCGCCACCGATCCGTCGCCTTGTTCGGTAAAGGTAATTGTTCCAAGGTTCGCTTCGACGCTGCTGAATTCATCTTCCATCTTCAGCATCAGATCAGACACTGTGACAGTGCCGTCACCGATGTCCTCAGACCCAATCGACACACCGTCCTCACCATAAATTGCGAGGTTCTCCTTCCAGTTCTCCCAAACCTGTTCCGCTGTTACGTCAGCAGTTGCAGAAGAGGCCGAAACCAGCGCAGCAAGGCAGACTGTCGTCCTCAAAGTTTTGAAATGCGTCATAATCGGTATCCTTTACATATATGCCGTCACCAGTGTTTCGCGTCTTGCTGTCATCAGCAAGGTAGGGAAAACTTGACCACAACCTAGACTCTGTCCTCACAGACCTAAAGGGAAGCAAATGAAAAAGTATGACATGACCGGCAAGACCGCGCTGATCACAGGCGCAAGCAAGGGCATCGGTGCAGCGGCAGCCCGCGCTTTTGCCGATGCCGGTGCGAATGTCGCCTTAATTGCCCGATCAGAAGAAAGCATCGCAGAAATTGCAGGCGAAATTGGCGAAAAGGCGATTGCCATCCCTTGTGATGTGTCCCGCCTCTGGGAGCTGCAAGCGGCGGTTGACGCCACCGTCGACACGTTCGGTGAGCTTGATATCTTCATCGGGAATGCCGGTGTGATCGAACCCATCGGCTTGCTGCATGAAACCGACCCAGAAAGTTGGTCCAAGACGATCGATATTAATCTCAAGGGCATCTATCACGGAATGCGTGTAGCGATGCCCTATATGATCGACCGCGGCACCGGAACGATTATTACGATTTCATCGGGTGCAGCCCATGGTCCGATCGACGGTTGGTCTGCCTATTCGACATCGAAAGCGGGGGCTTATATGCTCACACGCGTCGCAGACTTTGAAAGCCGCGACAAGGGTTTGCGCGTAATGGGGCTGTCTCCCGGCACGGTCGCAACTGACATGCAGCGCACCATCAAACAATCCGGGATCAATCGCGTCGCCCAACTTGACTGGTCTGACCACATACCGCCCGAATGGCCTGCGCAAGCGCTGCTGTGGATGTGCACATCAGAGGCCGACGTCTATCTTGGCCAAGATGTGTCCCTGCGCGAGGAAGATATCCGGGCCAAGGTTGGGCTGGCATGATCCTCACCCACCGCGATGGCGACTTGCTGACCATCACCCTGAACCGGCCGGATAAAGCCAACGCGCTGACCGCCGACATGATGAAATCCCTCATCACTGCCGTTTCCGGTGCGACGGACGTCAAAGCCATAATCCTGACAGGTGCGGGCAAGGTCTTTTGCGCAGGTGCCGATCTCGATGCTGCCAAAGCGGGTTTGGCCACGTCGCCACTTTGGGAAGAATTGTCTGGCGCAATCGCAAAATTGCCATGTCTGACCATTGCCGCGTTGAATGGAACACTGGCGGGCGGTGGTTTTGGTATGGTTCTGGCTTGCGATCTCCGGATCGCGGTGCCGGGGGCGAATTTCTTCTATCCGGTCATGAAACTTGGCTATCTGCCGCAACCATCTGATCCATGGCGAATGCGGGCGCTGATCGGGCCATCGCGGTCCAAACAGATCCTTATGGCAGGACTGAAAATCAATGCGCAGATGGCCCACGACTTTGGTCTGATCGACGCTGTCGATCCAGATCCGGTGGCGTTGGCAAAGAATTGGGCAGCGGACGCTCTATCTGCTAGGCCAGACCATGTCGCCGCAATCAAGTCTTTGATAGAAAACAAATAATTTATCTTTTGCGTCTCTTTCCCGGCACCTTTGACATGAAATCCGGTGGCCGTTTTGCCACCCATCCTGCAAACTTAGCCAGGCGCGGATGCGAACGGAGCGCCGCGACCGTCTGATAGGAGCGGGCAAGTTCTGCCTCCGTCAGTGTGGCGTGAATCTCTTTATGACAGATATGGTGCAACAGCACTGTCGGTCCGCCTTTCCCGCCTTTGAGTTTCGGAATGAGATGATGCAAGGATTGTGGCACATCCGGCGGGATAGGCCGCGTGCATAGTGCGCAAATGGGGTATTCTTCTTGCATCGCTCTTGTTTCACCTCTCACATCGCGACAAAAGATGACGTGCGTCTAGCGAAGGACAAGTGCGATGGACTCTGATCTGGTCGAAACGATCCGCGGTTACGGGATGCAGGGAGTGGATCTCGCGAAAGACTGGTTGTTGTCCCCCGCCGCGTGGTCACAATTCGCTATTTTGATCGCGGCTTATATTCTCGCGATTATCGCAAACCGGATCCTATCACCACGGATCACAGGGTTTCTGGCTCCGCCAGCTGATAACCACTCACTTCTGTCCAAGGCGCGCCGGTTCATCCTGATCTTCCTTCCGTTGCTCTTGCCCCTTTTGGCCTATGGATTCACCGCCCTCGGGGAACAAGTCACAAGATCACTGTTCGGGTCGGGCGCTGTCATCGCCTTCGGCAAGCGAGTTTTCCTGTTTCTTGCGGCACGTGCACTTGCTCGTCACATCATTACCGATCCGTTCCTACGCATTTTGGCAAAGTACGTTCTTGTTCCGCTTGCCGCTCTTTATGCGCTGGGCGTGCTGGATCAAGTGGTTGAGGCACTTGGTGCCGCGCAGGTCGGTGTTGGCAACATCCAGTTTTCGCTGCTTGCCATCGCACGTGGCCTGATATTTGGCAGTTTGCTGTTCTGGTTTGGCCAGTGGTCGAACACGCAGTCCTCCACTTATATTGAACAGCAACCGATGCGACCTGCGATCCGCCAGTTGATCATCAAGGCCGCGGAATTCACGATCTTCGGTATCGCATTCATCCTGCTTATGAACATCATGGGCGTGCCGCTTGGCTCGCTTGCTGTTCTGGGTGGCGCAATCGGTGTGGGTCTGGGTTTCGGCCTCCAGAAGATCGCATCAAACTTCATTTCCGGTGTGATCTTGCTGATCGAAGGGCAAGCGACTGTCGGCGATTATGTCGAGCTGGACGGCGGTGAGGCGGGCACCATCATCAAAATGACAGCGCGTGCCACGATCCTGGAAACCTACGATGGTCGCTGGATCGTCGTTCCGAACGAAGATTTCATCACCACGCGCGTCGTCAATTATTCCGACAGCGGGTCTGCGAACCGTTACGAGGTTGAATTCAGCGTCAGCTATGACACCGATATTAACAAGATACCTGAAATCATTATCGCCGCCGTATCCACCCACCCCGAAGTGCTGCAAGACCCGGAAGGCCCTGACTGCGAACTGAAAGGCTTTGGTGACAGCGGTATCAACTTTGGTGTTGAATTCTGGGTTAACGGCATCGATGACGGCAAGAATAAATACGCTTCCGACGTTCTGTTTCTTGTCTGGAACGCATTGAAAGACAACGACATCGAAATCCCTTATCCACAGCGAGTCGTCGAAATCAAAGGCGGCTTGCCGGCCTCGTGACCCGTGCGCTTGTCATCGGTGGCGGACCGGCCGGGCTAATGGCCGCGGAAACGCTGGCAGATGCCGGTGTAACTGTGACGCTCGCCGACAAGATGCCGTCTCTCGGTCGCAAGTTCCTGATGGCCGGAAAATCTGGCTTGAATATCACCAAGACCGAGGACGAGAGCACATTTCTGGCGGCCTATCTTCCGCGAACCGAACAGTTGGCACATGCTATTTCTGACTTTGGACCGGATGCAGTCCAGGATTGGGCGCTTGGACTAGGGCAGAGCATTTTTACCGGGTCCACGGGCCGCGTTTTCCCCGAAGTCATGAAAGCCTCGCCGTTGCTGCGTGCCTGGTTGCAGCGGTTGGTCGCGAAAGGCGTGACATTTCACACCCGATGGAACTGGCAAGGCTGGGATAAAGAGTCTGCTGCCCTTTTCGCAACACCGGCGGGTCCGATCCGACATCAGACAGACATAACAATCCTCGCGCTTGGAGGTGCAAGCTGGGCGCGACTTGGATCGGATGGAGCGTGGTCATCGCTCATTTCCGGCACAACACCGTTCCAGCCTGCCAATGTCGGGTTCCGACGCAGATGGTCAGAACATATGACGCGGTTTATCGGGCACCCTGTAAAAGGTATTGCACTGACAGCGGGCGATCTGAAATCACGTGGCGAAATCGTCCTAAGCGCGGAAGGGCTTGAAGGTGGCGGCATCTATGAGGTGTCACGCGTGCTGCGAGAGGGTGCGCCATTGCAGATCGACCTTTTGCCCGATTTGGAAACTGAGAAGCTGCTGCGCCGATGGGCCGGGAAACGTGCAAAAGAAACGACAGGCCACTTTCTTAAGTCCACATTGCGGTTACCGGCAATCAAAGTTGCGTTGTTTCAAGAGGTATTTCAAACACTGGTGTCGCAAGATGTTCCTGCTTTCCTGAAAGCCCTGCCGCTTAGTCATGATGGCCCGCGGGAAATGGATCAGGCGATATCAACGGCAGGCGGCGTGCGCTTTGATGCGCTGGACGACAACCTGATGCTCAACGAGCGTCCGGGTGTTTTCTGCGCCGGTGAAATGCTGGATTGGGAGGCACCGACAGGTGGGTATCTGATCACCGGGAGCCTTGCCACCGGCAAAGCAGCAGCACTCGGTGCACTGAATTGGAATCGCCAGACGAATCCATGAAAAAAGAATCAAAGTGGTCTGTTACGGTGTAAAGCCCCCTCAAATCGGGTTCCAAACGTCGGTTCTCGCAAAACTTCCGCGAAACTGTTGCATTGCAGCATCGCTTTGAAAAACGGGAATTTTTGCGGTTCCGGTGTATCCGACAAACCATCGAAAATGCGTTTTTCTGTTATTTTTAAGGTTTTGCCATAGTTTCGACACCTTGAAGAAACGCGCCGGATTGATGTGCTGTGACAACAGGCGGGCAGTTTTATGCTTTGAGAAGAACGGACAGCGAGAAATGCACTGTCCGCAAGTACGCTTTTGCATTACTCCCTTGTTTTGCTAAGAAAACGTGGATAGACAATTTGTGATCGTCCACAAACGTGCATTTATTTGGAGTACCGACATGCGCCTTACAACTACTCTCGCCGCCGCAGCTGCAATCGCTGTTTCTGGTGCCGCAGCTAACGCTGGCGGTATCGCACCTGTCATCACAGAAGCACCTGTTGTTGTCGTAGACACACCAGCTGGCTCCTCCATTCCTGCAGGTTACATCGTGCTCGGCCTTCTGGCTGCACTCGTAGCTGCATCCGGCTCTTTCTAAGTTAACGCTTAGATTTAGTGGTTAAGGGCTGGCCTTTGGGCCAGCCCTTTTCGAATCCAAGAAAGGAAAAAACCATGCGTTTCACAAAAACACTCGTCGTTGCGGCTGCTATCGCCGTGTCCGGTTCATCTGCTTTTGCTGGTGGCCTTGCCCCGGTTCAGACAGAAGCTGCACCAATCGCACCAATCGTTGTTGAACCCGTTGCAGCCGGTTCCTCGATTCCAGCTGGTTACATTGTTCTCGGTTTGCTCGCAGCACTTGTCGCGGCGTCAGGTTCTTTCTAAGCTAACGCTTAGCGAAGTCTAAAGGGGCTGGCTTTCGCTGGCCCCTTTTTCATTACAGGGGAAGACATATGCGTTTTACGAAATCACTTGCTGCTGCCGCGGTTTTTGCCATGGCTGGTTCCACAGTATCCGCTGGCGGACTTGGAGACACGATAATCGTGACACCTCCGCCACCACCTGCAGAGGTGTCATCGATCAATTCCGGCTATATTGTGCTTGGTCTTCTCGCCGCACTTGTAGCGGCGTCAGGTTCTTTCTAATATTGACCTGAGCGAAGTCTGAAAAGGGCGAGCAAGCGCTGGCCCTTTTTTTCATGAAGGAGAAAGAAATGCGTTTCACGAAGACACTTGTTGCAGCCGCTGCGATTGCAGTTGCTGGTTCTGCGGCCTCCGCTGGTGGTCTGGCTCCTCTGCCACCACAGCCACCTGTTCAGGTCATTCCACCTGCACCTGATGCACCTGTTTCCTCCATTCCGGCTGGCTACATCGTGCTTGGCCTATTGGCTGCACTGGTCGCCGCATCCGGCTCCTTCTAAAGAGTTCTGACAGATTTAAGGATCAAGGCGTGCTTCGGTGCGCCTTTTTCGTTTCTAACGCCGCGCCATCATTGCAAGACGGATCAAAGTGCGTTCCATCAGGGCTTGTGTCGGGGCTGGATTCGCAGACCGCATCTGCAAATCAGTGTCCGTCAATGTGGTCAGCGCCTTTTCCAGCCTGTCGCGTCCCCAATGGCTTGCCTGACGTGCGATTTTGTCCCGACGTGGGCCAAAAACGGGCGGGCGTAACCGTCCGATACCCGCACCCGGACCGCCGGGATCAGATGCAACAACATGCAGCCGCCGGAAATGACGCATCGCCATGATGCACAACGTAATCGGAAGCACACCTTGTGCGTAAAGATTCCGAAGGGTCGGCCCGAGCTGATCTGTCTGACCACTCGTAACGACATCAAGCACATCGTCCATATCGACATCGGCGGACTGTGGCGCGCATGCGTTCACTTCGGCAATCGTTAGGGGGTCCGGATCATTGCGTTTGTATAGACCGATCTTTTCAACAGTCTGGCGAAAATCACCGGGTTCGAGCGACTGAGCGAGCGAGAATACCGCATCCATCACATCGCGGGGCGGTGCGCTCAGCCCAGCATTGTTCAGCGTTGCTTCGATGTCGTCGCGGCTGGGCGGGTCGTCATAGATGCCGATCGCGACTGCTGCAGGATGCCCCTCGAATACCTTGCGCAAGGCGGATTTCGCAGTCAGCTGTCCTGCAGTCACGACCAGTTGCGCATCGCCGTCCTGCCAATCAGCAAGCGCCGTCGCGAGTGTTTTTGACAAACCGTCCGTCGCATCTTCAACGAATGCGACCCGATGACCGGGAAAAAACCCTTGCGCTTTGATCGCGTCATTGACGAGAGCGGGGTCCTTGCGCAGGTCAGCGCCGTTTATACGGGTCAGGCGCATTTCTTCTTCGCCTTGTGGCCCGACAAGTGCGAGGATCGCCTCTTGTCGCTTGCCTGCAACTCGCATCGGATCGGCACCAAAGATCAACAGCCCTGCATGTTTTGGGTCGGGTGACTTCAGATACCCGTTCGCCTGGGCACCTGACATCTTCATTCGTTGATCGCCAGTATCATGTCCGCGACGACAAGATCGGCCAATGAACGGGCAAGCCGGTTGCGTGCATCAGCTTCTGCGGCCTGCGTGGCAACCGTCGATCCAGTCGCGGAATAGCTGGTGAAGGTGCGGACTGTGCCTGCGCCAACCTGTCCCCCGCTTTCAGAGCCAAGTACCCAATCGACCGCACCGCGAATGTCAAAGCGCGTCGTATCGCCAACGGCAGAGACCGCGGCAACATTGCGAGCCTCGCGCTGGGTCAGTGTCAGCGTATAGACAGGAGAGGTCGCGCGCCCGATCTGGTCCTCGATAGCTGTGCGCAAGGCGAACCCGGTGACGGTATCAGGCGCAATGACATGCACCTGATTGCGCAGCCCTTCGGCACTGCGGCGCGGTCCGAAAGCGGGTGTGAAACCGCATGCGGGCATGGCGCAGAGCGCCAGCAGGACAGCGCGTCTAGACGACAATGTTCACAATCCGACCTGGCACCACGATAACCTTTTTGGGTGTCGCGCCATCCAGCGCTTTGACCACATTCTCCTGTGCCAGTGCGAGCGCTTCAACATCAGTCTTGTCCAACGCCTTGTCCACGCTGATTTCCGCGCGCCGTTTGCCGTTAATCTGGATCGGCATTGTCACCGTATCTTCGACAAGAAGGCTTTCATCCGCGATGGGCCAGCTGGCGTTTGCAATTAGGCCCTTACCGTCAAACATCGTCCAGATTTCCTCGGACAAATGCGGTGTCATGGGCGACATAAGCTGTGCAAGGGTCATCGCAGCCTCGCGTTTTGCCATTGCACCCGCTTTCGATTTGGCCAGAACATTCACAAAACCATAGATCTTGGCAATGGCTGCGTTAAACCCAAAACTTTCAATCCCAAGTGTCACGTCCTTGATCGTAGCGTGCATGGCCTTGATCAAATCATTATCAGCGTCGTTCGCAGCAGTCTGGTCCGCTTTGACGTCATTTGCGATACGATAGACCCGCCCAAGGAATTTGTTCGCCGCCTCGGCACCGCTGGCCGTCCATTCGACATCACGTTCCGGCGGGCTATCGGACAGCACGAACCAACGGGCGGTGTCCGCCCCATATTCGCGCACGATATTGGCGGGATCGACGACATTATTCTTTGATTTTGACATCTTTGCAGATGGGATAACCGCAACTTCGGCCCCGGTTGATTTCAGAAACGCCTTCTCGCCCTTGATGTCGACCTCTTCAGGATAGTGGTAGACCGCCTTGCCGTTCTTCTCGGATTTGTAAATCGCATGCGTCACCATGCCTTGCGTAAACAAGGCATCAAAGGGCTCTTCAGTCCCCTGCGGCAAATGTCCCGTCATGCGCATCGCACGCGCAAAAAACCGGGAATAAAGCAGGTGAAGGATCGCATGCTCGATTCCGCCGATATACTGGTCAACATTCATCCAGTAAGCAGCATCTTCAAGGTTCGTTGGCGTGTCGGCACGTGGGGATGTGAAACGTGCAAAATACCATGATGAATCCACAAAGGTATCCATCGTGTCGGTTTCACGCCGGGCCGCTTTCCCGCAGGACGGGCAAGCGCAGTCGCGCCATGTTGGGTGACGGTCCAACGGGTTGCCGGGAATGTCGAACGTCACATCGTCAGGCAGTTTGACCGGTAGGTTTTCTTTCTTTTCCGGGACGACACCGCAATCGTCACAGTGAACGACCGGGATAGGGCAGCCCCAATAACGCTGACGCGACAGGCCCCAATCACGCAAGCGGTACTTTGTCTGACCTTTTCCAAGACCTTTCGCCTCAAAATAATCGATTGTCGCGTCGATACCTTCATGGCTGGTCGCTTCGGTCAATCCGGCGAAGTGATCGATGTAGACGACCTTTTCCGTTTTTGCGGGAACCAGCGCTTCGGATGCAACCGCAACATCCTCTCCAGGCATGTGGAAGGCATTCCGCACCTCCAGATCGTATTTGCGCGCGAAATCGAGATCGCGCTGATCATGCGCCGGGCAGCCAAATACCGCACCAGTTCCGTAATCCATCAGGACGAAGTTGCCGACCCAGACGGGCAGTTTCTGATCCGGATAAATCGGATGCTGCACGGTCAAACCGGTATCAAGGCCCTTCTTTTCGGCTTTCTCCATCGCCGCTTCGGTCGTATCCATCTTTCGCGTTTCAGCGATGAATGATGCAATCTCTGCGTTGTCGGCGGCCAAATCCCTCGAAAGTGGATGTTCAGGCGAAATCGCGATAAAACTCGCGCCTCGCATGGTGTCCGGGCGGGTGGAATAGCAGATGATTGGATCTCCGCCGTCTGCCCGCTGAAAGGGGATCTCGATTCCGCGGGATTTTCCGATCCAGTTCGCCTGCATCAGTTTCACCTTGGCAGGCCAATTGTCCAAGTGATCAATCGCGTCCAGCAGTTCCTCGGAATAATCTGAAATCTTGAAAAACCACTGCGTCAGCTCTCGCTTTTCGACCTCTGCGCCAGACCGCCATCCCTTGCCGTCAATCACCTGCTCGTTGGCAAGCACGGTCATATCGACCGGGTCCCAGTTCACCACCGCATTCTTGCGATAAACCAGCCCCCTCTCCATGAAGTCGATGAACATGGACTGCTGTTGGCCATAATATTCCGGATCACAGGTCGCCAGCTCGCGTGACCAGTCCAGCGACCAACCCAGCGGCTTCATCTGCGCCTTCATTTCGGCGATGTTACCATAAGTGTACTCAGCGGGATGACCACCTGTCGCCATGGCCGCGTTTTCCGCGGGCATCCCGAAGGCATCCCAGCCCATCGGGTGCAGGACATTGTGCCCGGTAGCCAGTTTGTAACGCGCGATCACATCGCCCATCGTGTAATTGCGCACGTGTCCGATATGGATTCGACCCGACGGGTAGGGGAACATTTCCAGCACGTAGTACTTAGGCTTGTCATCGCTGCGGACGGCCTTGAAGGTTTCCGCTTTGTCCCAGGCGGATTGCCATTTTGGTTCGATTTCGGCAGGCGTATAAGTGGACATTACATCTCTCAAATCTCAAACGCCGGACACGTGGCCCGGCGTGCTATCAGGCCCGAAACGGGAAGGTGTCTAAAGATTGCCGTCCGCGACGCGTAGCTGGCGGGCGCGTGTCAGGATGGCGTCTTCAATGGCGCGTTGCGTTTCGACGCTGGCTGGACCGCTGCGCGTCAGGATCGCGACGTTCAAGGCGCGGGCGTCAAGGGCGGGGTCCGTGATATAGACAGTCGCGCGATAGGCGCGGCTTCCGCCCGGAGGTGTTCCATACCCGGTGACGATCACACCTGTGAACGGATCAACACTTTGTACAGGAAGAAAATTCAGCACATCCAGTGACGCCGCCCAAAGATAACGGTTCACGGCAACAGCCTCGGCACCATTGGTGCGCACGGCTTGCCGGACGGCACCGTCTGCCGGGGCATTTCCGCGAAACAACCCACAGGCCGAGAGGCCAAGGACAACAGTCAAAAGAAGAATGGCGCGGCCAGTACGGGCAGGTGCAGTCAACGTCTTATTCCCAACAAGTAACTTGGCGGAATGTGTAACGAAGGGACGGGCGCGTCACAAGCGTTAGCACAAAAAGAAAGAGCGGCCCCGAGGGACCGCTCTGACTTAGATCATTTCACGTTCGATTAGAATGTGAAGGAAACCTGAACAGTCGTACCGTGCAGGTACTCTGGATCACCGATTTCGTCGTTGCCAACATTGCCTTCGTCTTCCGCATAGGAAACGAGAAGCTCTGCGCCACCGCCGAGGTCATACTCACCAGCAACGTAGTAAGCGTCGGAGTCAGCGGACTCGTCGTTGACCAGGTAACCAGCAAGAACAGTCAGACCGTTGCCTACGTCGTAGGAACCTTCAACACCGTAAGAGTCGGATGTGTCAGCGTTGTCTGCATCTGCAACGTCGTAGAATGCTTCAACCGCGATTGGGCCGTCTGCGTATTCTGCGGACAGACCGTAGTCGTCAGATCCACCATCGTTCATGGTGTAGTAGCCGCCAACAGTGACAGGACCAACAGGATAAGAAATCTGGATACCTGTGGATGTCACGGCTGTGTTGTCAGCGTATGCAACAGTGATGTCTGCGCCAGCAACAGAAGTCGAAACACCTACAGCGTAGATTTCTGGTGTTGGGCCGAATTCTTCCTGATAGGCGAATTCAACGTCAACGGAACCGAATGAACCAGAAACGTAAACCTGCATGGCGTCGAGATCTTCGCCTGTCAGGTCGTTGCCGCCTTCACCGTCAACACCGAAAGATACGGCTGCGGAGAAACCAGCGATTTCTGTTTCACCAACCAGGATGCCTTCGAAGTCGGCAGTGATCAGGTGTGTGTCTTGGTCATTGAAAGTCTCGGCTTCCATGCCGTCAACCAGACCAGCGCGGTCTTCTGCAACTGGATCAACGTCACCGAAAGACAGCTTGGAAGAACCAGCTTCAACTGTCAGGACGTAGTCGCTTGATGTCACAGGGTTGCCAAGGCCTTCTTCGCCCTCGTCAACGATGTTCAGACCAAAAGTTGCTGTTGCAACAACGCCGTTGTCGAGTGCAGCAGTCGCTGTCACGTCAACGTCGGCAGACCAGTAGAAGCCATCTTCGATGTCATCATTGTAGCCAAGTTCAGCTTCACCAGCGAAACCAATACCCGGTGTCGCGTGGCCGTCGGCTGCTGCGGCGCCAGCAAAGGCAACCAGGGCAGTCGAGGTAAGAAGGATGCTTTTCATGGATTATTCCCTCGTGTTTGCATTCCCAGAGATGCCAGTATTCCGGCATTGATGATGTATTTGCGCCTCTAAGCCTGCACACTCAAGATAATTACCAAGTGTTTAGCCGTGTCGGAGATAAATGATGCACGAAGGCCACACACGGTTTTGTTGCCCTTCTTGCATGACATTCCCCGTCAGACGCACTATTTCCTACCTCCATTGGAAACTTCCAACGATTACAGGAGACTGCTGTGTCCCTAGCAGAGATAAACGCACGTATCGCAAAGGCTGTGGATAAGTCGGGACGGGCATCGGACGCCGTCACTCTGATCGCGGTTTCAAAGGTGCAACCGCACGAGCGAGTCGTTGCGGTGTTGGAAGAAGGTCACAGAATCTTCGGGGAGAACAAGGTGCAGGAGGCCGCAAGCAAATGGCCGGATTTCCGCAAAACCTACCAGGGAATCGATTTGCATCTGATCGGACCCCTACAGACCAACAAGGCGCGGCAGGCGATGGAACTTGCCGACAGCATCCACACGCTCGATCGCCCGAAGCTCGCAAATACGATCGCGCGGCTCGCGCAGGAGTTAGGCAAATGTCCTGATCTGTTCATTCAGGTGAACACTGGAGAAGAACCACAAAAGGCCGGGGTGCTTCCGGAAGAAGCCGATCAATTCATTGCAGAGGCGCAAGGCATGGATCTGCCGATCAAAGGGCTGATGTGTATACCGCCTGTTGAAGAGGAACCGTCACTGCATTTTGCGTTGCTTGGCAAGATTGCTGAACGCAACGGGCTGAACGGCCTCTCGATGGGCATGAGCAGCGATTTCGAGACCGCTATCGCGCTCGGGGCGACTCATATTCGCGTCGGGTCCGCTATTTTTGGCGAACGCGACTACGGATGAACGACGACTACAACCCTCCGCAGGACCCGCTTGATATCCTGCACGACGATCATGAAGTCTTGCTGGTTAACAAGCCAAGCGGTCTGCTTTCGGTGCCGGGCAAGGGCGATCACCTGTCTGATTGCCTGATAGCGCGTGTTCAGGCAGTGTTTCCGACAGCGCTCTTGGTGCACAGGCTGGATCGCGACACATCGGGGGTGATGGTCTTTGCCCTGACACCTCATGCACAACGGCACCTCGGGCTTCAGTTTGAAAAGCGATACACGAAAAAGACCTATGTCGCGCGGGTTTGGGGGGATATCGCGGAAAAGACAGGGACCGTTGATTTGCCACTCATCGTCGATTGGCCCAACCGTCCCAAGCAGATGGTCGATCACGAAAACGGAAGGCAGGCCGTGACGGATTGGCGCGTCATGCGCAAAGGCAATGGGGAAACGCGTGTGCGGCTGATGCCAAAAACGGGACGGTCGCATCAACTTCGGGTGCACATGCTGGCCATGGGACACCCCATCCTGGGCGATCCTTTCTATGCAGAAGGAAAGGCGCGAGATTTCCCGCGCCTTATGCTGCATTCGGAAACGCTGCAATTCCGTCATCCTGACGGTGGTCAGGGGATGCGGATCACAGCCAAAGCTCCGTTCTAAGCGGACGGATCCCAGCCCGAGACGGCTTTGACTTCAAGGAATTCCTCGATTCCCCAATGCCCGCCTTCTCGCGCGCGACCCGACATCTTCATGCCCCCGAACGGAGATCCGTTCGACCGCGACTGGCCGTTCATTTCGACCATGCCTGATTTCAGCGCACGCGCCATGCGGTTACGGCGGGCACCGTCCTGTGATTGGACATAGTTCGTCAGCCCGTACGCTGTGTCATTGGCAATCGCGATAGCGTCGGCTTCATCTTTGAACGGAATGATTGACAGAACGGGACCAAAAATTTCTTCCTGCGAGATGCGCATGTCATTCTTCACATCTGCAAAAACGGTAGGGCGCACATAATACCCACGGTTCACGCCTTCGGGCAAACCGGGGCCGCCGGCAACGAGGCGTGCGCCTTCTTTCACGCCAACCTCGATCATATCCTGAATCTTGTCCCACTGGGTTTTGTTCACGACAGGACCGATATGTCGCCCGCTTTCGGTGGTCGGGCCAACCTTGATGCTGTCGGCAACCTCTGCAGCCTGTGCGACAGTTTGCTCATAAATACTTTCCTCGACCAGCATACGGGTCGGGGCATTACAGGACTGCCCTGTATTCTGCATGCAATGGATGACGCCACGCTTGACGGCCTTTTCGTCGGCATCAGCGAAGATGACGTTCGCCCCTTTGCCGCCCAACTCGAGCGTGACGCGTTTCAACGATTCGGCGGCTGCTTTCGAAATGGCCTTTCCTGCGCGGGTCGATCCGGTAAAGCTGATCATCGCGACATCGGGATGTGAAGAAAGCTGATTGCCGACACCCGCACCATCCCCATTGACAAGGTTGAAGACACCAGGCGGCACGCCTGCGTCATGGACGAATTCAGCAAAAAGCAGCGATGAGAGGGGTGCTTCCTCGGACGGTTTCAACACGATAGTACAACCGGCAAGCAAAGCAGGAATGACCTTCAGCGTGACCTGGTTCATCGGCCAGTTCCAAGGCGTGATGAGTCCGACGACGCCGATGGGCTCGAGAATGATACGGTCATTTGGCGTGTCGTCGCGCAGCGGGCGGTCCCAAACCATGTCTTCGAAAGCATCAAGAAAGCCTTGAAGGTGCCAGGGCAGACACGGTGCTTGCGAGTCGCGGGCAAGATCAATCGGTGCGCCCATCTCTTGCCGGATGGCTTCTGCCATTTCGTCAACGCGGGATTCATACTGTTCCAGAATGGCCCGAACGTAGCCTGCACGTGTTTTCGGATCAGATGCGGACCAAGTTGAAAATGCTGCTTTCGCCGCATGAACGGCCGCGTCGGTGTCAGCCTGATCCCCCAGTGAAATAACGGCGCACACTTCTTCGGTCGCGGGGTCGATCACGTCGCAATCCCGCGGTGTTTTCGGTGCGACCCACGCCCCGTTGATATAGAAATGCTTGTCGTTGCGCATGGCAATTCCCTTTTGTGTGACGGCCCACATTTGCACCAACAGTGAAAGGGCACAAGCACCTGTAGCATCCGCCATCGGATGATCTTATGTATGGTGCAAAGGCATCAATCAAAGGAGCTGCCCCATGTCCCTGCGTATTAATGACACGATCCCGAACCTGACAGTCGAGACCGATCACGGCACATTCGCCTTGCACGATTGGATCGGTGACAGCTGGGCGATCCTGTTCTCTCACCCAAAAGACTTCACACCGGTCTGCACTACAGAATTCGGAGCCGTGGCACAGCTTGCCGACGAATGGGAAAAGCGCGGCACAAAGGTGATCGGTGTTTCCGTTGATGGCGTCGAAGATCACAAAAAGTGGAAAGGCGACATTGAAAAAGTCGCCGGTACAAAGGCAGGTTTTCCGATCATCGCGGATGCCGGTCTGGAAGTCTCCAAGGCTTTCGACATGTTGCCTGCCGAAGCCTATCTGCCAGATGGACGCACGCCTGCCGATAGTGCAACAGTGCGCTCTGTCTTTATCATCGGCCCTGACAAGCAGTTGAAACTGTCCATGACCTACCCGATGACTGTTGGTCGAAATTTTGCAGAAGTTCTGCGTGCACTGGATGGCTTGCAAACATCAATTGGCAAGGGCGTCGCAACGCCTGCGAACTGGAATGTCGGCGACGACGTGATCATTCCAGCGACCGTTTCAAATGAAGACGCGCAAGCAAAGTTCGGCGATTTCACGACTGTCCTGCCATATCTGCGGACGACAAAGTTGAAAGACTGAGGCGATTCATGGGGCAGGCCCGACGTGGACCTGCCCCATTCTGATCCGGGCGCAGTCAGGTGACAAAGACCTGCGTGCCCGTTCGGACCCGTTGGTAAAGGTCGGTAACGTTTTCATTGGTCAGCCTCACACAGCCTGATGAAAACCCCTGTCCGATAGACCAAGGCTGATGCGTCCCATGAATGCGATAAAATGTTTCGTGTCCGCCCTGCGCGAGATAAAGCGCGGCTGCCCCCATCGGGTTTTGCGGATGGCGCCCGGGCAATCCCGCGCGGAACGGTCCATAGACCGCAGGTTCTTGACGGATCATGTTCTGCGTTGGTCGCCAGCTTGGCCACATCGCCTTGCGGCTGATGGTTGCCTGCCCACGAAATTCGCGCCCCGCCGCACCGACTGCAACACCATAGCGCAGCGCCCGGTTCCCACCGGTTGTCAGGTAAAGAAAGCGTTGCGTCGTGTTTACATGGATTTGGCCGGCCGGATATGACCGGTTCATCGTCACGATATGCCGATCATAGATATTACCGGCGTCCGCGGTGCTGGAAAGCGCTGTACAAGCGGCGAAACCTGTCAGGAAATCACGTCGTTTCATCAAAAAAGCACCCCATGCTGCGTTGGGGTACTTTTTCAGGCGAAAGTTAAAATCAGGTTCAAATCGTCAGAAGATGTAGACGTGCGTACCAACGGGAACCATGGCGTAGAGCTCTGACACATGTTCGTTGATCAAACGTACGCATCCTGACGAGTAATTCTGCCCGATCGTCCAGGGCTGCGGAGTGCCATGGATGCGATAGTACGTATCGACCCGGCCATTATAAAGATACAGCGCCCTTGCGCCCATCGGGTTCATTTCGTGTCCGCCGGGAAGACCGTTGCGAAAGGGACCATAAAGATCGGGTTCGAGGTCAATCATGTTTTGCGTCGGGCGCCAGCTTGGCCATTCGGCCTTGCGGCGGATCGTCAAAACACCGGTATAGTTGCGACCCTCATTCCCAAGTGCGATTCCATAGCGACGCGCCCGGCCATCTCCGAGCGTCCAGTAAAGGTGAAAATCGTTCTTGATGACATGGATTTCACCTGCGGGAAGCGCTGGATTGACAGCAACTTCTTGCGGCATGAATTTGCGCGGAAGGCGAACCGTTGTGGCCAATGCCGGAGTCGCCAAAAGGGACGCGGCCGCAGAAGCGACGAATGTTCGACGTGTCAGCATGTATCTTTTTTCCTGCTCGAGTTTTCGCAACCTTGCGTGCGAATTACCCTGCATCCTGTAAATGAAAAGCGGCAGGAATGTGGCCGCCGGTGAAAATGCACCCAGTGCGGAGATCGCGCAACACCCGCTGTGCTTGAGGCATCCGCAAAAATGAAGCATAGGTCAAAAAAGGCAAAATAAGGTGCACAACATGCGGTCAGAACTGATCATGACCACGTACAACAGCACGCGCGCGCTTGCGCTTTGCCTTGAATCCGTTCTGCAACAGACCGTCATGCCAGACAGTATCTGCATCGCGGACGACGGTTCTGGCCCCGAAACGGCGAAGCTCATCGAGGATTTCAAAACGCGATTTGCGCCCGTTGCAATCCGTCACGTCTGGCACGCTGACAACGGCTTTGAGAAATGCGCGATTCTGAACAGGGCTATCGCGACATCGGAAGCAGAATTTCTGTTTTTCATCGACGGGGACGTTTTGATTCACCCATCATTTCTTGCCCGACATCGCGCGTTGGCGCAGCGTGGCAGGTTCTGCACCGGCAGCCTGATCCGGCTTGACGATCCTACAACCAAGGCACTGACAGAGGATGATATCATCTCTGGTCGCGTCTATGATCGCAACTGGCTCAAGACACGTGGGGCGATTGACCGTCTGGGAACGTGGCTGAAAACAATGCCGTTTCCGATGCCTCTCCAGAACCTTCTGGATGTTCTGACTCCCGTCCAAAAGGCACTGTGCGGTGCGAACTGGTCGGCGTTTCGCGAAGATATTCTCGCCGTGAACGGTTTCGACGAAAGCATCAAGTACGGGGGACTTGATAAGGAATTGGGAATCCGACTGCAGAATAACGGTACAAAGGGGCGGCATTTGCGCTACACCGCTCCACTTGTGCATCAGGATCATCCTCGTGGCTACAAGGACCCCGAAAAGATCAAGCGCCACAAAGCTTTGATCCAGGGGGTCAGAACTTCAGGCCGCACCTGGACCGAGAATGGAATCGTTAAGGGGCCAGCACGTGCCTGACAGAACGCACTCCAAATGATGATCCGCGCGACGGTTATTATTCCCACGTTTCGCGATTGGGACGGCATCCAACGTTGCCTTGATGCGCTTGCGCTGCAGACCGTTTCGCCATCCGAGTTCGAAATCATCGTCGCCAATAACAACCGTGATGATGTTGTGCCAGACAGTCTGTCGCTACCACCTAACGCACGCGTCGTTTGGGAAAGCAAACCGGGGTCCTACGCAGCACGGAATGCCGCCTTGCAAGTGGCTCAGGGCGACGCTGTCTTTTTCACGGACTCAGATTGCATCCCGGAACCAGATTGGATTGCGAACGGGCTGGACCCGCTTGAAAATCACCCCGACATAACGCGGTTTGGTGGGGCCGTGAAACTGTTCCCGGCCAAAAAGGATTGGACGACGCCAGAGCTTTATGATCGGGTCTTCAACCTCAGACAGGAACGCTATGTAGTCCACGGTTACGCTGCGACGGCCAACCTTTTGGTGCGACGGTCTGTTTTCGAAGCAGTCGGACCGTTCAACGCTGAACTGATGTCCAGCGGCGACAAGGAATGGAACCAAAGGGCAGAAAAGGCCGGGTATCCGATCCTTTACCTGCCCAACATGTGCGTCCGCCATCCTGCACGCGACAGTTTTGCAGCACATGCCAAGAAGCGAGGACGGGTCGCAGAAGGCAAATTCATCATGAAGAACCGCGACAAACTAAAATCATACGTTTCGCCTTTGAAGTATATCTTTCCGTCAGTCCGGAATGCATATCGGATCTGCTCAGAACCAAATCTAGTGCTATTTCAACGCCTTGCGCTGCTGGAATTTGACTACCGATTGCGTCTGCACGAGGCTGGCGTTTTGTTCAAACTGCGTTATCTCGGCGGGCCGCAAGGGCGCCGCCAGTAAAATGCCCCGGCGCATGGCCGGGGCGAACTGTTGAAAATGGATTTTCGCAGACAGGCTGCGGTACTCACCCGGCCAGCATAGCCAGCGTTGCCGCCGGCGCCGCCGCGTCGTTTCAGAAACGAAAAGCCCCGATGTTTCCATCGGGGCTTTCCAAATTCAGATTGGGAAACGCTTATTCAGCGGTTTCCTCTTTCTTGACTTCTTCGCCGGACTCCTGATCGACGACCTTCATCGACAGGCGTACCTTACCACGATCATCAAAGCCAAGCAGCTTGACCCAGACTTCCTGACCTTCTTTCAGAACGTCGGATGGGTGATTCAGGCGGCGGTTCTCGATCTGGGACACGTGGACCAGACCATCGCGCTTGCCAAAGAAGTTCACGAAAGCACCAAAGTCGACAAGTTTGACGACAGTTCCTTTGTAGACTTTACCTTCTTCCGGCTCTGCCACGATGGAATAGATCATGTCATAGGCTTTCTTGATCGCGTCAGCGTCGTTGGACGCCAGCTTGATCACGCCGTCATCGTTAATGTCGACCTTTGCACCGGAGACTTCGACGATCTCACGAATAACTTTACCGCCGGACCCGATCACTTCACGGATCTTGTCTGTCGGAATGTTCATCGTTTCGATCTTGGGTGCGTGAACGCCCAGATCTTTAGCGCCTGTCAGTGCCTTGCCCATCTCACCAAGAATGTGAAGACGACCGGCTTTCGCCTGCTCAAGCGCCTTCTTCATGATTTCAGGTGTGATACCTGCAATCTTGATGTCCATCTGCAAGGATGTGATGCCGTTCTCAGTACCAGCCACCTTGAAGTCCATATCACCAAGGTGGTCTTCGTCACCCAGAATGTCGGACAGGATCGCATAGGAACCGTCATCTTCCATGACAAGACCCATCGCCACACCTGCTACGGCGGACTTCAGCGGAACACCCGCATCCATCATCGACAGGGACCCACCACAAACGGATGCCATTGAGGACGAACCGTTGGATTCAGTGATCTCTGACACCAGACGAATAGTGTATGGGAAATCTGTCGGGGCAGGCAGAACAGCCTGCAACGCACGCCAAGCCAATTTACCGTGACCGATCTCACGACGACCCGGAGGGCCCACGCGACCGGCTTCACCAACCGAATATGGTGGGAAGTTGTAGTGCAGCATGAAGTTCGACTTGTACATGCCGGACAGCGCGTCGATCATTTGCTCATCATCGCCGGTTCCTAGCGTTGTAACGACCAGACCTTGGGTTTCGCCGCGTGTAAACAGAGCAGAGCCGTGGGTCCGGGGCAGAATGCCCGTTTCGGACACGATTTCACGGATCTCGTCCAGCTTACGTCCGTCGATACGCTTGCTGTCCTTGACAACCGCGCCACGCAGAACGCCGGATTCCAGCTTCTTCAATGCGGAACCAAGGTTTTCGTCGGCCTGCT
This sequence comes from Cognatiyoonia koreensis, assembly GCF_900109295.1. Lineage (NCBI taxonomy): Bacteria > Pseudomonadati > Pseudomonadota > Alphaproteobacteria > Rhodobacterales > Paracoccaceae > Cognatiyoonia > Cognatiyoonia koreensis. Next base: position 960,549 of record NZ_FOIZ01000002.1, read on the forward strand.
GGTCTTCAGTCAGGCTGGCAACAATCGCTTCTTTTGCCGCTGATACGGCTGCTGTGCGCTCTTGCTTGTCGAGGATGGCATAGGCCTTCGCCATCTCTTTCTTGCCAGCTTTTTCTACAGCCTTGTAAAGGTCGGTGTAATCTGGCGGCTGGAAGTCGAACGGCTCTTTCGCACAGTCTTCGGCCAGATCAATGATCAGGTCGATGACCGGCTGGATTTGCTCATGTGCAAAAGTCACAGCACCCAGCATTTCGTCCTCGGTCAGCTCATAGGCTTCGGACTCAACCATCATGACGGCGTCTTTTGTACCGGCAACGACAAGATCCAAACGCTGCTCCGGGTTCATGCGCAGATTGTGCATGTCATCCATCTCAGGGTTCAGGATATATTCGCCATCCTCAAAACCCACGCGACAAGCCGCAATTGGGCCCATGAAAGGCGCACCGGAAATGGTCAGCGCGGCAGAGGCAGCGATCATCGCCACCATGTCCGGATCATTGACCAGATCGTGTGACAGCACCGTGCACATCACCAGAACTTCGTTCTTGAAGCCGGGGACAAACAACGGACGGATCGGACGGTCGATCAAGCGGGCGGTCAGCGTCTCTTTCTCTGTGGGACGGGCTTCGCGCTTGAAAAAACCACCAGGGACTTTACCGGCGGCGTAATACTTCTCTTGATAATGCACGGTCAGAGGAAAGAAATCCTGACCGGGCTTTGGTTTCTTGGCGAACGTGACGTTGGCCATAACGCTGGTTTCGCCCAGCGTGGCAATGACTGATCCGTCTGCCTGACGGGCAACCTTGCCGGTTTCGAGGGTGAGCGTTTCTTCGCCCCACTCCATCGATTTTTTTACTTCGTTAAACATGTATGTTTTCCTAGTTGGGCCGCAGCCCTTTTGCGTAGTGGGCGTATTCCCACTGACCCCGGTATCTTCTTTGTGCGGCGCTGGGGTCCGGGCGCCGGGCTTCCAAGATGGGCGGGCCATATCGGATATTGGTTCCCTTGGAAAGGGGCCGTAAACTAATGGCGAAACTGTGCCGCATGGCAAAGGGGGTGAATAATGCGTGGATTTCTGGCCTGCCTGATTGGTCTGATCGCAAACCCGGTCTTCGCCTGCGCTGAATTGGTGCAAAGCTGCACCTTTAACGGCGGCAAGAAGGAAATGGTGGTCTGCCTTGAAGGCAGCGATGTGACCTATCGTTTTGGACCCTCGGGTGGCACGCCAGAACTTGCGCTGCGCGTCCCGATCACCGACGCGGATTACACGCCTTGGCCCGGTGTGGGTCGCGCCATCTGGGAGGGAATGGTTTTCTACAACGGCGACTATAGCTATGAAGTCTCCGCAGCCTTTGAGCGGATGTTCAATGACAGCGACGAACCAGAGCCAACCCGAGGCGGTATCCTGATCATGCAGGGCGAAACGGTCGTCGCGGAACTGACCTGTGATGTCGGGTCTGTTGATTGGGCCTATGGCGACGGCGGTCTGTGGGCCGCGAAAACAAGAGCGGGACAATGCTGGAAAGATTTCAGCTGGGTCGCGTGTAACTAGACGGGACAAATGATGATAAAACTGATGAAGGCAAGTCTGGCGACCCTTCTGGCATTGCTGACGATTACCGGATGCCAGCACATCCGCAATTCAGGCAGTGAACCCGTGCCGGTTGCCTCGGCACAAATGCTGCGGCTTGCAACCTACAACGTTCATTACATCATCATGCAAGAGGAGACCGGCCCTTGGTCACTTGGTGATTGGGAGCGGCGCAAAGTGCCGATGGATCAGGCATTCAAGGCCGTTGACGCAGACATCATCGCCTTCCAGGAAATGGAAAGCTTTGCGGGTCGGTCCGAAAGCGACGTCAATCTCGCGCTTGATTGGTTGCTGGCAAACAATCCTGATTATGCTGCGGCTGCTGTTGGGCCGGTTGATACGTTTCCGTCAACGCAGCCCATTCTGTATCGGCGCGATCGTTTCAAGGTGCTGGATCAGGGCTGGTTTTTCTTTTCGGATACACCGGATGTCATCTATGCGCGGACATTCAATGGGTCGTACCCGGCTTTTGCTTCATGGGCGCTGTTCGAAGATGCGCAGAACGGGCAGGACTTTTGCGTCATCAATATCCATACCGATTACCGCAGCCGTTCAAACCGCTTGCAATCAATTGCGCTGGTGGCCGAAAGGATTCGGCCTTGGATTTCAGCGAGAGAGACGGTGTTTGCTGTGGGCGATCTTAACGCGCGCCTTGGGTCTGCGGCGCTTGGCATTCTTGAGGATGAAGGCGTCGTCTTTGTGCCTGTCGATGGCGCAACCTATCATTTTGATCGTGGGATCAATCTGTTCGGTGCGATTGACCACATTGGCTATGTCGGTGCAGCGTCGCTGACGGGTGGGCCATTCGTGCTGCGCGAGAAATTCAACGACGTCTGGCCGACGGATCACTATCCACTTGTTGCAGATTTCGTTTTGGGATCGACAGACAGCTAGCAAAAGAAAAACGCTCGCCAGATGGCGAGCGTTCAATTTCGTCAACGTGTTCCTTACGGAATTAGCGGCGCAGGCCCAGACGCTCAATCAACGACTGATAACGGGCTTCGTCTTTGGCTTTGGTGTAGTCCAGAAGCTTGCGGCGCAGGGCCACCATCTTCAAAAGACCACGGCGGCCGTGGTTGTCTTTCTTATGTGTCTTGAAGTGCTCTGTCAGCGTCGCGATGCGGCTGGACAGGATTGCAACCTGAACTTCGGGGGAACCTGTGTCGCCCTCTTTGGTCGCGAATTCCTTCATGATACGTGTTTTGTCTTCGGCAGTAATCGACATCGGGATCTCCTTATCTAGAGTGTGGACGGCGCGAGCCGGGATGTCGTCCAGCAAGGCCCTAAAAAGCAAACCACAGGGCGCAAACCCAGCGGATGCGTGCGTTTAGGAGGATTCCTCTAAAAAGAAAAGCGTTTTCTTAGGCTGCGATCAGTCTGACATGGACCAGATCAAGTTGTGTGATGCCGCCGAGTGTCGCCACCACTTCGCCGTCTGCCATCACCTCAAGCCCATCATCCGTCAGATGGGTCGACAAAGCGGGCGGGATCGCCCCTTCGTACACGATTTCAAGCATGTCGTCGGTTTCGCTGAAGTCACCAACAAATGCATCTGCATCACTGGTGAGGTTAAAGACGTCAGCCCCGCCGCCGCCGTTCAGCACGTCTGCAGCCCCGCCATACAGCAAATCATCCCCGGCACCGCCATTCAGATAGTCGCGCGAATCGTCCCCTCGCCCGTCGAGAACATCATCGTCGGCTCCGCCAAACAGCGTATCGCTCCCATTGCCGCCGATCAGAGTATCTTTGCCAAGATATCCCTGCAGAGAGTCATCGCCTTCGCCACCATCAAGAAGGTCGTTTCCATCGCCACCCATAATCTGATCGTCGCCGTCATCGCCAAATAGCTGATCGTCCCCGACATGGCCCGCGATCACATCGTTACCATCTCCGCCCCTGATCAAATCGTTCCCGCGCCCGCCTTCGAGCGCATCATCGCCACCGTTGCCAAACAAAGCGTCATCACCGTCTTGTCCGTCGATATGGTCGGCACTGTCGCTACCGGTCACCGTATCGTCGCCACCTTTCGCAAACACCGGATCGCCGCCACCATCAGGAATTGTGACCGTTTCGGCCGCGTCGCTGAATGCGCTTTCCTCTTCGGATTCAAGATCATCGGAAAAAACGATGTCAGACACCGCGACGATGGGGGCGGGCCGACCACTTGCACCCAAGGTATCGCTATCGCTTTCCAGCGTCAGATCATCATCGGTATTGTCCGTGTCCATGATGACCAATGCAGAAATTGCAACGCCGATCAATCCAAGAATAGCAAGCATAGGTGCACCTAATGTCTGAGTCGCCCCGACCCAAATGGTCATCGGACAATAGCGCAAGTCGTTGTAGGAATGGTGATATTTTCGACTCGCTGGTTAACCAGCGGTGAAGAACGGAATGAATGCATCAAGTACGGCCTGCGGATTCTCCTCCATCGCAAAGTGGCCCGAAATGCAGCTTGTGTCGCTCACATAAGTCGCCCACTTGCGCCAGATCGCAGAAGGATCACCGGTATGCGCAGGAAAACCGCTCTCTGCCCACAGAAAGTGAAGCGGCGCTGAAATGCGTCCAGTTTCCGCCTCATCCAGCCGTCGGTCGTACGTGGCACCCGCCCTGTAGTCGGCACACATTGCATGCAAGTGCGCAGGATCGGCGGCCTGCGCGCAATAGCTTTGCAAGGCTTCGGGCGAAAAAACATCAAGCGACTTACTCAGTGTCCAAGCTGCCAGCGTCCATTCGATATAGGCGGCAGGGTCAGCGCCAATCATCCGTTCAGGCAGCGGATATGGCTGCGCCAGAAACGTCCAGTGATACCCTTTCAAGGCCAAATCGGCATTCCAATGGGCCCAGAAATCACCTGTCGGTACAATTTCGATGATACCCAATTTCTTGACCCGCTCGGGATGATCAAGCGCAAAGCGATAAGCAACACGCCCGCCGCGGTCATGTCCCAGAATATGTGCCTGCGCGATCCCCAGCTTATCCATCAGGTGCGCGATGTCATTCGCCATCGTGCGCTTGGCATAGACTGTATGGAGCTCATCGTCAGGCGGCGCATCGCTGTCCCCATATCCCCTTAGATCCGGTACAATGACGTCGAAGTTTTGGGCGAACTGTGGTGCAACCTTTCCCCAGCAATGATGGTTTTGCGGATAGCCATGCAGCAGGAGAAGCGGTTCACCCTGACCTGCCCGATGGACAGACAGACTGATATCGCCGCAATCGACGCGAATGCATTCGAAGCCATCAATCATATGTCCCAAACCTCCGGCTGTGTTTTGTAACTGACATACAAAGGATGGCGTGGATGACCGTCTTTTGTCAGCCCCAAATGCGTCAGCGGCTTGCCCGCCGCAGCGAGCGTTCTGGCAACACATGGCCCGCGCCCACGATGCGCGCCGTGTACGCCCCATGCTGCAAGGATCATATCGGCCCAATTCGCGCCTTCACTCAGAACAGCATCGTTTTCGGGACCGACGGGCCACCGGCGATTGCGCATCTGGAACGGATCGGTGTCCCGCCAAGCAAAGATGTTAAGAACGCGAAACGATCCAAAGCCGAGCGTACGGGCCCGCCGCTCGCAGCGTTCCACGGTCGGATCATTGGCAATTTCGTCCGCCTTTGACGGATTCAGCATGACGATCAGCAGCCGCTGCCCCGCACTGTCCCACGTCCGCGTCAGGGCATAGCGATACTTTTGGCAGTCAGAGTAGCTGACGACCGAATGCGTCCCGTCTGCTCGATGTTCCCTGACTATCATCGGACGCTAAAGGACTTCACTCTGATCCAAAGTTGTGAAAACACGGCTGGGGTGCATCATGCCGCCGCGATAGATCCCGACCGCGACAGCCTTGCCATCATATGACGCCCAGCACTCGTCCCCAAATTCAAGTTCACTGGCGATAACGGGGGCCGCGTTGCCGTTGCGCAGTTTCGCGACGCTGTCCTGCAAACAGCGGACCTCGGGGAGATCTTCCAGCCCTGCTTCTAGCGGTACAAGATAAGCATCAAGTGCACCGGTTTTAGCTTGCGCATCAATCGTTTCGACCGAAACGCCATCTTCGGCCTTGAAAGGACCGGACCACGTACGGCGCAATTCGCGCACATGTCCGAAACAGCCTAGCGCCTTGCCCAGATCACGGGCGATAGAGCGTACATACCCGCCTTTGCCGCAAGTCATTTCAAGCGTCACGTGGTCAGGATCAGGACGGTCGACATGCAACAATTCCTCGACCCAAAGCTGGCGCGCGGCAAGATCCATCTCTTCCCCGTCGCGCGCTTTCTTGTAGGCGCGCTCCCCGTCAATCTTGACGGCAGAGAACTGCGGTGGAACCTGCATGATGTCGCCGACAAATTGACCAAGGGCTTGCTTGATCTCGTCATCCGACGGGCGCGCATCGCTTTCGGCGATGACCTCGCCCTCAGCGTCGTCGGTATTGGTCGCCTGCCCAAGCCGCACGGTAAATGTATAGGCCTTCAGCGCATCAGTGATGTAAGGCACGGTCTTTGTCGCCTCGCCAAGCGCGATGGCCAGAACTCCGGTGGCTTCTGGGTCGAGTGTTCCTGCATGGCCTGCCTTCTTGGCATCCATCGCCCAGCGCACCTTGTTGACGATGGCGGTGGAGGTCATTCCGGCGGGTTTATCTACCACAAGCCAGCCTGAAATATCACGGCCTTTACGTTTGCGTGCCATTGCTGTCCTCATGCGATTGGAACGCGCCTGCTAGCGTCCCACCAAGGACTAGTCAATCACGCCGATGATCGGCCCCAACTGGAATCCAAAGTCTGATCGGCCAAGTTGCGGGGCGTGAAGACGAGAGACTTTCCCATCAAAGTAAAGCGCTTGATCAACCTGCAGGTAATCGCGGAACAGCAAACCAAAACTATGAAAATTTACAGCATCGTTGGAAATGGCGAAATAGGCGGTTTTGCCGTCCGGGCTGGTGCCCGCTCCATTACGAATGAATTTGGAAGACCCATTGGGGATGAAACGTGGGTGCAGTGCGCCGTCAATGACCAGCATCGGGCCGGATTGCGTCGCGTCGCGGCACTGGCGCGCAGATTCGATAAACTGCAGCGTTTCGATGACCCGCGCGCTGTCATCGTTGATACAAAGAACACCATTGGGCAGCAGTCCGAAATTGCCCGGCCCATCCGAGGAGACGATCTGCGAAACGATTGCGCCGTCTTCCTGATAAAGACCGACTGGGCTGCGATCACTATGATACATGCCGGCGTTCATCGCGAATGACAGGGTTTCTACATCCAGCGTCGCCTGAATGGCATCGAACTGGCCGTAGACTTCTCCGTTCTGGCCGGTGTGGAACAGGCGCAGGTTTTCGGTCGCGGCGTTCACGGTGCAGATCGTATAACTGTTGCCTTGAAAGGTTAGGTCTTCGCACAGGACAGCTGCAGCGGGCGTCGCCAAAAGCATGAACAGCGCAACAAGCAGGCGCATCAGTCGTCGAGATCCTGCCGCACGTGTTCGTCAGCCAAAAGGCGACGGGTTGCATCCATGCGGTCATATGTGTCGTCGATGGCGAAACGGATTTCCGGCGCAAACTTGATCGTTAGCGCCTTGCTCACCTGTTTGCGGATCTCATGACGGTTCTTGCGCAGCGCGGCCAGCGCTTCTTCCTGACCTTGGCCACCAAGCGGCAGCACATAGGCTGTCGCAATAGACAGATCAGGTGAACAGCGAACTTCGCCGACTGTGATCGACATGCGTTCAAGGTCGGGGTCGTGAATATCGCCACGTTGCAGCAGCTCTGACAGCCGCCGCCGGATGACTTCGCCCACGCGCAGCTGGCGTTGTGACGGCGCACCGCCGGTGGAATTCTTGTTCTTTGCCATAGCCACCATCTAAGCGGTCATGCGTCAGTTGCCAAGCAGGGCTTTGCACTTCAGCGACAGGCCGCTAAGACAGGATCGGAAATTAAAGGAACGCGATATGTCAGAACTTCCGGGCATCGTTGTCACAGGCGCATCCGGCCGCATGGGCCAGATGCTTGTCAGAACAATCGCCGAAAGCGGGGCAGCGCGGCTTGTCGGAGCGCTCGAACGGGCAGGGCATGACTGGATCGGTCGCGATATTGGCGAAGCGATGGGTGGTGCTGCGATCGATGTCCTCGTGACAGACGATCCGGTCGAGGTGTTCGCCAAGGCGCAAGCGGTGATCGACTTCACCGCACCCGCCGCAACAGTCGCATTTGCCGGACTTGCGGCGCAGGCCCGCGCAGTTCACGTCATCGGAACAACTGGTTTGACCGAAGCCGACCTGAAGGCGATCAACGCGGCCGCGCGCCACGCGGTCATTGTCCGTGCGGGAAACATGTCGCTGGGGGTAAATCTGCTTGTGCAACTGACAAAGAAAGTTGCCGCAGCACTGGATGAGGATTTCGATATCGAAATCATCGAAGCGCACCATAACCAGAAGGTCGACGCGCCTTCCGGCACCGCTTTGATGTTGGGAGAGGCGGCCGCCGAAGGGCGAGGCGTCAAGCTGGCTGATGTACGCGACAGCGGTCGTGACGGCATGACAGGTGCAAGAATGCGCGGCAATATCGGGTTCGCCGCAATTCGCGGGGGCGATATCGTTGGTGATCACGACGTTCTCTTTGCAGCAAAAAGCGAGCAGATCACACTCCGGCATCGTGCAATGGACCGCACCGTTTTCGCAAAGGGTGCCCTAAAGGCCGCACTTTGGGGCCAGGACAAGTCACCCGGCGAATATGATATGGTCGATGTTCTGGGGCTATAGGCACCTCACATCCGTTTGATATCGCATAACTGAACCAGTTTGGGTCTCGTGCCGTAAGAACACCAAACAGCGACGGAGTCGGTTATGAAAAACGCATTTGTTGGCGGCCTGCTGGCCATCATGTCTGCCGCGCCTGCGGCCGCGCAAGATTATCGTCCGGTCACCGACAAGGCAGAGTTCCTGTCTCTGCTTGCTGGCAAGAACCTGTCGAATCGCTTGTATGCGGTAAACCTTGCTGTCAGCCCCGACGGCACGATCGCAGGCACAGGTGCCGGCTGGGACATCACCGGCACGTGGAGCTGGCAGGACGGTTTTTTCTGCCGCGAGATGAGTTGGGGTGGCGATCCAATCCCGTATAACTGCCAGTTGGTCGAAGTCGCAGGGAACGATATGCGCTTCACAATAGATCAGGGTGCCGGTGACAGCGCGTCATTCCGCTTGCGCTGATCGGCTGCCAAATCATCCAAAGGTGCCTACCTAAAAGTCGATGGCGATGCCTTTTTTTTCCCAGTCGCCGTAGCGAACGGGCTCGGGACCATCGCGGCCACCCAATTCTGGTGGCAATTGCATTTCCTTGGCTTTCTTGCGGCGTTCCTCGGCTTCTGCAAGGGCGCGCTGGGCTGCGGCTGGAAGATCGGACTCATTCTGGCTCATGGTTGCGTCCTTGTGGGGCATATCACTCTGATATACCTCCGGGATCGATCCAGACAAGAGTGACACCATGACACAAACCGGGATGCCTGCCCGTCGCGCGGCGCACCAGATGCTGCAGCAGATCACCACTGAAGGGCGATTGCTGTCCGAATTGCTGGGGTCGGGCGTGCTTGATCAACTGGCCCCCGAAGACCGGGCGACCGCGCAACGATTGGTTACCGAAACACTGAGGGGGCTCGATCGGGCAGATCGACTACTCAAGCCGTTCCTGCAAAAGAACCCGCCGATATTCGTGCGCAATGCCCTGCGCCTCGGTGCAATCGAACTCGTCGGCGGGGGTGCGGCCCACGGCGTCGTGAATGCCTATGTCGAAATCGTTGGTCGTAACAAGCGTACGCAGTCCCTGAAGGGTTTGGTGAATGCAGTCTTGCGCAAGGTGGACCCCGCGGCATGGGAACAGCTACCCGTCCCTGTGACTCCGCCGTGGCTACGGCAACCGCTGGTCGCGGCCTGGGGACGCAAGGCGATGAATGGCATCGAAAAGGCTCATTTTGCGGGTGCACCGCTTGATCTGACGGCGAAAGCGGACGCAAAAGCCGTTGCGGCAGCGGTAGACGGCGAGGTTCTGCCGACGGGCAGCGTGCGTGTCGCGGATGCAGGACAAGTATCGAAACTGCCGGGTTTCGTCGAAGGGAATTGGTGGGTGCAGGACGCAGCCGCGGCTTTGCCAGTCAAACTGCTTGGCGATGTGCAAGGTCAGCGCGTGCTTGACCTATGCGCCGCGCCGGGCGGTAAGACGTTGCAACTTGCTGCGGCTGGCGCGGCGATCACCGCAGTCGATCTGTCGCCAACACGCATGGCCCGCGTCGAAGAAAACCTGAAACGGACGGGTCTCAAGGCAGAAACAATCGTGTGCGATGCACGCGCGTTCAAGGCTGATCCATATGACGCTGTGTTGCTGGATGCCCCGTGCTCGGCAACCGGAACGATTCGCCGCCACCCTGATCTGCCGCACGCAAAGGATGGCGCGGAATTCGGCGCGCTGATCGCGCAGCAGGCGATCCTGATCGACCATGCGGTGACATTGGTCAAGCCGGGGGGGCGGCTGGTTTTCTGCACTTGTTCGCTTTTGCCCGACGAAGGCGAAGTGCAGGTCGAAGAGGCACTTGAGCGTCATCCTGAGCTCACCGTGGATCGTGCAGCACTCGCGCGGCCTGGCATCGACCCCGACTGGATAACCGAGGAAGGTGGACTGCGCCTGCGCCCCGATTACTGGGCGGAAGCGGGCGGGATGGACGGGTTCTATATGGCGGTTCTGTCAAAGCCTGCGTGACTTGATCCACCGGTTTGGCTATTCTTCGCGCAACAATAAGCGTGAATCGCGCAGACCCGAGGCAACAGTTTGACCCAATCGCAGACCTGGCGTGCTCGTCGCACGGCCTTTATGCATCGTTATCATGCGCGTCGCGCGGCGCGGGCAAAGCCTGCGACGGGGTTCGTGACTCAGCCCGAACCACGTACGATCGGGCATTTTGCACGTGGGCGACAGTTGATTGCGGGCAATTACTTGTTCGCAGGCACTCTGACAGAGGCAAAAGACGCTTCAATCTGGGAAATCGATCAGTCTTCGCCAATGGTGCGCGAGGAATTGCATGGATGTAACTGGCTGGACGATCTGGCAGCCGTCGGGGACGCCAAGGCGCGGGCCTCCGCGCAGGCTTGGGTGAACGATTGGATTGACCGATATGGCACGGGGACAGGTCCCGGATGGTTGCCGGGCCTGACCGGCCGGCGGTTGATCCGTTGGATCAATCACGGGATCTTCTTGTTGCGGGGGCAGAAAAAAGAACGCTCGGAGGCGTTCTTTCGCTCGCTAGGTCAGCAGACGTTGTTCCTGTCGCGCCGCTGGCGGGTGACACCACCGGGTTTGCCCCGTTTCGAGGCGCTGGCCGGGATGATCTACGCAGGCCTAGCACTGGAAGGAATGCGAGAGCATGTCGCGCCGGCAATGCGTGCACTTGCCGCCGACTGCAGGACAGAGATCGACGCAGATGGCGGCATCGCCACCCGTAATCCCGAAGAGCTTTTGGAGGTAATGACCCTTCTGAATTGGGCGATTGCGGCATTTGCCGAGGCCGGACAACAACCGCCGCCACCAGTTCTGGACGCCATTGATCGCATCGCACCGACCTTGCGTGCACTGCGTCATGCCGATGGCAGTCTGGCGCGCTTTCACGGTGGCGGGCGTGGACTTGATGGGCGTCTGGATCATGCGCTTGCGACATCCAACGTAAAAACACCGCCCGGTGAAGGGCTGCACATGGGCTTTGCCCGCATAAATGCGGGCCGGATGTCGATCATTATCGACGCAGCGCGACCGCCCACTGGCCTGTTCTCTGCAAACGGTCACGCATCGACACTGGCGATGGAACTGACAAGCGGACGCCGCCCGATCATCGTGAATTGCGGGTCCGGGCGCAGTTTTGGACCTGAATGGCGCAGGGCCGGAAGGGCAACACCCAGCCACGCGACGCTCGGGATCGAGGGGTATTCATCCTCACGCCTCGGTCAGGCGTCGGGTGCGCTCAGCAACGGGCCGGAAATACTTGTCGATACGCCAACGCTGGTGCGCTGCGAAACATCCGAATTGCCGGACGGACGGCGGATCGAATTATCGCACAACGGCTTTCAACTGACCCATGGGCTTACGCACGCCCGTATTCTGGATATCGCCCATGACGGGCGCGGCATCGTGGGCGAGGATATGCTGACGACGCTCTCAAGCGATGACCAGCGCCGCTTTGACAGCGCATTGGACCAGTCAAAGCTACAGGGGATTCCCTATGCCGTGCGATTCCACCTGCATCCTGACGTTGATGCGACGGTCGATCTGGGTGGAACAGCGGTATCGCTGGCGCTCAAATCCGGGGAAATCTGGGTGTTTCGCTATGACGGGATCGGCCGTATGGACCTGAAACCGTCGGTTTATCTGGAAAATGGGCGATTAAAGCCGCGTGCGACACGACAGGTGGTTTTATCTGGACGCGCAATGTCCTATGCGACGCGCGTCTGCTGGTCACTGGCCAAGGCGCAGGACACCCCCGACGTTGTCCGCGATCTGGCCCCAAGATGATCGGCGCTATCTTTGGGGGCCAAACATGACCGACCTGCATCCGATCCGCCGCGCACTACTTTCTGTTTCCGACAAGACGGGGTTGATCGACCTCGGTAAGGCGCTTGCCGGGCACGGGGTCGAATTGCTCTCCACCGGCGGCTCTGCAAAGGCGCTGCGCGATGCGGGCCTGGACGTGAAAGATGTGGCCGACGTGACAGGCTTCCCTGAAATGATGGACGGACGTGTAAAAACGTTGCACCCCGTCGTCCACGGCGGGCTACTGGCGCGGCGTGATCTGGATGGCCACGTCGCGGCGATGAAAGAACACAACATCGGCGGAATCGACCTGTTGGTGGTGAACCTGTATCCATTCGAGGAAACCGTCGCGAAAGGTGCGGATTTCGATACCTGCATCGAAAACATCGACATTGGTGGACCCGCGATGATCCGTTCAGCAGCCAAAAATCACGCGTTCGTCAATGTGGTGACAGACGTCGTTGATTACGCGGCTGTGCTTGCGGAAATGGACGCAAATGGTGGGCAGACGACGCTGGGACTGCGTCAACGTCTGGCCCAGACCGCCTATGCCCGCACTGCCGCATATGACACGGCTGTCAGCACATGGATGGCCAAGGCGATTGATACAAGCGAACCACGCCGCAGGTCGTTTGGCGGCACGCTTGCGCAATCGCTCCGCTACGGCGAGAACCCGCATCAGACAGCCAGCTTCTATACAGACGGCACCGAAAGTCCGGGCGTTGCGACGGCTGTGCAACATCAGGGCAAGGAACTGTCCTATAACAACATCAACGACACTGATGCGGCCTTTGAACTGGTCGCCGAATTCGATCCCGCAGACGGGCCTGCAGTTGCGATTATCAAGCACGCAAACCCCTCCGGCGTCGCACGCGGCGCGACATTGCTTGATGCCTACAAGAATGCATTCGACTGTGACCGCACATCTGCGTTTGGCGGGATTGTCGCGCTCAATCAGCCGTTAGACGAAGCCACGGCAAAAGAGATCAGCGGGATATTCACAGAAGTTGTCATCGCCCCCGGTGCGTCCGATGCGGCAAAGTCCGTGTTCGCCGCAAAAAAGAACCTGCGTCTGTTGACGACAGACGGATTGCCCGACCCGAAAGCGGGCGGGCTGACGTATCGGCAGGTCGCTGGCGGGATGCTGGTGCAGGACAAGGACGTCGGATTTGTCGGACTGGACGATCTGAAAGTCGTGACCAAAGTCGCACCAACAGATGATCAGATGGCTGACCTGTTGTTCGCTTGGAAGGTCGCCAAGCACGTCAAATCAAACGCGATTGTCTACGTGAAGGACAAGGCGACGGTTGGTGTCGGTGCGGGACAGATGTCGCGACTTGATAGTGCGTTGATCGCCGCAAAAAAGGCAGAGCGCATGGCCGAAGCGATGGACCTGCCAGAACCCCTGACCAAAGGGTCAGCGGTCGCGTCCGACGCGTTCTTTCCATTCGCTGACGGATTGCTGGAAGCGGTCGCCGCTGGTGCAACCTGTGTCATCCAACCCGGTGGGTCTATGCGCGATGACGAGGTGATCGCAGCAGCAGACGACGCTGGAATTGCGATGGTCTTCACCGGCATGCGTCACTTTCGGCATTAAGGAAAAATGATGCGCATAGTCTTCTGGACAGGGTTTTGGGTATTTCTGGCCGATCAGATCACCAAGTTCTTCGTGCTCTACTGGATCAAACTGCCAGAACTCCCAGGAGAGCGTCTAGACGTCTTTCCGCCTTTCTTGGTTTTGAAAATGGCACGCAACCGCGGTGTCAACTTCGGGCTTTTTGCCGACTATGACATGCGCTGGGTACTGATCGCTGTCGCGTTCCTGATCTGCGGCGGTGTGCTGTGGTGGCTGCATAAATCCGGGGGAACAAAATGGACCTACATCGCCGCTGGTGTCTTAATCGGTGGCGCGCTTGGCAATGTTGTGGACCGGCTGCTTTACGGGTGGGTGGCGGATTTCCTGAACATGTCGTGCTGTGGCATCCATAACCCCTATGCGTTCAACATCGCTGACATAGCGATTTTTGCCGGGGCGGTGCTGCTGGCATTTCTGCCCGAACCAAAGACACCAAAGCGCCCCAAGAAAAAGGCGGCGTGACGAAGCAGTCGGGTTGAGCTACACAAACCTGCGAGACGACGAAGGAAACGCGATGCGTGGCATAGTTTTGATTGGTGCAGCCCTTGCCCTCGCGGCATGCTCCGGCGGTGGTGGATTGCGGGACCTGCGGACAGACACAGGTGGGCCCGATGAATTCTCGGTCGTGCCCGGTGCGCCGCTCGAATTGCCTGAAACGCTGACATTGCCACCGCCAACACCGGGCGGAACAAACCGAACAGATGCAGCACCCAAAGCTGCCGCGATCGCAGCACTCGGCGGGTCACCGGCGGCGGCATTTGCAGGTGGAATTCCAGCAAACGATCAGGCGCTTGTCGCGCATGCAGGCCGCAATGGGCTGCAAAGCGATATTCGCGCAGTTCTGGCAACAGAAGACGCGGCATTCCGCGCGCGCCGTGCGCGTCTGAATACATTCAACTTGCTTGGGACGGATCAGTATTTCCGGGCCTATGCGCGCCAGTCACTTGATGCTTATGCCGAATTGAACAGATTCCGCGCAGCCGGCGTGCAAACCCCAACTGCGCCGCCCCGCTAGGGATGGGCTTCCGCGTAAGCTATATCATCACACCGATACAGCCACGCGATGTCGTCGCACCGCTGGGCTTTCGCATCGGGGTCGAAACGGATGCATTGCCCTACGACGAATGGTGGGTCGGCACGCTGAAATCCAACGGCATGACAGTTCTCTGGTCAGAGGCCGAAGAATTCGCTGCATCAGTAAAGTCCGAACTTGCCGCAATGTCCAAGACCGCACCCGTTTACGCCTGCACCGTCAATGAAACGGTCATGTCCTCCGACGCTTCTTGCTATCAAGGCGGGCACAAGGTTTGGCAGGTGACCTGGCATGGCGAAGACGGGATCAACAAGGAAAACCTTGTGGCGACTGGTGCGCTACCAGATGGCTTCAGCGAAATCCGGGATCGCTTGACGGCTCGTCAGGACGCAGAACAGGACGCTGTTGATCATATGTTCGAAATTCCCTTGGAAGCAGTCGCTTCGATTGCCGGGTTCCGGCACGACAATGATCTTACCAACGGCACCTTTGCCCGGTTCTTCCGTATCACGACGGCAGATGATGTTAAGACAATGAAACCTGTAAAACGTAGCCTTCTTGCAAAGATCTTCGGGCGCTGACGCCATCTCACATCCGCGTATGGCCGCTTGAAGCTGCGCACGGGTGACGTAAGTAGACACTGAACGAAACAGCTGGAAGTCTGATTTATGCGATTGATTGCTGCGGCACTGGCTTTGGTTCTGTCCACGATGGCAGCCAAGGCTGAAGAGGTTACCACATTCACGCTTGATAACGGGATGGAAGTCGTCGTTATCGAAGACCATCGTGCGCCTGTCGTGGTGCATATGGTCTGGTACCGGATAGGGTCAGCAGATGAACCGGTCGGTGCATCGGGTGTTGCGCATTTCTTGGAACATCTGCTGTTCAAGGCAACAGACAAGCTGGAATCTGGTGAATTTTCAGCAGTTGTCGCGGCCAACGGTGGATCAGACAACGCCTTTACCAGCTATGACTACACCGCCTATTTCCAACGCGTTGCAGCCGACCGGCTGGAATTGATGATGGATATGGAATCCAATCGGATGAATAACCTGCGGATCACTGCGGCAGACATCGAAACCGAACGCAATGTCGTGCTCGAAGAACGCAACCAGCGCACGGAAAACAACCCTAACGCACTTGCGCGCGAGCAGTTCGCAGCCGCGCTTTATCAAAACCACCGCTATGGCGTTCCGATCATCGGCTGGAAGCACGAGATGGAACAACTCGAACTGGAAGACGCGCTGGACTTCTACGACCTTTATTATTCGCCCAACAACGCCATTCTTGTGGTCGCTGGCGATGTCGACCCCAACGAGGTCAAAGCACTGGCCGAGCAGTACTACGGTGTGATCCCGGCCGAACCGGAACTGCCCGATCGGATCCGCCCCGAAGAACCGCCGCAGCGGGCCGAACGGCGGATCACCTATGTCGATCCGCGCGTCTCGCAACCGTATGTGACGCGATCCTATCTCGCGCCCGAACGTGACGCTGGTGCGCAGGAAGAAGCCGCCGCGCTGGTCTATCTGGCCGAACTTTTGGGCGGGTCACCATTCACATCCGCGCTGGGCATGGCCCTGCAATTTGACACGCAAACCGCCGTCTACACGAATGCGGGTTATTCCGGCAGTTCGCTGGATGACACGTCATTCGGTATCACGGTCGCCCCATCCGAAGGCGTCACGTTGTCAGAGGCAGAGGCCGCGATGGATCAGGTAATCGCGGACTTCATCGAAGCGCCGATAGAGGCCGACAGGCTTGAACGCATCCGTGCGCAAGTCCGTGCCTCTGAAATCTATGCCAAGGACGACGTGTCGGGTCTGGCGCGGCGCTATGGCGCGGGGCTGACCCAAGGGCTGACCATCGAAGATATTCAGGCATGGCCAGACATCCTCCAACAAGTGACCGAAGAAGACATCAAAGCCGTCGCAGCTAAAGTGCTGAACCGCGACCAGTCCGTGACCGGTTGGGTCGTTGCCAGTGAAGAGTATGCAAAGTGATGAAACGTCTTGTCCTGACCTTATGGTTCGTCGTTATCGGTTCCGTCGCTTTTGCAGAAATCGACATCAAGACGATCACATCTGACGGCGGCATCGACGCATGGCTTGTCGAAGAACCTTCGATCCCATTCGTCGCGCTTGAAATCCGTATTCGCGGCGGCACGTCCCTTGATGCACCGGACAAGCGCGGCGCGACAAACCTGATGATGGCACTGATCGAAGAAGGTGCCGGTGATATGAACGCCCAGGAATACCAGACGAAACTGGAAAGCCTCGCGGCCAGTTTTTCCTTCAGAGCCTATGACGACAGCCTGTCGATTTCCGCGCAGTTCCTCACCGAAAACCGTGACGAAGCTCTTGCGCTCCTGCGCGAGGCGCTGGTGAACCCGCGGTTTGATCAGGATGCTATCGATCGCGTCCGCGCTCAGGTCATTGCCGGTATCGCAAGTGACGCCAAGAACCCCAATCGGATTGCAGGTGCCACACTGAATGCGGCCGCTTTCGGTGACCATCCCTATGGGACAAACCCGGACGGCACCGTTGAAAGCGTAGGGGCGTTGACGCGCGACGATCTGATCGCCGCCCATCAGGCGACGATGACCAAGGACCGCGTTTACGTGGGGGCCGTCGGTGATATCACCGCTGCAGAACTGGGTCCGATCCTTGACACGCTGCTCGGCGACCTTCCCGAAAACGGCCCGGATTTCCCTGCTGACGTGCCATTCGGTCTCGAAGGCGGCGTCACCATCGTCGATTACGAAACGCCGCAATCGGTCGCCCTTTTCGGTCACGAAGGAATCAAGCGCGACGATGAGGATTTCTTCGCCGCCTACATCATCAACGAAGCTTTGGGCGCTGGTGGATTTGAAAGCCGTCTCATGGAAGAGGTGCGCGAAAAGCGCGGTCTGACGTACGGCATCAGCACGTTCCTCGTACCGAAATTCCATGCGGAAATGTATCTGGGGCAAGTTGCGTCTTCCAACGATACGATCGCACAAGCTATCGAGGTCACGCGCGCTGAATGGGCCCGTATGGCCGAGCACGGCATGACGCAGGAAGAACTCGACAGCGTCAAAACCTATCTGACAGGGGAATACCCGCTGCGCTTTGACGGGAACTCCGAAATCGCGTCAATCCTCGTTGGCATGCAGATGACGGATCTGCCACCTGACTATGTCGTCAACCGAAATGACTACATCGAGGCGGTCACACTGGAAGACGTGAATCGCGTTGCTGCAGAACTGCTGCGGCCGGAAGACCTCCATTTCGTTGTCGTCGGGCAGCCGGTAGGGCTGGAAGCGACTGAATAACCGCCGCTTTTCCACTCTCGCAGAATCGGAACAGGACATGCTACACCTTGTGGCATGTCCTTTGCTGACCCCCAGATAAAGCCCCAACCTGTCATCCGACAGCTTGATGAAGCCGCCATCAACCGCATCGCTGCGGGCGAGGTCGTCGAGCGTCCGGCATCCGCCGTCAAGGAACTGGTGGAAAACGCTGTTGATGCAGGCGCGACCAGGATCGAGGTTGTCATCGCTGACGGGGGAAAAACCCTGATCCGCGTGACCGACAATGGATGTGGCATCGCGTCGAATGATCTGCCGCTCGCCCTTTCCCGCCACGCGACATCGAAAATCGACGGGTCGGACCTTCTGAATATCCACTCCTTCGGTTTTCGGGGGGAGGCACTTCCGTCGCTCGGCGCTGTTGGTCGCCTGACGATCACAAGCCGCGCGCAAGGGCAGGACGCCGCCGTCATATCGGTAGATGGCGGCAGGATGTCCGCTGTCAAACCTGCCGCTGTGACTGCTGGCACAATCGTCGAGCTACGTGATCTGTTCTATGCGACACCGGCGCGATTGAAATTCCTGCGCACCGACAGGGCTGAAAATCAGGCGATTACGGATGTGGTCAAACGGCTGTCAATGGCAGAACCGTTCGTGACATTTATCCTGCGCGATGTCTCGGGCGGGGACAGTCGCACCGTTTTCCGCACAGACAGTGAAACTGGAGATCTGTTCGACGCCCTGCACGGGCGTTTGCGTTCAGTCTTGGGCCGTGATTTTGCAGAGAACGCGCTGGCAATCGATGCAGAGCGTGACGGGTTCCACCTGACCGGCTATGCCGCGTTGCCGACCTATTCCCGTGGTGCCGCCGTTGCGCAGTTCCTTTTCGTAAACGGCAGGCCGGTCCGTGACCGCATGCTTCTTGGCGCTTTGCGCGCTGCTTACATGGATGTTCTGTCGCGGGATCGGCATCCGGTGGCGGCACTGTTCGTGGATTGCGAACCGGAACTGGTCGACGTGAACGTGCACCCGGCTAAATCAGAGGTGCGGTTTCGCGATCCCGGGGCGGTGCGCGGCCTGATCGTCTCGGGCTTGCGACATGCCTTGGCGGGGGCAGGGCACCGTGCGTCAACAACCGTGGCAGGAGCAACGTTGGGCGCGATGCAGCCCGCACAGACGGAACCACGCATTTATCAGATGGACCGGCCAGCACCCAGCTTTACCGCCCGCTCTATGACCTTCCAGTCCGGTTTCGCAGAAGCACCTTCGGCGCGGATCGAACCGGTGGTCGAAGACGACGTTGACCAACTCCCGCTTGGCGCGGCCCGCGCACAGGTCCATGAAAACTATATCATTGCCCAGACCGAAACGGGCATCGTCATAGTCGACCAGCACGCCGCGCACGAGCGCTTGGTCTATGAGAAACTGAAAGCACAAATGGCCGACAACGGTGTGGCAGCGCAGGCGCTTCTCATACCCGAAATCGTGGATCTGGACGCCGCAGAAGCTGCCGATCTATTGGCGCTTTCGGCAGAGCTTTCACAACTCGGGCTGACAATCGAACCATTTGGTGGCGGGTCGATCGCGGTCCGCGAAACCCCCGCTATTCTAGGCGAAGTGAATGCAGAAGCGATGATCCGGGACATTCTGGATGAATTGGCTGACCAAGGCGACAGCGCCAGCGTCAAAACCAAGATTGAGGCCATCCTATCGCGTGTCGCCTGTCACGGGTCGATCCGGTCGGGCCGCCGTATGCAGGGCGCTGAAATGAACGCGCTGTTGCGCGAAATGGAAGCGACGCCCCTGTCGGGGCAGTGCAATCACGGTCGACCCACCTATGTCGAATTGAAACTGTCAGATATCGAAAGGCTCTTCGGGCGCACATGATCCAGATCGGTGACCAGTCCTTTGACCAAACCACAGTCATCATCGCCGCGATTTTGGCGGCGATCATAATTCTGTTCATGGTGCTCTTGATCATGGTTGTGCGTCGCGCTGGTCAATCCGCAGAAGCAGTCAACTATGTTGCCGGGCAGGTAGGGCGACTGGCGCAAGACGTGCAGGTTCTGGGGCAAGGGCAGAACCAGCTTGCTGGCAATATCCAGACAGTCAGCGACGCGCAGGCCAACGCGCAGGTGCGTGTCATCCAGACGATGGAAACGCGGCTTGCCGAAGTGCAGGCGCAGATGGCGGACCGATTGGCCGACAACGCAGTCAAATCCGCGCGTTCCCTGTCCGACTTGCAAGAGCGGATGAAGGAAACGTTGACCGGCAGTTCTGAAAAAACGACGAAAAGCCTGACAGAATTGCAAGAACGGCTCGCGACGATAGACAAGGCACAAACCAACATCGAAAAGCTCTCAGGCGACGTTTTATCGTTGCAAGACATCCTGTCCAACAAGCAACGGCGCGGGATGTTCGGGGAAATCCAGCTGACGGATATCGTTGGCAAGGCTCTGCCCAGCGACAGTTTTGCATTGCAGGCCACGCTTTCAAATGGAAAGCGGGCCGATTGCCTTGTCCATTTGCCCAACCCTCCTGGTCCGATCGTAATCGACGCGAAATTCCCGTTCGAGGCATACGAGGCGCTTGCGGCAGCCGAAACACCGGATGCGCAGAAGGCCGCCCTGCGCAATCTCGGGTCAGCGGTACGAGTCCACATCAAGGCGATATCCGAGAAGTACATTATCGAGGGTGAAACAGCGGACGGCGCAATCATGTTCTTGCCGTCAGAGGCGGTCTATGCGGAACTGCATGCGCGCCTACCGGAAGTCGTGCGCGAAGGCTTCGCCGCCCGCGTGTGGATCGTGTCGCCCACGACCTGTATGGCAACGCTGAACACGATGCGCGCCATTCTGAAAGATGCGCGTATGCGCGAACAGACCGGGGAGATCCGAAAGGCGCTTCGCATGCTGCATCGCGACGTCGAGATCATTGGCGAAAAGGCGGGAAAGCTCGAAACGCATCTGCGGCAGGCGGGCGAAGATGTTTCCGGTGTTCTGACGGCGGCAACGCGGGCCGGCAAGCGAGCAGACCGGCTGGACAACTTCGACTTCGAAGAATTGTCACCAACGTCAGATGATAAGGTCGTTCCCCTTGCGCAACCAAAACCCTAAGGGCAAAGTCCCACGAAATAGTTTAAAGGTAATTCAGATGCAGAAGCCTGTTTTGTGCGCTTTGGCTCTTTCCGGATTGGCCGCCTGCTTTGGTGAACCACTGACCTGGAAGCAGAACCCGGTCGTCGTCCAGCGCTTCTATGCCGAACAGTTTCAGGATCAGCCATTTGACGTCGGACCGGTTTCAGTTCTTTCGGAAGAGCGTGGAAAGCTGCGGACCTACCTGCTCACGCCATGCCGAAATGGCACACGTGTTTGCGGCGCGCACGTTGGATCCGTATCCAAGACGCCTGATTTTACAATTGTTTCAGGGGCCTATCCTGGACGTACTTTCTACCTCTCGCCGGGTGGTGATGGCTATTTGCTCGTGAACGGGCGCACCATCTCGCTTGCGTGGAACGAATAATTCAACGACCGGGGTGATGGCATCGTGCCATGGGCCCTCTTTCCCGATTGTGACGGCAATCGCGCCGTGTTTTTTGCTTTTTTATGACCACAGAGATTACGAGTGACAGAGTTTACGGAAACCGCAAGAGACGTGTCTGAACAGTTATTGGAACGATCTGGGACAGCAATGCTTTCGGGTGAATTTGAGGAGTTTTTGAGCTGCTTCGAGTTGCCGAACGAAATCCATACCTTTGACGGGTCGCAAATACTCAAGACGATAGAAGACGTGCGTAGGGTCTATGACAAGGTGCGCTCGTTTTACGTGCTGGAAAACGTCACTGACCTTGTGCGCCGTTGTGTCGAAGCAGAGTTTCAGGATGAAACCACAGTTTCTGCCGTCCATGAATCCCGACTTCTAAGCGGTGACCGTCAGATCAACGAACCCTTCGCGGTCTTTTCTATTATCAAGTTCACAGTGGGCGGCTGGAAACTGGTGCGCAGTGACTATGCGGTTGATCATCCACCGGCACTAATCGCCGCACTGTGTCAGCGTTAAACACCCGCTCACACAAAAAAGGCCCGCAATGCGGGCCTTTATTGACCAGTAACCGACCCACTAAATCCGCATGAATTTCTGCGCGATTCTGGGCAGCAAGCTGTTGAACTGCAGTGGCGCATCAGTCGCGGCAAGGCAGATGCAATCCACACCTTCAGCAGCGACGGGCGTGTGAACCAGATCTTCGTTTGCAACTTCGATATCGCCTGCAGCGAAATAATCGTCATCGTCAGCAAATGCACCCTGCAGAACCAACGTCAGTTCGGTGCCATTGTGGCCGTGATCCGGCATTGCCGCGCCTGCAGGGATCTTCAACAACCGTACAGTTGCACGATCCGATGTCTTAAGGATCATCTGGCTGACCCCGCCACCAACCTTGCGCCATTTCACAGCGTCAATGTCGCCTGAAACATAGTCACGCAGTGGCGATGGAAACACACCGCTCTTAACAGCAAGCGAGTTCAAAGGCTCCTCGGCAGGCGCATCGGAAATCAGTGCCATCGTTGCCGCGAGGCTGTTTTCAGCCATTTCGACCGCGTCTGTTTTCATCATCACTTCACCGCCCACAGCATCGTACTCTGCCAAGGCAGCGCGGCAGGTGTCGCACATGGAAATGTGCGAAGCGACGACGACATTGAACGCCTCTGGCAGCGTTCCGGCGGAGTAACCCATGAGAAGATCATTGGTGAGGTGATGTTTGATATTCTTTGTCATTGTACCGTTCATGTCATCGCGTGGCGCAAGCGTTCCAGCGCCAGCCTAATTCTAGATTTAATGGTCCCGAGCGGAAGTCCAGTTTCCGTAGCAATTTCAGAGTGCGACAAATCGCCAAAATAGGCCTTTTCGATCAGGATCCTTTGTTTCTCCGGGAGCGAGGCCAAGGCTGCGCCCAAACGTTCTGTATCTTCTGCCAAGGCCATAACGTCGGCTTGGTCTGGTTCGGCTTCCGGTCCCCAAGGCAATTCCTCGGGTTCCGGCCTGCGGTCCTTGCGTAGAAAATCGATGCGCCGGTTTCGGGCGATCGTAAATATCCACGTCGACACGCTTGCCTTTGCAGGATCAAACAAGTGTGCCTTCCGCCACAGCGTTGCCATGACATCTTGGGCGCATTCTTCAGCGACATCGTGCGCAGCGCCCGACTTCATCAGAAACGACTTCACGCGCGGCGCGAAATAGCCAAACAACTCTGCAAAAGCAGCCTTGTCTTGCTGGTCGCGCACCGCCTGCATCTGGGCAATCCAGAGCAACCGCTGGTTCATTTTTGCGTCCGTCATGTCTCCCGCTTTCAAAGAGCAGCGCTTTGCCCTTGTGTGACCCGTATTGGGGGGTAGCACAACATCCTTGGCATCGGCTGTGATCTCTTCTGAGGCCGTAAACATATGAAATTTACGCAGGTCTTCGCCGGTTGGATCAAAACTTTTTTCAAGAATTATGCATCCGGCTTTCTTCTTCGCCGTATCAAGCATAACAACGACTTGCTGGTGATGGGGAAGACAATAAATGCCATTCGAAACAGGAACAGCAGCGCCGCGCTCGGTGGCTGTGATCGGGGCAGGCATATCAGGCATGGGGGCCGCCCATCTTCTGGCAAAGGACCACCGGGTCGTTCTGTTCGAAGCTGAAAAGCGTCTGGGAGGGCATGCACGTACCAAAATGGCCGGTCCGAACCGGGATGTACCTGTTGATACAGGGTTTATCGTCTTCAACTATGCCAACTACCCGAACCTGACGGCACTGTTCGAGCATCTTGATGTGCCAGTGACCGAAAGCAACATGAGCTTTGGAACCTCCTTCGATGGCGGTCGCTTGGAATATGCGCTTACCAGCGTCGGCTCCTTATTCGCGCAAAAGCGAAACCTCGCGAACCCGAAATTTTTGCGCATGGTTCGTGACATTTTTCATTTTAACAAGCACGGTCTTGCGGCAAGCCAGGAAGACGGTCTGACAATCCGCGGACTTCTCGAGAAGCTTGGTCTGTCTCAGTTTTTCGCCGATCACTACCTGTTGCCGTTCTCTGGGGCGATCTGGTCGACGCCAAAAGAAAAGATCATGGATTTCCCGGCGCACGCGCTGATGAAATTCTTCGACAATCACGCGCTGCTTGGGGCAACCGGCCAGCATCAATGGTATACTGTTAAAGGTGGTTCCTCAGAATACGTCACGCGGCTGGGTGCCGATATGTTCAAGCGTGGCGTCGATATGCGGTTGGGTGCCGCGATCGACGGAGTGCGCCGCACGCCCTTGGGGGTAGAGGTCAAGGCACGCGGTGGCAACTGGGAACAGTTCGACGAAGTTGTCTTCGCGACCCACTCAGACACGACGCTCGCGCTTTTGTCCGATGCCACTGCCCAAGAAAAAGCGACACTCGGTGCCATTCGGTATCAGCCCAACAAGATCGTGCTTCATTCAGACACATCTGTGATGCCGAAACGTAAGCCTGTTTGGGCTTCATGGGTCTACACCGAAGCGGCAGGCAAGACCTGCGACCAGATCGACCTAACCTATTGGATGAATTCTCTGCAAAGCTGGCTGACTGACCGTGACTACATGGTCACGCTGAACACGACACGCGACATCGACCCCAAATTGATCTGGGACGAGGTGTCTCTCGCCCATCCGGTTTACGACAACGCCGCACTCGCTGCACAAGAACAGGCAGCGATAATGAACGGGTCCAATCGAACATGGTTCTGCGGGGCCTGGATGAAGAACGGCTTTCATGAAGACGGGCTTGCCTCTGCCTATGATGTCGTTCACGCGCTCAACGCTGTCGAGCGCCTGAAAGTCGCGGCCGAGTGAGTACTGTCGATCATATCAGCGGCGAGACGTATCACGGGCGCCGCGGCGCAGTGAAGAATGCCTTCCGCTACTCTATCGACTACGTCTTGCTGGATGCAGATGCGGATTTGGAAACGCCAACATTGTTCGGGCGCAACAAGGGCGCGCTGATGTCTGTGCAGAACAGCGACCATGGCGGTCCGCCCAAACATGGCCGCGGTGCAGCTTGGGTGCGGGACGTACTGAAAGCGCAT
The DNA here is from genome assembly GCF_900109295.1 of Cognatiyoonia koreensis. NCBI lineage: Bacteria > Pseudomonadati > Pseudomonadota > Alphaproteobacteria > Rhodobacterales > Paracoccaceae > Cognatiyoonia > Cognatiyoonia koreensis. The sequence continues at coordinate 985,748 of NZ_FOIZ01000002.1, forward strand.
CAATTGCATCTTGCTGGCCGCATTGATTTGCTGGCCCAACCGCGTGTGCTGGGCCATGTCTTCAATCCGGTGTCTTTCTGGCTTTGTCATGACAAGGCAGGCGTTCTACGTGCGGTCATCGCCGAAGTGACGAACACGTTCGGCGACCGCCATTCGTATTTGTGCCATCACGAGGACCTGCGTGAAATCACGAAGACCGAAACCCTTGCCGCGCAGAAAATCATGCATGTTTCACCTTTTCAGCCAATAGATGGCGGATATGTATTCAGATTTGATATCTCGGCCGAACGGGTTCACATCATCATAGACTACGCGCGCGGCAGTGGCGGCGTCATCGCCACCTTGAAGGGCGACCGTAAACCGATCAGCAATCGGTCGATCATCACCGCGGCGTTTCGTCGGCCTTTCGGGTCGCGCCGTGTTCTGACGCTCATCCACTGGCAGGCAATCAAACTTTGGTGGAAAGGTGCGACGTTCCGCAGTCAACCCACGCCGCCAAAGCAAGAGGTCACCCGGTGAGCGCGCTGCGCGACCGACTGCCCGCCTACAGCCTGTTTGCCGCCATTATCTCAGCCGCCGGGCTGCCGATCTATATCTACGCACCGAAGTATTACGCCGATACTTACGGCGTCAGCCTGACGGCACTTGGCACGTTGCTTTTCGTGCTGCGTTTGTTTGATGTCGTGCAGGATCCCTTACTTGGGTGGATCAGCGAACGGTTGCGGCATGGCAAGGCGCTCTGGGTCAGTCTGGGTGCTGTTTTGCTCGCCGCTTCAATGTTCGGTCTGTTCGGCATTGCGCCCCCGATCAGTCCGTTCTGGTGGTTCGCTATTACGATCACTGGTCTTTTCAGCGCATTCAGCTTCCTGACGATCAATTTCTACGCGCAAGGTATCAGCAAGGTCGGCGATGACGACTCCGGACATATCAGGCTGGCTGCATGGCGGGAAACCGGCGCACTTCTGGGGGTGTGTATCGCAGCTGTCGCGCCGACGCTGCTGATGGATGCCACAGACGACCCTTTTGCCGTTTTCGCACTCGGATTCGTCGCGGTGACTGCGCTTGCTACGCTCTACATGTGGCCGGAATGGAAGGGTCGGACAGAAACAGAGCCTTCGCACATTAAAGAAATCCTCAGCGACACATTGGCGCGGCGCCTGCTGATCCTGGCACTTGTGAATGCGACGCCCCTTGCTGTTTCGTCGACGCTGTTTCTCTTCTTTGTCGAAAGCCGATTGGGCGCAAGCGGTTGGGAAGGCCCGCTTTTAGTATTGTTCTTTCTTGCCGCCGCGCTCTCTGCTCCGCTGTGGTCGGCCATATCAAAGCGCATTGGCGCAAAGAGAACACTCTTGACCGCCATGGTGCTTGCCGTGGCGTCATTCGGGTACACACTGACATTAGGGGTCGGGGATGAAATCCAATTCGCGGTTATCTGCGTACTATCAGGAGCAACCATCGGAGCAGACCTGACACTACTGCCCGCGATGTTTGCGCGACGGATGTCCAAAGTATCGCCCAATGGCGGTCAGGGTTTTGGACTTTGGTCATTGGTCAGCAAGTTCACACTGGCCTTTGCGGCGGCGATCTTGCTGCCGCTTCTGGAGAACGCGGGTTTCCGTGCGGGCGCGACCGATTTGCCCGACGAGGCCCTGACGATGTTGACGGTGCTTTACGCCTTGGTGCCGTGTTTATTGAAACTGGTGGCAATTGCTTTGCTGGCCGCCACCAAACTGGAGGATTAAACGCCATGTCGTTTCTTCCCTACGTTCTGATCGGCATGGCGCTTGCGTTCATCGCGGTAATTATGAAGTCGCGCTATGTTTCTTTCTGGGGTCAGTCCATCAGCGATTATCCAGAGGGACCTCAGTTCGATATCCGTGAACGGTTCAACGGCGCAATCCAATGCGAAGGCGTAATCTATGGCCCCACAGGCCGGGTATCATCACGCTTCGTCGCTGAATTTGACGCCGTGTGGAAAGGCAACGTGTGTGTTATGAAAGAGATCTTTCATTACGACAGTGGCAATGTGCAAAATCGTGAATGGAAATTCACCCTTGGCAATGACGGCAAGTTCAATGCAGAGGCTCCGGATGTCATCGGTACCGGTCTGGGCGAACAAAAAGGCTCCGCCGTTCTGCTTAATTACCGCATCAAACTGACCGAAGAGGCGGGCGGCCACGAACTTGATGTCACCGACTGGATGTATCTGATGCAGAATGGTTCGATCATGAATCGTAGCCAATTCCGCAAGTTCGGGTTCAAAGTCGCCGAATTGGTCGCCACAATGCGACCCAAAGAAATATCCTACGCAGGAGAATGATGTGACGCAGTGGCAGGGAAAACGGTATTGGCTCGTGGGTGCAAGCGAAGGGTTGGGACGCGAGGTCGCATTCTGTCTCTCGCGGGCAGGGGCCGAGGTCATCGTTTCAGCCCGTTCCGAAGACCGTTTGAAATCTCTTGTGGAAGAATTGCCAGGAAAGGCATCCTACAAGACGCTTGATGTCATCGATCGCGAGGCCGTTGAAAAGGTCGCTGAAGAAATCGGCGACATTGACGGGTTGGTGTATCTGGCCGGTGTCTATTGGCCGATGAAGGCGCAGGAGTGGGACAACGAAAAAGCTGATATGATGGCGCAGGTGAACTACCTTGGCGCGTCACGCTGCGTCGGGGCTGTCATTGGCCGTATGATCGAGCGTGGCGAAGGCCACATCGTCCTGACTGGTTCATTGTCCGGTTTCCGCGGTTTGCCGGGCGCAATCGGATATTCCGCTTCCAAAGCCGGACTCATGGCGCTTGCAGAATCCATGCAAGCCGATCTGCGCACGTCGCCGATCAAGGTCCAAATCGTCAATCCCGGTTTCATCAAAACCCGCCTGACCGATAAGAACGATTTCAAAATGCCGTTCATCATGGAACCTGAAGAAGCGGCAAAAGAAGTCTTCGAGCACATGAACGACGACACTTTCAAGAAAAGCTTCCCAATGGTCTTCTCTTGGGTCTTCCGCTTGTCGCAGTTCTTGCCGGACTGGATGTATTTCCGGATCTTCGGGTCCAAATAGCGTCGATATACGGTGTTTATCCGGTCTTGTGGACGCCCCGCGTGACAAAGCATGGGCTGGGCGGCCTCATTGACTGAATCAGATAATGGCGCGGCCTGATGCAACGCTGATTTAGGGTTGCCTGCGCGTTGAATGCGGTCAGGTGTCGCAACGAAAAACGCATGCTCCTCCCCAAACCCATGGCGCGCTTGACAGCATTCGCACTGCCTGACCGCAACTGACTTGCGCCAGATCAAAGCGGCCTGACTTCGAATCCCGCACGTTCTTCCAAGATAGAGGGAGAGTGCCATGCTACCGATTTCACCATCGCAGATCGCAGAGGTCATCATACTGGCCCGCGACATGGGCCGCAGCGAAGCAGAATTCGATGGGTTCGTCTGCCGGTTGGCGCAGGATGAACAAGCCGGATTGGTCGCCGTTTTCTGGATTGGACGGGGCAGCTTCGACGTTGACGATCTGGAACTGGCGATTGAAACCGCAGCAAGCGAGGCGACGATCCCGACAGAAGAATACCTCAAAGGCTCACCCCATCTCGCCGACCACCTCGAAGCGGGCTTGGACGCTTTAGGTATCGACGCCACGGACGTCGAAGATGATCTCTACCGTCGCGCCTAGTCTGTCAAGGCGGCGGTTGCGCGTTTGAACACCTCCAATGCGCGGCCCCATACGCCGGACTCAATGCGGTCCAGCGTCATCAAATGCGGCAGCAACTGCGCGGCATAATCTTCGCTGCTTTCGACTGGTAGCATCGACGGCAGATTATCAATCGCCGTGACGTCAAGCGGCGGATTGTCATGAACCCGCAGCGCCGGAGCGTCCCAAGTCGTTGTGCGGTCATAGACCTTGATCGGTGAAAAGTCGCTGTCAGGATCACAGGCGATATCACCGATCACCGTCAGCCGCCTGTCAGCGATTTTCGCGCTTTGGGGCACAAACACAGGGGTACCGGGACGCGCGAGGATACAGTTGAAAAAGATGTCATGCCCAAGGATTTCCGGAAACGGGCCGCCATGCGCCGTTTCATTCATATCCCATTTCGTCGTCGCGACACCCATCTCGCGGCAAAGATCGGCCGCACCGGTGCCGACACGACCCAAAGCCCCAATGATCAGTGCAGTCGGTCGGTTCGTGCCTGCCTGCACCAGCTTCGTTTGCAGATCTGCAATCAAGTGGCCCGCGCTGGGATAGGTTCCAACAGGTCCGGCGATTTTGCCTTGTTGCTGTGCCACCCAGCATTGGATCGCAACAGCAGCACCCGCAAAGCCGGCCCAATACCCGAATGCAGCGACACGTCGCCCGTCCGCGTCCACCAGATACTCAAGATCGAAAAGCGTCCCACCGCCTGCGCAAAAGCGCTTCAAAAGAACCTGACCAGAAGGTTGCCCCTTATAGGCATGACCAAAAAGAATATGGCGATGGGCCAATGGCATACCGTCATCGGGAAGCTCTTTGAGTCCGAATATAATGGCGTCCGCAGGGGCAGTTGGCCAGCTTCCCTCAGCCGCTGTCGCACACCCGACTGCCGCGTAATCGGCCAGCGGGATACACCGCTGACGGCTATCCTCCACTGTAACTTCAAATCCTGCCGCGATCATCTGGGCCGCACCCTGCGGCGTGATCCCGACACGTTCTTCATTCGCGCGCGGTTCGGCCCTGACCCAAAGGTGTGTCATAGCATCCCCGCGTCTTTGACCCACTGGACCGAGTCGCGTGTGGTCATCATGGCAAAATAAACGGCCAGTTTCGGAAAGTCGGCAATGTTGACCCCGTCGCCCTCCAGCCAAGTCAGGACCACGTAAAGATAGGCGTCAGCGGCTGTCAGGCTTTCACCGGTGGCAAATGGAACAAAGGCCAATGTGTCCTCAAGATATTGCGCGCATTCGGCCATCGTTTCAGGCACTTTCGCCCTCATATCGGCAAAGCTGCTGTCTTCGTTCGCCCACCGGCTGCCGCGCATTTTGTGCGCGTGGGCGACATGCATGGTGGACGCCAGATAATACATCAGCTCGCGCATCCGGGCGGCGCGAAACGGATCGCCTGGCACAAGCGCGGGGGCAGCAAATTCCAGGATAGCACCCGTTTCGGTCAGGATGCCTTGCGGGGTTTCCAGTGCCGGAACGCGGCCTTTCGGATTAACTGCGTGATAGGCCTCTTGTGTTTGTTCCGCCTTGGCAAAATCGACCTTGATCGGCTCAAAGTCCCTCCCGGCTTCTTTCAGCCCAATGGCGACGGCGACAGATATGGTGTTCGGTGCATAGTGCAGTTTGAGCATCAGTAGTTCGTCCGCGCAGCCAGCCGATCTGAATGATCCAGATGCGGGGCGCTGTTGAAGGTTGCAAGGATCGGTCCGTGGGGCGTCACATGGATACGATGGACCGAAGTGTTCAGGATCGGCAGCGCAATATGCGCCATGCGCGGGATATCAAGGCCAAGCAAATGGGAAACCGCCCGTGCGATGATCCCGCCCGACGTCACACAAAGGACCCGCTTTCCAGGTTGCGCGGCAAGGTTAAGAACCTCTTCTACCCGGTCGCAGAAATCCTCAAACGTTTCATTGCCCTTGATCCGACCCTCCTGCCAGGCATGCAGGGTCGCCGGGAAATGCACTGCAAAGTCCTCCGGTCCGGTGCGGGGAATTTCTGGGTGCAATGCGTCCATTTCCGCGATGAGGTCGTAATAAGTGATCTCATTCAGGCGCGCGTCGATGATCGGGTCAGCATATCCCAGACCGACCGCCGTTTCGCGCTGTCGCCGCAGCGTCCCGGCATAGACCGCATCAAACGGTCCGTCATGGGCGGCCATCCACTCGCCAAGCCATTTGGCCTGCGTGTGCCCCAGCTCTGTCAGCTGGTCGTAATCCTCTTCGTTGTCGGCCGCAGAATTGGCCTGCCCGTGCCGGACTAATGTGATCTCGCCCATGGTCTCTCCTGTTCGCGTCACAGGGGTAGGCCGTGGGCGCACAGGAGGCAAGCGACCGCACCGCTTCAGACCGGCTTTTTATGAAAAGAAGCACGCGCGGAACTCTTGTTAACGGACCATTCATCATGGATAGTAAGGGTAAGAGCAGAAAACTAAAAAAACCGACAGGACCATCCCATGCGCGCTGCCACGCTGCTTGCCGAAGTGTTTGGATTCGACGCTTTCCGGCCTGGGCAGGAAGAAATTGTCGATGCGGTCACGCAGGGGCGCAACACGCTTGCCATCATGCCGACCGGCGGCGGGAAATCCCTGTGTTTCCAGCTTCCGGCACTTTGCAGGGGTGGCGTCACCGTTGTCATTTCTCCGCTCATTGCATTGATGCGCGATCAGGTGCGCGGCCTGCGCGAGGCAGGGGTCTGCGCCGGGGCGCTGACCTCTGGCAATACAGAAGAAGAGACAGACCAGGTCTGGGCTGATCTGACGGCGGGCAATATGAAACTGCTTTACATGGCACCCGAACGGCTTGCCTCTGGCGGTACGCAACGGATGCTGATGGAGGCGGGCGTCAGCCTGATCGCCGTGGACGAGGCGCATTGCGTCAGCCAGTGGGGGCACGACTTCCGCCCTGATTACCTGCGGATCGGCGAATTGCGTCGCGCGCTTGATGTCCCACTCGCGGCATTCACAGCCACCGCAGATGCCGAAACGCGCGAAGAGATTGCGCAAAAGCTGTTCGACGGTGTTCAACCCGAAACATTTCTGCGCGGTTTTGACCGGCCGAATATCCATCTGGCGTTTTCGGTCAAGGACGGACCGCGCCAGCAGATCCTTGCATTTGCCGCCGCCCGGAAAGGACAATCCGGGATCGTCTATTGCGGCACACGGGCCAAGACGCAGACACTTGCGCAGGCCCTGCGCGAAGCCGGACACACGGCCTGCCACTATCACGGCGGCATGGAAGCGGACGACCGGCGCGAGGTTGAACGGCGTTTCCAGCAAGAAGACGGTTTGATTGTTGTTGCGACAATCGCTTTTGGCATGGGCATCGACAAACCGGACATCCGCTGGGTCGCACATGCGGACCTGCCCAAGTCGATCGAGGCGTACTATCAGGAAATCGGGCGGGCAGGACGTGACGGTGCACCTGCGGAAACGCTCACCCTCTTTGGGCCCGACGACATCCGTTATCGCCGCCAGCAAATTGACGAAGGGCTGGCCCCGCCCGAACGCCGTGCCGCCGATCATGGGCGACTGAACGCGTTGCTTGGCCTGGCAGAAGCTTTGAAATGCCGACGTCAGAATCTGTTGGGATACTTCGGGGAAGACCCGCAACCCTGCGGCAACTGTGACCTCTGCGACAAACCGGCAGAGGTATTTGACGGCACGACACCCGTCCGTATGGCGCTGTCGGCGGCGTTGCGTACAGGCGAATGGTTCGGCGCTGGGCATCTGATCGACATTCTGCGCGGTGTGGACACTCCCAAAGTGCAGGAACGCGGACATGCAGACCTGCCAACCTTCGGGGTTGGCAAGGAATACGACAAGCGGCAATGGCAGGCGATCTTTCGGCAGATGATGGGGCACGATCTTTTGCGACCCGATCCAGAACGCCACGGTGCGCTGCGCATGACGGACAAGGCCCGCCCGATCCTGCGGGACGAAGCGACAATCGAATTGCGCCGCGACACGATCCGCGCTGCAAAAGGTGACGGTCCCAAAGTGCGCCAGATGGTTAGCGAAGAAGATGCGCCATTGCTTTCGGCCCTCAAAGCCAAACGCCGCTATCTCGCTGAACAGGCAGGCGTTCCGGCCTACATCATCTTCAACGATCGCACCCTGATCGAAATGGCTGAAAGCAAACCTGCGAACCTTGACGCGATGGCGCGTGTGGGTGGCGTCGGTGCGAAAAAGCTTGAAAGCTACGGCCGCGCATTCCTCGAAGTCATCAGCGGCGCGCAGGACGAACTGCACCCGGTCCGGCGCAAGCTGGCTGGCCGCAACGAAGGCGACGTCTACGACCGGCTACTTGCAGTTCAGACTGAACTGCAGCGCGGTCCACACGGCGCCGACAAACCGATGAGCATGTCGGCATCCATGCTGGCCAAGGTGGCGCAACTGCGCAGCGCAGACCGCACGCACCTCGAACGTTTGATCGGTGAAAAATATGCCGAACGGTTTGGGGATGCTTTTCTGGAAGTACTCGAAGGCGTGTAACGGGCGCATTTCGCCCGCTTGCTTTCCCGCTGTCCGGCCTATGTGTTACACCGCGCCGCAAAGGAGTTCCGCCCATGCTGACCGTTATTTCGCCTGCCAAATCTCTGGATATGTCGCCCGTTTCCGTGGCCCCGACACAGCCGGAATTTCAGGCAGATGCAGTGCGGTTGTCGAAAACGGCACGAAACCTTACCCTGACCGATCTGAAAGGATTGATGAGCATTTCAGACGATCTCGCACGCCTAAATCGCGACCGGTTCAAGGCCTTCTCAGCCGAACCCGCAGCAGAAACAACAAAGCCAGCGGCACTAGCCTTCAATGGCGATACGTACCAAGGGCTCGAAGCCAAAACGCTGAACGCTGATGATCTGGCATGGGCGCAGGTTCACCTGCGCATCCTGTCGGGGCTCTACGGGCTTTTGCGCCCGCTCGACGCGATCCAACCCTACCGTCTTGAAATGGGCAGCCGCTTGAAGACGCGCCGTGGCAAATCACTCTATGACTACTGGGGCGATACCATTGCCAAGGCGCTGAATGCGCAGGCAGAGGCGGCCGGAACCGACACGTTGATCAACTGCGCATCGCAGGAATACTTTGGCGCGGCGGATCGCAAGGCCCTGAAACTCAAGGTCATCACGCCGCAATTCATGGAAATCAAGGACGACCGCCCGCGGATCGTCAGCTTCTTTGCCAAACGGGCGCGGGGCGCAATGGCGCGCTACATCATTGAAAACCGCATAACCGATGTTGCTGACATCAAAGGTTTCAATACGGGCGGTTACACCTTTGACGGTGATCTCAGCGATGAAAACGGCTGGGTGTTTCTGCGCGATTATCCCGAATCTCAGGCTGCCTAGGTCTGGTAAACCTGACCTAGAAGACAGTTGAAGGAATCCGGACGCCGTGGCACGCTCAAGATGCATTTCAGCATCGGAGTTTTCGCATGGCTTTTCGCACAATTGGCCTTTTGGCGCTTGGTCTTTCATTTCTAGCAGGGGCCGTCAGCGCGGATGGGCCGGTGCCGGAAAAGCGGACGCTCTACGAACGTAACCTCGACTTTGTCGGCAGCGACATTTCCAGCATTTTCGACACGACATTGCAGGCTTGCGAGGCAGCATGTCTGAACGACGCATCCTGCCAGGCATTTACCTTCAACACGCGGTCCAATTCCTGTTTTCCGAAAAGCAGCGTCACTGATGTATCGGTTTATGAAGGTGCTGTTTCGGGCCGCATCTACAAGACCGACCTAGCCGTTCTGGCGAATTTGGATGCGCGGGTCAGCGAACTGGCATTTCTGCAGCCTGGCGACTTCGAACGCGCCCAGGCACAGGTCGCACGTGTGACATCCGGCTTCCGCGATGTGCCACTTGCGGTGCGGCAGGCGCAGATTGTTCTGGCCGAAACCGATGCGTCGGCCGACTGGGCAAGTTTTTCGCGTCTTGCGCGCAATCCGAATAACAGGATCAGCGGTCAGGCGCTGGCGGCCTCTGTGAACGCATATCTTCGCGCATTGACAGACGACGACCGTCGTCAGGCCCTGATCGAAATCGCCTACAATCTTGAACGCAGTGATCGCGGGCGTACCATGATCCCGGCCCTGCGGGCCGCACAGGAAATCCGATTTGAACGCAACACCGAGGTCGACCTTGAAGATGCCATCGGCAAGTATGGTTTCCGCGTCTCGAATACGCAGGTCGATGCCGACAGCGCGTCCCCGCGCATCTGTGCCGAATTCAACGAAGAACTGATCCAGGCGGGGTTCGACTATACGCCATTTGTGCAACTGCCAGACCCTGCGATGGTCGTGTCAGTCAGCGATGGCCAGCTTTGTCTTGAAGGCGTCGAACACGGCAACCGCTACCGTATCGTGCTGCGTGAAGGATTGCCGTCGGTGAACGGCGAAACGCTGTCACGCCAAACGGAGCTTACACTCTACGTCCGTGACCGCAGTGCCGCTGTGCGCTTTCCAAGCCGGGCTTACGTGCTGCCCCGCGTCGGTGACATTGCTATCCCGGTCGAGACTGTGAACCTGTCCGAAATCGACGTTTCCCTCCGCCGCATCGATGATCGCAACATCATACGGACGATGCAGGACGGCTATCTGAACCGCCCGCTCTACGAATATTCGCAAGACCGCATCTCGAACGAAATCGGTGCCGACGTCTGGGAAGGAACAGCGCAGGTCGTTCAGGATCTGAACCGCGATGTAACAACGCGTATTCCCATGGCCGACGTGCTGCGCGGCGAACCGGCCGGGCTCTATGTTCTTTCTGCCGAAATTCCGGGTGCTGACCCTTATGACAATCCGCCTGCTACACAGTGGTTCGTTCTCTCCGACCTTGGCGTCGCCACCTACCTTGGCACCGATGGCCTGACGGCAGTCGTGCGCGGGCTCGGTGATGGTCAAGCCAAGCAAGGGGTAGAAGTCGAACTGCTCTCGCGCGCCAATGCCGTGCTTGGCACAGCAATGACAAACGCCGAAGGCGTCGCGTATTTCGAAGCAGGGCTGACACGTGGTCTGGGTGGCAACGCACCGGCGCTGGTGAATGTGCGCCAAGGCGAAGACTTTGCGTTCCTGTCGCTGACAGACCCCGCATTTGATCTGTCCGATCGTGGTGTCGAAGGGCGCGAACCGTCCCCGCCGATCGACGTCTTTCTAGCCACCGATCGCGGGGCCTACCGCGCCGGTGAAACGATCCATGTAACCGCCCTGATGCGGGATCCGACCACGCAGGCAGTGCCCGGCGTGCCGCTGACAGCAATCCTGACACGTCCTGATGGCGTCGAATATGCCCGCACCACATCCACGGCAGACATGTCAGGCGGTCACGTCTTCGCGATGCCTGTTGCCGGCACGGCTCCGCGCGGCACTTGGCGCATCGCTGTACTGGCCGATGTAGAAGGCGAAACGCTCGCCAGCACAGAGGTGCTGGTCGAAGACTTCTTGCCGGAACGCATTGATTTTGAAATGACACTGCCCGAGGACATCCGCGTCGGTGACACGCCCGACTTGCGCATTGATGCAAAATATCTCTTCGGACCGCCTGCCGGGGATTTGGGTATCGAAGGCGAAGTGCTTTTGCGCGCTGCTCCCAGCCTCGAAGGCTTTGAAGGCTATGAATTTGGCCGATACGACGTACCCGTCGATGGCAGTGTCCGTTATCTCGACGGCGGGACAACTGCGGCGGATGGATCGGCGATCCTTTCGGTGAACATGCCCGAAACGACTGCTGCCCAACCCTTGGAGATGCGTGTAACGGCACGGGTGACCGAAGGGTCGGGCCGCCCTATCGAACGGCAGGAAACCGTACCGGTCATGCCGAACCAGACGATGATCGGGATCAAACCACTGTTCGACGGGACTTTGCCGGAAAACGACGAAGCTCGCTTTCATGTGCTTGCACTGACGCCCGATCTTGAACTGGTGCCGCTTGAAATTCAATGGACCGTGAACAAGGTGCGCACCCGCTATCAATGGTATTCATACGGTGGCGACTGGAACTGGGAGCCGACAACAGAACGCACACAGGTTGCGACCGGTCGGGCAACGCTTGGCGACGCGCCACTCGAGATTGGTGCAGTGGTTGACTGGGGCCGCCACGAGATCATGATCGAAACGCTTGATGCAGACTATCGCGTCGCCGCGACAGATTTCTACGCCGGTTGGTACGCGCCAGCCAGCGCGGGTGACACGCCGGACGTGCTGCAGGCGTCACTCGACGCTGAAAGCTATGCCATCGGGGATACAGCCCGGTTCCGGATCGTACCGCGCTATGCCGGAACGGCTGTGGTCAGCGTCATGGGGGATGGGCTGATCTCGATGCAGACTGCTGAGGTCGTTGAAGGCGAAAATATCATTGATCTGACCGTGACCGAAGAATGGGGGGCAGGGGCTTATGTCACGGCATCAGTCATCCGCCCGATGGATGTGGACGCCGGGCGCAATCCTGCGCGCGCGCTGGGCCTTGGCTATGCGCAGGTTGATCCGGGGAACAAGGCGCTGGACGTCAGCGTGTTGGCACCGGACATCATGGAACCGCGCGGGGACATGAACGTATCGTTAATCGTGGACGGCATCACCGAAGGTGAAAGTGCCTATGTGACGCTTGCCGCGGTCGATCTTGGCATCCTGAATATCACCGGCTTCAACTCGCCTGATCCCAAGGACCATTACTTCGGTCAACGCAAACTTGGCGTGGAGATGCGTGACGTCTATGGCAGGCTGATCGACGGGCTGAACGGAACGCTGGGCACTGTGCGCTCCGGCGGAGATGCGCAGGCCCAGATGGGAACGCAAAGCCCGCCCCCGACAGAGGAACTGGTCACCTTCTTTCAGGGTCCGGTGGAGGTTGGTGCAGACGGGCGGGTTGATCTCAGCTTTGAAATGCCAGCTTTCAACGGAACAATCCGATTGATGGCAGTCGCATGGTCCCAAACGGGCGTCGGCAACGCCGAACACGATGTCATCGTGCGCGATCCGGTAGTGGTCACAGCCAGCGTGCCGCGCTTCATGGCCCCCGGTGATCAAAGCCGGATGCTGATTGAAATCGTGCACACCGACGGGCCTGCAGGCGAAATGGGGCTGAACGTGTCAGCCAGCGGTCTGGGCCTTGCATCGCAACTGCCCGCGACCTTCACGCTCGCACCGGAAGGCAAGCAGGTCTTCGATGTGGCTTTTGCTGCCTTCGATCCGGGGGTGCACGAAATCTCGGTATCCGTGACGACGCCGGACGGCCGCGTTTTGGATAAGACACTGATTGTGCCTGTCGTGTTCAACGATCCAGAAGTCAGCCAGATCAGCCGCTTCAGCCTTGATCCGGGTCAGACGTTCACTTTCGATGACAATGCGTTTGCTGGGATGCAGGCGGGGACAGGTTCGGCGACACTGGCCGTCGGACCTTTGGCTCGGCTAGACGCGCCCGGTCTGCTGAACGCACTGGACCGTTATCCCTACGGCTGCACCGAACAGATCACGTCCCGCGCGATGCCGTTGCTCTACCTCGATAACGTCGCAAACATGATGGGCCTTTCGTCGCGCAATAACGTGGATGAACGGATCGGGACAGCGATCAGCGAAGTGCTGTCAAACCAATCCGCGAACGGCGCTTTCGGTCTATGGAGCCCGTCTTCGGGTGATCTCTGGCTTGATGCCTACGTCACGGACTTCCTGTCCCGCGCGCGTCAGAATGGCCACGCTGTCCCGGATATAGCCTTCCGCAATGCGGTCGATAACCTGCGCAATGCCGTGAACTACTATCCCGACTTCGACCGAGGCGGTGGTGATCTGGCCTATGCGTTGATGGTGCTTGCGCGCGAAAGTGCTGCAAATACAGGCGATCTGCGCTATTACGCCGACCAGAAGTCAGAGTCATTCAGCACGCCGGTCGCGCTCGCCCAATTGGGTGCTGCACTGGCGTTCTACGGTGACCAGCCCCGCGCAGATGCACTGTTCAACCGGGCCGCAAACCGCATCGTCGAACGTTACAACACAGTAGAAAGGGCGACCTGGCGCATCGATTATGGCAGCAACCGCCGCGATACGGCAGCCGTGCTGACATTGGCGGTCGAGGCCGGAAGCAACGCAGTTGACCGCGAACAGATGGTGACCCGTCTGCGCAGTCACGGCAATCGCGTCTCCACGCAGGAAGCAACTTGGACACTTCTGGCCGTTAACGCCCTGACACGGGATGCCAGCGCATCCGGCATCATGGTGGATGGGCAAGCGCCCGATGGTCCGATCGTGCGCGCGCGCGATGCGGGCGACGGGACACAACCAGTTCTGATCCGCAACGATGGCGCATCAGCGACAGAGGTGACAGTGACGACCTTCGGCGTACCGGACGTGCCGGAACCTGCTGGCGGCAATGGCTACAGGATCGAAAGGGTTTACTACAATCTGGATGGGGAACAGATCGACCTGAACGACATCGGGGTCGGCGACCGGATGGTAACAGTCCTGACAGTCATCCCGTTCGGCGAACAAGAAGCCCGGCTGATGATCAACGATCCGCTTCCTGCCGGGTTCGAAATCGACAACCCGAACCTCTTGCAGGGCGGTGATGTCGGCGGGTTGGACTGGCTTGAATCAGCGCGTCACGAAAATGCGGAATTCAGGTCTGACCGGTTCCTCGCCGCGGTCGACTGGCGCAGCGACGACAGCTTCCAGCTTGGCTATATCGTACGGGCGATTTCGCCCGGCACATTCCACCATCCGGCAGCGTCGGTCGAAGACATGTATCGCCCTGAAATGCGGGCCAATACAGATCCCGGCCGCGTGATCATAAACGAGTGACGCGGCTCGTCTTCACCCTTGCGATCGGCCTTTGGCTAATCGGGATCGGACGGGACAGTTTGGACCGCTGGGTCGACACGACCGTCCTGCCGCCGCTGACAGTCGAAGTCAGCGCAGAGGTGCTTGACCGCAACGGTGATCTCCTGCGTGCCTACACCGTCGCAGATGGTCGCTGGCGGATGACACTCGGGCTTGATGCTGTCGATCCAGACTATCTGGCAATGCTGGTCCGCTATGAAGACAAGCGGTTCTATGACCATAACGGCGTAGATATGATCGCGATGCTGCGCAGTGCGGGTCTTGCGCTGAAACATGGTGAAATCGTATCCGGCGGCTCGACCCTGACGATGCAGGTCGCGCGCTTGCTCGAAGACGGACCGACAGGCCAGTGGCGCGGCAAACTGCGTCAGATCAGAGTCGCCTTGGCGTTGGAACGGCAACTTTCCAAAGACGAAATCCTCACGCTCTATCTGAATCGCGCGCCTTTTGGCGGGAATATCGAAGGGGTGCGCGCGGCATCGTACGCCTATTTCAACCGGCCGCCGCGTCGTCTGACACCGGCGCAATCCGCTTTGCTGGTCGCCCTGCCGCAATCGCCCGAAGTACGCCGGCCCGATCGGAATCCCGCAGCCGCGACAACGGCGCGTAACCGCGTTCTGGCACGCATGCTGGCGGAAGGTGTGATCGATGCGTCTACGCAAGAGGCCGCCAGCCGTCATGCAGTCGCGGCCACCAGACACGCATTTCCCGCGATTGCCCCGCATCTCGCGGATCGGGCCATGGCTGAAGCACCGCATCAAACGCACCATGATCTGACGCTGGATCGCCGGCTTCAACTCGCGCTTGAAATCCTTGCTGCGCAGGCGACATCAGGCCGGTCCGACAGGCTTCAAGTGGCAATTGTCGTAGCCGATCACAAGACCGGCGAGATGCTGGCAAGCGTCGGCTCTGCTGCATATCGCGCCGATGGGCGGGCTGGTTTCATTGATCTGACCCGCGCCGTGCGCTCTCCGGGTTCGACACTCAAACCGGTCGTGTATGGGCTTGGGTTCGAACAGGGCATGATCCACCCCGAAACGTTGATCCTTGACCGCCCGACTGTTTTTGACGGTTACGCCCCGCAGAATTTCGACGGTCTCTATCGCGGAGAACTTCGCGTGCGCACGGCCTTGCAATTGTCGCTGAACATCCCCGTGGTCAGCGTGACCGAGGCACTGGGCCCGCACCACTTGATCGCAGGATTGCGCCGTGCAGGTGCCGACCCGCAGGTGCCGGGCGGTGCGCCCGGACTCGCGGTGGCGCTGGGCGGGGTTGGCCTGACACTGAATGACCTTGTCCAGGTCTACGGCGGCATCGCAAACGAAGGCGTCGCGATGGACCTGCGCTGGCGCGAGAGCCCGACCGCAGGATTTGCCCCGCAACAGATCATGGGCGATGTCGCGGCATGGCAAGTCGCAGATATATTGCGCAATGTCCCCCGACCTGTCGGCGTGCAAGGCAGCGGGATCGCTTTCAAGACAGGCACGTCATATGGGCACCGCGACGCGTGGTCGATCGGATTTGACGGGCAACATGTGATTGGTGTCTGGATGGGGCGGGCTGACGGCACGCCCGTGCCGGGAGCATTCGGCGGCGACCTCGCCGCGCCTGTGATGTTCGCGGCCTTCGCGCGGGTTGCACCCGAAATCACTCCAATCGGCGCGCCGCCCCCGGCGACGCTGCTGTTGCCGACAGCGCAATTGCCACTGCCGCTCCAGCAATTTCGTGGACGTCATGTGATTGAACCCGGCGGCGGACCAGAAATCGCCTTCCCGCCTGACGGGGCGGTGATCGAAGGGGTCGATCTGCTGGCAAAGGTCCGTGACGGCGTCGGCCCGTTCACATGGCTGGCTAACGGGACACCCGTGGCAACAACGCGCCACCGCGAACTGGTGATCCACGATCTGGGTCGCGGCTTTTCTGCCCTGACGGTGATCGACGCCCAAGGGCGGACCGACCGGACGCAGGTACAGCTCCGTTAGGTCACAGCCGCTCGATGGCCAGCGCAATCCCCTGACCGCCACCGATGCACATCGTAATCAGGGCTTTGCGTCCGTTGATGCGCTCCAGCTCATACATCGCCTTGACGGTGATGATTGCGCCAGTGGCACCCACCGGATGCCCCAACGCAATCGCACCGCCGTTCGGATTGACCTTCGCGGGATCGAAATGCAGTTCCTTGCTGACGGCAAGCGCCTGCGCGGCAAAGGCTTCGTTACTTTCAATCACATCAAAATCATCCGCCTTCAGGCCGGTCCGCGCCAGCAGGTTCTGAACGGCAGGCACGGGCCCGATGCCCATGACCTCTGGCCGCACACCGGCATGGGCATAGCCCAGAATACGGAAGGCAGGACTCAATTCGGCTTTCTCGGCGGCGTCCGCGCGTGCGAGCGTAATCGCGGCAGCACCGTCATTCAGGCCAGAGGCATTTCCGGCCGTGACCGTCCCGTCTTTCTCAAACACGGCGCGCAGCTTGGCAAGGCTTTCGCTGGAAGAGGGTTTGGGATGCTCGTCAGTGTCGAACGCGACCATTTCGCGTTTGACCCGCACATCGACTGGCGTGATCTGATCCTTGAAATATCCGCTGGCAATGGCTTTGGCCGCACGGTTCTGGCTTTCCAGCGCAAACGCATCTTGTTCGTCGCGGCTGATTCCGTGTTCGCGGGCGACGTTCTCAGCGGTAACACCCATGTGACCCGTGCCAAACGGGCAGTTCAGCGCCCCAAGCATCATGTCCTGCGTTTTGACGTCACCCATCTTGGCCCCCCAACGCTGATCGCTGATGATGTAGGGTGATCGCGACATGTTCTCCGATCCGCCAGCTAGCCCGAAATCGGCATCCCCCAGCATCAGCGACTGCGCGACAGACACAATGGCCTGCACACCAGATCCGCAAAGGCGGTTCACATTCATTGCCGGTGTGCTTTCGGGAATGCCCGCTTCCATTGCAGCCACGCGGCTGACGTACATATCGCGCGGCTCGGTATTGATGACGTGGCCAAAGGCAACGTGGCCGATCTGTGCGCCTTCCAGCCCTGCACGATCCAGTGCCGCCTTGGCGACGGTCGCCCCGAGTGTGATCGGCGTCGTCCCGGCAAGGGATCCACCAAAAGTGCCAATAGCGGTGCGCGCGCCGGAAAGGATTACGATGTCTGTCATGGATGCCTCCTCTGTTGCGTGGCAGCTTATCGCGCGGCCCACGACGTGTCAGGAAAACGTCAGGTCACGGTCTTTGTCGAACATCTCTGGTTTCCCTTTCGCCCGTACGGTTTAAGTCCAGCAACAGGCGAGGGATCACATGCTGTTGGAAGCGACAAACATTCACAAGACATACCAGACCGCGGACGGCCCGTTCGAGGTCTTGCGCGGGATTGATCTGACACTGGACAGGGGCCAAACGCTCGCGCTGACGGGCGAGTCGGGCAGCGGGAAAAGCACCTTGCTGCATTTGATCGGTGGGCTGGACGTCCCAGACCAAGGCAAAATCATGATCGACGGGCAGGACATCGCCGCGATGGATGACACAGCACGGGCACGCGTGCGGCGTGGCGCGGTGGGGGTCGTCTTCCAGCAATTCAACCTGATCCCCAGCCTGCGTGTTGCCGACAATATCTCGTTTCAGGCAAGGCTCGCAGACCAACACGATCCCGCATGGGTCACAACGCTGGCAGACCGCATGGGGCTGACGGCCCAAATGCGCAAATATCCCGAACAGCTGTCGGGCGGACAGCAGCAGCGTGTTGCCATCGCCCGCACACTTGCGCCAAAGCCCAAGCTGGTGCTGGCGGATGAACCGACGGGCAATCTGGACGAAGCAACAGCCGAAACCGTGCTGGATCTGATGCTGGAGCTTGTCACGGAAACGCGCGCCGGGCTGCTGATGGTCACCCATTCGGACAGGCTTGCCGCGCGCATGGAATCGCGACTGCATCTTGCCGCAGGGCGCGTTGCATGACGCGAACGGCGCTTTCCGCCCTGTTGTCGCATTGGTGGCGCAACCCGCTCCAGCTTTTCACGCTGCTGACCGGACTGGCACTCGCGACTGCACTGTGGTCCGGTGTGCAGGCCGTAAATGCCGAAGCGCGGGCAAGCTATGACGCAGCGGCGGCAACCTTGGGCGAAGGCCAGTTCGACCAATTGCAATCCTCTACAGACCGACCCATCGCGCAGGATACCTATATCGCACTGCGCCGCGCAGGCTGGCTGGTTTCACCGGTGATCGAAGGACGGCTCGCCGGTCAGCGTGTCGTCGGGCTTGACCCCCTGACCGCGCCGGGCGGTCTGGGTCCTGTGCAGGTTGACGGCGATGTCGGGGCGTTTGTAGCGGGGCGAATCCAGATCTTCGGAACAGCCGCAGCGCTTGATGCCATCAGGCCAGAGGTGCAAGCAGACCTCGTGCTCGCACCCGACGTTGCACCCGGAACGGTCATTATGGACATCGGTGGGGCGCAAACACTTTTGAACAGACCGGGGGAACTCGACAGACTGATCGTCGCCCCGGCGCAACCGCTGGGCCGGCCCGCATTGGCCGAAGTCGCACCCGATCTGTCGCGACAGTCGGCGCAAGGGGGGGCGGACATCGGGCGGCTGACGGACAGCTTCCACCTCAACCTCACCGCATTTGGGCTGCTCTCTTTTGCTGTCGGTATTTTCATCGTGAATGGGGCAATCGGTCTGGCATTTGAACAGCGTCGCCCGGTTGTGCGGACATTGCGCGCGCTCGGCCTGCCGTTACCATCGCTAATGGTGCTGATGGCGATAGAACTGGCGATATTCGCAATCGTCGCAGGGATCATTGGCGTCTTTCTGGGGTATGTGATCGCCTCGCTCTTGCTGCCGGATGTCGCTGCAACACTGCGTGGGCTCTACGGAGCAGAGGTTGCAGGCACACTGCAACTACGCCCCAGTTGGTGGCTTTCAGGTCTGGCCATCGCGCTGGGCGGCACGGCTATGGCGTCGGCTGGTGCGTTCTGGAAACTCTCGCGGATGCCCTTGCTTGCAGCGGCACAAAAGCGCGCGCTTGCCATGGCGGCAGGGAAAGGTGCGATCATTCAAGCGGTCGCTGCAACCATCCTGCTGGGCATTGCGCTGGTTCTGGCCTTCACAGCGCAAAGCCTTGCCGCGGGTTTTGCATTTCTCGGAGCGTTGCTGATCGGTGCGGCTCTGGCGCTGCCGTTCCTGCTGGATCGCATTTTGGCAGGGGCGCAGTCTTTTGCACACGCGGTCGTGCCGCAATGGTTCTGGGCGGATACGCGCCAGCAGCTTCCGGGCCTCTCGCTTGCGCTGATGGCCTTGTTGCTGGCAATGGCAGCGAATGTCGGTGTGTCGACGATGGTGTCCAGCTTCAGGCTGACGTTCGTAGGCTTCCTCGATCAACGTCTTTCGTCAGAACTATACCTGACGGCAGATGACGCAGCCCACGCCGAAGAACTCCTCGCCTATGTGACGCCGCGGGTTGACGCAGTCCTGCCGATCCTGTCGCAGAACACCGAAATCGCCGGGTTTCCGACAGAACTGTTTGGCGCACGCGATCATGCGACATATCGCAACAACTGGGCCTTGCTGACGGCAGCATCGAACCCGTGGGACGCGCTGGCCGGGGGCGAGGGGATCCTGATCAACGAACAACTCGCCCGCCGTGCCAATTTGAACGTGGGAGAATCCATTCCCCTCGCAGGGCGCGATTTCGAAATCGTGGGCACTTACGGCGATTATGGCAATCCAATCGGACAGGCCATCATCACGCTCGATGTGTTTCAGACCCTGTTTCCCGATCGCGTCGCGACGAATTTCGGCCTGCGCATGGATCAATCAGAGGTGCCGCAATTGGTTGCGGATATGGAAGCCGATCTTGGATTGCCGCCCGCCAATACAATCAATCAGGCGGGGATAAAGGCGTTCTCGCTCGACGTGTTTGAACGGACCTTCACGGTGACGACCGCGCTTAATATCCTGACACTCGCGGTCGCCGGCTTTGCGATCTTGATGAGCCTGCTGACTCTTGCAACCATGCGCGTGCCGCAACTTGCGCCGGCTTGGGCCGTCGGCATGACACGGCGCAAACTCGGCCAGTTGGAACTTGTGCGGGCCGTTGTCCTTGCCGTCTTGACCGCCGTGCTTGCGTTGCCGCTCGGCCTCGCACTCGCTTGGGCCTTGCTTGCCATTGTGAATGTGGCGGCGTTCGGGTGGCAACTGCCCATGTATCTTTTCCCGATGGACTATCTGCGTTTGGGACTTTTCGCCCTGCTTGCGGCCGCGATTGCCGCGATCTGGCCCGCGTTACGGCTCTCGCGCACACCGCCCGCAGACTTGCTCAAGGTGTTTTCCAATGAACGCTAAACCATTTCTTGCATCGGTCTTTAGTGTGCTTCTGACCTTCTGGATTGCCAGTACTGTTGCGGCACAAGGGTTTGCCGGGCTTGGCACGCAGGCGGACGAAGGGTTCGCTGTGCCAGAACGTGGATACGTGTTCGACTTCCCAACTGATCACGGACCCCACCCGGATTTCCGGATCGAATGGTGGTATCTGACGGCCAATCTCAAAGACGCGAACGGCACCGACTACGGGTTGCAATGGACCCTCTTCCGCTCAGCCCTCGCGCCCGAAGAAGGCGCAGGCTGGAGCGCCCCACAGCTATGGATGGGGCACGCCGCCGTCACCACGCCAGAGCGGCATTTCGTGACCGAAAGACTGGCGCGGGGCGGGATCGGACAGGCGGGTGTCACGGCAGACCCGTTTTCTGCGTGGATCGACGACTGGGAGCTTACCGGCGACTGGGCGGACACACTGTCAATGACGGCAAGCGGCCCAGACTTTGCCTACGACATGATCTTGAAACAAACCGGGCCACAGATCTTCCACGGTGACAGCGGCTATTCTGTCAAATCGGCAGGCGGGCAGGCGTCATATTACTATTCCTATCCCTTTCTCGAAGTGACAGGGACACTGACACTGCCGACGGGGGATGTTCCCGTGACAGGGCAAGCCTGGCTGGATCGCGAATGGTCATCGCAACCGCTGTCTGACGATCAGACAGGCTGGGACTGGTTTTCGCTGTCCTTCGATGACGGAACCAAGATGATGGGGTTCCTGCTGCGCCAGACGGACGGAAACGCTTACACGTCTGCCACGTGGATCACGCCGGATGGCGCGACCATCGCCTATCCCGACGGCGCGTTTCAGGCCGAGGTGCTGGAAACCAGCGACGTTGATGGGCGTACCGTCCCGACGCGGTGGCAGGTGACGCTCGCAGATAAGAACGTCGACGTGACAGTGACCGCGATCAACCCCGATGCGTGGATGGCGACCTCCGTGCCATACTGGGAAGGGCCGATCACCATCGAAGGCAGCCACAACGGCCGCGGATATCTGGAGATGACAGGCTATGAGTGACTGGTTCAAAACGCTTGACGGGATCCATGACCGTATCTGGCAGACGCTTGGGCGCGGTGTTGCAGATCGAAAGCATGTGGCGCGCACGCCGACATTCACCACGGTGCGGGACGGCAAACCCGAAGCCCGCACCATTGTGCTGCGCGCGGCCGATCCGAAAACCCACGCGCTCGATGTTCACACCGATCTTGGAACAGCAAAGGTCGCAAGCTTGCGGCAATCGCCACACGCGACATTCCACATCTGGGACCAGAAACAGCGGCTTCAGATCAGATTGCTGACGACCGTGGACATCCTGACCGGTGACGCCGTGGCAGACATCTGGGCGAACGTCCCCGATCCAGCGCGCGAGGTTTACGGCACACGGCCCTCGCCCGGAACGGTCATCCCGGACGCGCTTGACTATAAAAAGCCTGCAGACTTCGAAAGCTTCGCGGTGCTGCGGTGCGCAATCTCAGAGATCGACGCGCTCCACCTAGGCGACGAATACAGGCGCGCCGCATTCGCACGCTCGCGTGATTGGCAGGGGCAGTGGCTAGCGCCCTGACGTGCCGGTTGCTAGAACGCGGATATGCATTCCAGAATTCCTCTCACCCGTGATCTTGTTCTTGTTGGCGGTGGCCATACCCACGCACTCATTCTGCGCAAATGGGGAATGAACCCGCTGCCGGGGGTACGGCTGACAGTGATCAACCCTGGCGCGACAGCGCCATATTCGGGGATGCTGCCGGGTTTCGTCGCGGGGCACTACACCCGCGCAGAGCTTGATATCGATCTTGTGCAGCTGGCACGATTTGCAGAAGCAAGGATCATCAACGGTGCGGTGAATGGCATCGACCTGAAAGCAAAGACAATCAGTGTGCCAGGGCGACCTCCCATCTCGTATGATGTGGCAG
Source organism: Cognatiyoonia koreensis (assembly GCF_900109295.1). Taxonomy (NCBI): domain Bacteria; kingdom Pseudomonadati; phylum Pseudomonadota; class Alphaproteobacteria; order Rhodobacterales; family Paracoccaceae; genus Cognatiyoonia; species Cognatiyoonia koreensis. Next base: position 1,008,560 of record NZ_FOIZ01000002.1, read on the forward strand.
CGATCGACATCGGGATCACATCTGAAATGCCAAAGTTGCCGGGTTTTGCAGAATATGGCGTGCCTGCAAAACCGCTCGGGGTTTTTGCATCGCGCTGGGACAGCTTTCGCAGCACGGCATCCGATCCGCATGTTGCGGTGATCGGCGGCGGGGTTGCCGGTGCGGAACTCGCGATGGCCATGGCCCACGCGCTACGCGCGCGCGGACAAACGCCCGACATCCATCTGCTGGATCGGGGCAAGGTTCTGGCCGTTCTTGGGGACACCGCACGGCAAAAAATGAAAAGCGCTTTGGCCGCCAACGGCGTCACGATCCACGAAGACGCCAGCGCAGTCGCGGTGCATTCGGATGGTGTTGAATGCGAAGGCGGAACAGTGGTCCCGTCCGACTTCACAGTCGGTGCTGCAGGGGCGAAACCGCATGACTGGCAGTCGGATATCGGTCTGCAAATGCACGAGGGCTTCATCTGGACGGACGCACACCTGCAAACCAGTGATCCCGCGATCTTTGCGGTCGGTGATTGTGCGCATTTCAGCGCTGATCCACGGCCCAAGGCGGGGGTCTACGCGGTGCGGCAGGCTCCGGTCCACTTTGATAACTTGCGGGCGGCTTTGTCGGGGGGAACGCTGCGCAGCTACAAGCCGCAAAAGGACTACCTCAAGCTGATTTCCTTGGGCGACAAAAAGGCCCTCGCCGAAAAATTCGGCACGGCGATGGCCGGCGGATTGTTGTGGAAATGGAAAGACCACATCGACCGCAAGTTCATGAACCAGTTTGAAAACCTTCAGATGATGGATCAGCCTGATCTGCCGCTGACCATTGCCGACGGGGTCAGGGACGCGCTGGGCGACAAGCCGATGTGCGGCGGATGCGGGGCAAAGGTCGGGCGGACAGCATTGCGGTCTGCACTCAAATCCTTGCCCGATCACAGTCGTGACGATGTTGTCACCGTTACCGGTGACGACGCCGCCCTCTTGCGTATGGGAAGCATCGGGCAGGTCATCAGTACCGATCATCTGCGCAGTTTCACCAATGATCCAGTGATGATGGCGCGGATCGCGGCAGTTCATGCACTTGGTGATATCTGGGCGATGGGGGCAAAACCGCAAGCCGCGACGGCAACAATCATCCTGCCGCGCACGTCGCCGGAACTACAACAGCGTATGCTGGATGAAATCATGGCGGCCGCAGCAGAAATCATGGGCAAGGCTGGTGCGGCAATTGTTGGCGGGCACACATCGCTGGGCGATGAAATGACCATCGGTTTCACCGTCACTGGCCTTTGCGACAAGCCGATCACCATAGCAGGTGGCAAAGCGGGGAATGCGCTGATCCTCACCAAACCGCTTGGGTCTGGCGTCATCATGGCGGCTGAAATGGCGGGTAAGGCGGCAGGCGCAGATGTGATTGGCGCGCTGGAAACGATGTGCGCCGATCAGGCTAAGGCCTCCGAAATCCTGACAGAGGCCCATGCCATGACGGATGTGACGGGGTTCGGACTTGCGGGCCATCTTGCCGGACTTTGCGAGGCTTCGAATGCCGGTGCGGTGGTCGCTCTAGGTGATGTGCCACTGATGCAGGGTGCGCGCGCTTTGTCAGAAGACGGCATCAAATCCACGCTCTATGGCGACAATCGCAGCGGCGCGGGCAGTATATTCGGGGCCGATGGGCCTGTCGCCGACCTGCTCTTTGATCCGCAAACAGCGGGCGGTTTGTTGGCATCGGTTCCGGCGGAACGATCGCAGCAGATTTTGGCGCGCTTGAAAAAGGCGGGCTATGAGGACGCAGCAATCATCGGACACCTGACCGAACAGACAGGCACAATCAAAGTGCAGTGATTTGCGCAGCGATCAGATCAGCGACACGGTTCAGACCATCCTCGTCCAGCGTATCTGCATGAACCGCTGAAATCACGGAACGCGCATCAATCCGGCGCGATTTGGCATAGGCAGGGTCATAGTGATCGGCCATCAAGGCAGCAGCCAGCCCCGTGTAATCGCCCGCATCCTGAAGTGCCTGCCAGCGGTCGACGACTGCATGACCACGCATATGGCGTAATCCGGCCAAACGGTCCCGCACAGTAAGCGGATCGCGCAAAATATCGTCATAGGCAGTCGCCAGATAGACCGCACGTACCTCTGGACTTGCAGTCAGGTCAATGCGCGACGCGCCCAACATGACAGACCAAAGACTTGGCGGCAGGTTCAGACGGCCGATCTTGCTGCTTTCGGCCTCGACGATTGTGACGCGGTTCGGATCAAGATCATGCAATGCAACCGCAAGGGACGTCTCGAACGCGCGTTGCGACGGCTGGCCACCGGGCAAGGCACCCAGCAGTGATCCGCGATGTCGCGCCAGCCCTTCAAGGTCCAGCGTCTGCACGCCGCGTTCAGCCAAGCGTGGCAAGAGTGCAGTTTTGGCGGTGCCGGTATATCCGTCCAGCAGAATAAAGCGATGCGGCAGCGGTGCGTCGTAAAGGCTGTTTTTCACGATCCTGCGAAACGTCTGATAGCCGCCTGCGACAGTCTGCGCACGCCAACCCACTTCTTTGAGAAGCATCGAAAAGACACCCGACCGTTGCCCGCCGCGCCAGCAATAGACAAGCGGTTGCCAACCGCCATCGTAGTCTTTCAGCGGGCCAGCGATATGCCGCGCCACATTATTCAACACCAGCGACGCACCGATCTTGCGCGCCTTGAAGGGAGAGATCTGCTTATAGATCGTACCGACTTCCGCGCGTTCGTCATTGGACAGAGACGGGAGGTTAATGGCACCGGGTATGTGGTCCTCAGCAAATTCCGTCGGTGAACGAACGTCGATCACGGTGTCAAACCCGTGGTTCAAAATATCGGAAAACGCGGAAAAGGTCAGAGCCATGCTGTCTCTTAGACCCAAGCATCCGGAATGCCCAGACCAGAGGTGGATACGCACCAGTCATCGCAAATAGCGTGATGACCGGCTCGATTTAAATTCTGCGTGACCTTGGGGCGCATCGCACGCCCCAAGGTCTGGAAAGGGCGCTAGCGTACGTCGAATGTAAGCGGTTTGACTTGGGTGAACTTGCCGGTTGCAATCAACGCATCAAGCGCCTTTGCAGGCACCGGTTCGTCAACGTAAAGCAACGCAATCGCCTCGCCCTTGGCCTCTTTCCGGCCGAGGGTAAAGTTCGCGATGTTCACGCCATTGTCACCCATGGTCTGACCCAGCGCACCGATGATGCCGGGTACGTCCTCGTTCGTGGTATAGACCATGTGTTCCCCGATCTCGGCGTCTATATTGATGCCCTTGATCTGGATAAAGCGCGGCTTGCCGTCGCTGAACACGGTCCCTGCAACCGAACGTTCGCGCTTGCCGGTGACGACGGTGACCTTGATGTAACCGTCAAACGTGCCCGACTGATCCTGTTTGGTGGTCGACACCTGGATGCCACGCTCTTTCGCGATGACGGGGGCGGACACCATATTCGTGTCGGGGTTCACCTTCTTCATGATGCCCGCGATAGTTGCCGCGGTCAGCGCTTCAAGGTTCATGGAAGACGCTTCACCGTCATAAAGAATGTTGATCGCCTTGATCGGTTCATCCGTCATCTGGCCGGTAAAGTTGCCAAGATGTCCGGCAAGCTCGATCCAGGGTCCCATGACCTTGGCTTCCTCTGCGGTCACGGACGGCATGTTCAGCGCGTTCGACACGGCACCCGTCAGCAGATAATCGGACATCTGTTCGGCAACCTGCAAAGCGACATTCTCCTGTGCCTCGGTGGTTGCAGCCCCAAGGTGCGGGGTCACTACGACATTTGGCAGATTGAACAGTGGTGAATCGGTTGCCGGTTCCACGGCAAAGACATCAAATGCGGCACCTGCCACATGACCCGACTTCAGCGCCTCTGCCAGTGCCTCTTCATCGACAAGCCCGCCACGGGCGCAGTTGATGATCCGCACACCTTTCTTCATCTTTGCGATGTTCTCACGCGACAGGATATTCGCGGTCTGGTCCGTAAACGGGACGTGCAAGGTAATGAAATCCGCATGGGCCAGCAATTCGGCCAGATCGACCTTCTTGACGCCCATCTTCTCGGCTTTCTCTTCGCCAAGGAACGGATCATAGGCCAAGACCTTCATCTTCAGGCCGCGCGCACGATCGCAAACGATACCACCGATATTGCCTGCGCCAATCACACCAAGCGTCTTGCCGGTCAGCTCGACGCCCATGAATTTCGATTTTTCCCACTTGCCCGCATGGGTAGAGGTGCTGGCCTCGGGAATCTGTCGCGCGACGGCGAACATCATCGCGATGGCATGTTCAGCTGTCGTGATCATGTTTCCGAACGGGGTGTTCATGACAATGATACCGGCCTTGCTTGCCGCTTCCTTGTCGATGTTATCGGTGCCGATCCCGGCGCGGCCGATCACCTTGAGGTTTTTTGCGGCCTCGATGATCTTTGCGGTTGCCTTGGTCGCGGACCGGATCGCCAACCCGTCATAGTCGCCAATGACCTTCAGCAAGGCGTCCTTGTCCTTGCCGAGGTCCGGTTTGAAATCGACGTCGATGCCGCGGTCCTTGAAGATCTGCACAGCAGCGTCAGAGAGTTTGTCAGAGATGAGTACTTTGGGAGCCATGAAAGTGGTCCTTTATGAGGTGGGACATGGGGCACGCCCCATGTGAAATGTGAAACAGAGAGGTCGGGATCAGGCGTTGATTTCGGCTTCGAACGCCCAGGCAAGCCATGGCAGCATGGCTTCGATGTCGGACGTTTCGACCGTTGCACCGCACCAGATCCGCAAACCGGCAGGCGCGTCACGATAGGCTCCGACGTCAAGTGCGACGTTCTCCGCTTCCAGCCGCTTTGCAACAGCTTTGGCAAAAGCCGCACCGTCGGTGATCCTGTCATCGGTGAACTTCAGGCACACGGATGTATTGGACCGCGTGGCAGGATCGACGGCCAGATTGTCGATCCAGTCATGTGCAGCGCAAAAGTTGAAAATCGCCCGCGCGTTGGCATTGGCACGGTGCATCAGCGCATCAAGACCGCCAATGGATTTACCCCATTTCAGCGCAAGCAAATAATCCTCGACCGCAAGCATCGACGGCGTATTGATCGTTTCGCCCTTGAAAATACCTTCAATCAGCTTGCCGCCTTTGGTCAGGCGGAAGATTTTCGGCAGTGGCCACGCCGGGGTGTAGCTTTCCAGCCTTTCAACCGCACGCGGACTCAGGATCAGCATCCCGTGGGCTGCTTCGCCGCCCATCACCTTCTGCCAGGAGAATGTCGTCACATCCAGTTTGTCCCACGGCAAATCCTGCGCAAAGGCGGCAGAGGTCGCATCGCACAGCGTCAGACCGGCACGATCGCTCGGGATCGCATCCCCATTCGGCATACGCACACCCGACGTCGTGCCATTCCACGTAAAGCAGACGTCATTGTCATAATTCAGCGCGGCCATATCGACGATTTCGCCATAGTCTGCGGTATGTGTCGTCGCCGCGATCTTCAGTTGCTTGACGACATCCGTGACCCAACCGGCCCCAAAGGATTCCCAAGCGACCATTTCCGCAGGGCGTTCGCCCAGCAAGGACCACATCGCCATTTCGAACGCACCGGTGTCAGAGGCCGGTACGATTCCGATCCGGTAATCGGCAGGAACGCGCAGGATTTCACGGGTCAGCTCGATGGCTTCGGCCAGCTTTGATTTACCAATCGCCGCACGGTGCGACCGGCCTAAAGGCGCGTCGGACAATTTTTCAAGGCTGAATACGGGGGGTTTGGCACAGGGGCCGGACGAAAACCGCGGATTTGCCGGCCGCGATGCCGGTTTGGTCGTAACCATTGCTGGTATCCTCACAGATATATGCCCTTCGTTGGGGAAGGGTGTCCCACGGATGCTGCTATTGCACCGGCAGACCTTTCACAAGCGCCGAAATGAAGCTAGACCGCCGCAACACCCTCTTTTCGCGACACGTTTTTCGCCAATAGGAAACTTCCGATGTTCGTCACGACCCTTCTCACATCACCGATGAACCCAACGCTGGACCCGGCACTGGTCGAGGCGCTGCGCAATGCGTGGGGCGGTGGCGATGTGGTTTGGCTGGCCCCCGACGAAGCCGCCGAATTCCAACACGAACGCGCGCCCGACAACGCCGCAGAGGTCTGGCGCAGCTGTCAGGAACAGAATGTCGATCTTGTGACGCAAACGCTTGCGACGCGTCGCAAGAAAATGCTGATCGCGGATATGGACAGCACCATGATCCAGCAGGAATGCATCGATGAACTCGCGGACGAGGCCGGGGTGGGTGCCCGTGTGGCGGACATCACCGCGCGCGCCATGAATGGCGAACTTGATTTCGAAGGGGCAATCGACGAACGTGTCGGCCTGCTGGCAGGACTGCCGGAAACGGTGATTGACCACGTCTTGCGCACGCGGATCACCTATATGCCGGGCGGTCTGACATTGACGCGCACCATGAAGGCACGCGGTGACTATGCGGCATTGGTGTCGGGCGGTTTTACCGCATTCACGTCCCAAGTCGCCGCCGACCTTCACTTTGATGAAAACCGCGCCAACACGCTCGAAATCGTGGATGGTAAACTGACAGGGCGCGTTGTGCGTCCCATTCTGGGGCAGAATGCCAAGCTCGAAGCACTCCAAGACATCACCGCGCGGCTTGGGATCACACCGGATCAGGCGATCGCGGTCGGTGACGGGATGAATGATTTGCTGATGCTCAAGGCCGCAGGTACGGGCGTCGCACTACATGGCAAACCGGCCTTGCAGGAAAAGGTCGACGTGCGGATCAACTTCGGCGACCTGACCGCACTGCTTTACATTCAGGGCTACGCAAAGTCAGAGTTCATCCTATGAAAAAACCCGCGACCATTGCCGCCCACGCCGGCGGCGCAATCGACCGACAAAGCGCTGGTGTCGTCCCCCCGATCCAGACGTCAACGACATTCCTGCGTGACGCAGACTACGGGCTGATCCGGCCCGACAATATTTACGCACGCGACGACAGCGACACGGTACGCCACGCAGAACACCTGCTGGCGCAACTTGAAGGCGCACAGGACGCGTTGCTCTTCCCTTCGGGCATGGCCGCGATTGCGGCACTGTTCCGGACGCTGCCAAACGATGCCAGCGTCGTGGTACAAAGCGGGATCTATTGGGGCACGACAAAATGGGTGCGGGATTTCTGCGAACGCCGCGAAATCACGCTGACCGAAACCGACGCGAGCGATCCGGCAGCACTGCAAGCAGCCTGCGAAGCGCATAAGCCAGCACTGGTCTTCATCGAAACGCCGTCCAACCCCTGGCTGAAAACGACCGATATCGCGGCCTCTGCCGAGATTGCGCACCAGGTGGGGGCGAAACTGGCGGTCGATGCAACTGCGGCAACGCCCGTGCTGATGCAGCCTTTGGCGCTGGGGGCCGATATCGTGATGCATTCGGCCACCAAAGGGATCAATGGTCACTCTGACGTGCTGGCAGGGGTGCTTGCGACGCGGGCGGTCGACGATCCGGTCTGGCACGCAATCAAGACCGACCGCCACGATGCAGGTGCAGTGATCGGCGCATTCGAAGCTTGGCTGCTGATCCGTGGTATCAGAACGCTGCCGTTGCGGGTCGAACGCATGTCGGAAAATGCGCTGGCGCTGGTCAAGCACCTGAGGAAACACCCGCAGATCGCCGATGTTTACTATCCGGGGCTTGCCGAACATCCAGGCCACGATGTGGCCCACCGACAAATGTCAGGGGGCTATGGCCCACTGCTGTCCGTACTGGTCCAGGGCGGTGCGCCCGAGGCGCTGAAGGTCGTCGGTAAGCTGCAGCTTTTCATGCGGGCCACATCGCTGGGCGGCGTGGAAAGCTTGGTGGAACACCGGCATACGATCGAACCGCACACCGGCATTCCGGAAAACCTGATCCGCGTCTCGGTCGGGATCGAGGATATCGGCGACCTGATCGCCGATTGGGATCAGGCGCTCAGTTAGGATTCAGTCGGACCACCAGCGTCTTTCCATCCCGGAAAGCCACCGATGTTCGTCACATTGGTAAAACCCATTTCTGTCATCGTTTTGCCAGCAAGTGCAGCCTGTCCGCCGGCACCGCAAACCAGATAGTAAGGGGCGGACTTGTCCTTGAAGATTGGATTGAACAGGTCTTCCATCGCGGGATCGGCATTGAATTCGATCATGCCACGCGGAACGCGGTTGGCACCTTTGATCGTGCCGCTTTCGGCGATGTCGGCACTGTCGCGCACATCGATGAAGGTGCCTTCGCCCTCGGCGTGAATCGCTATGGCATCCGCGCTGTCCATCGTTGGCACGGCTTCGTTCGCGGCTTCCATATAGTCTTTGGCAGTTTTCATCGGATGACCCTTGTTTGAATGATTAGAGCATTGAGCAGGATTGGCAGCCGACTGTCCAGATGTTTCGCTGACTTCGCACCGAAAACAGCGTAGACTTGCCTTATTTAGGAGAACGAAGATGGCTGAATTTACTGTCAATACGCACCGCCGTGACCCCTACAAGAATTTCAAGTTTCGCGTTCAATGGGATGGCCGGTATATCGCGGGTGTTTCCAAATGCAGCGGATTGCGCCGCACGACTGAAACGGTGGCATTCCGTGACGGTGGCGCGCCAAACCTGCCGGGATTCGGGCCGGGGAAAACGCAATTCGAACCGATTACACTGGAACGGGGGATAACCCATGATCCGGCATTCGAAGATTGGGCAAATGAGGTGTTCAATATTCAGGGCGATGCGGCGATGTCGCTCCGGAATCTGCGCAAGGACGTGCGGATCGAAATCTACAACCTTGCCGGGCAACTGGTGCTTGCCTATCACGTCTTCCGCTGCTGGGTTTCAGAATATCAGGCGCTGCCAGAGTTGGACGCACTTGGGGAATCAATGACCGCGTTCGAGCGGATCGTTCTGCAGCATGAAGGCTGGCAAAGGGACAAAGACGTCCGGGAACCCGAAGAGACATAAAAAAAGCCCGCGCACAAGGCGCGGGCCAGTCCAACAGGGAGGTGGTGATAAAAACCCGATCACCAGCGGGTTCATCCTTGGTCTAGATCGCTGCGGGGAGGCAGGCGTTGATCCAGATCAAGCAACTAGTCTGTAACCGCCAGATTCGGTCACAAGAAGGCGGGCATTGGACGGATCTGGTTCAATTTTTTGGCGAAGACGATAAATGTGTGTCTCCAGCGTGTGCGTGGTGACACCCGCATTATAGCCCCAGACCTCGTGCAGCAGGACGTCGCGAGCAACAACGCCTTCGGTTGCGCGATACAGAAACTTGAGGATGTTGGTCTCTTTTTCCGTCAGACGCACCTTTTTGTCGTCCTCGGTCACCAGCATCTTCTGGGCAGGCTTGAACGTGTATGGCCCAAGCTGGAAAACGGCGTCTTCGGATTGCTCATGCGTGCGCAACTGGCTGCGAATGCGCGCCAGCAGCACTGGAAACTTGAACGGCTTGGACACATAGTCATTCGCGCCCGCATCAAGGCCGTAAATCGTATCTGCATCAGAATCCTGTGCGGTCAGCATCACGATCGGGCATTTCACGCCTTGCTTGCGCATCAGGCGGCAAAGTTCGCGGCCATCCGTATCGGGCAGGCCGACGTCAAGGATCATCAGGTCGTAAAGCTGTTCCTTGGCCTTTGTCATCGCTTCCGCGCCGTCGGCGGCTTCGAAAACGTCAAAGTCCTCGGTCATCAAAAGCTGTTCACCCAGCGCTTCACGCAGGTCGTCGTCGTCATCGACAAGCAGGATTTTCTTGAGCTGAGCCATCTTGGCCTCCATTCGTGTGTAGGTTAGAAAATGTGTCCGGCAGGGCGTTTCGACAAGGATTTGCATCACTGTTTCACACGGACGTGTGAGAATGGCGGCAAATGTTTCAATTTCTCACGGCAGGGGCTATGGCTTGGCTTGGAAATGAAAGAAACGCCGATGTCATTTGCGCCAGATGTTACAGAACGGATCGCCCGTGCGCGGGCCGATCTGCGCATGGGCGTTCCTGTTGTGCTGTCCGAAGGGCTGGTCGTGCTGGCCGTCGAAACGCTGAATGCTGCGCGTTTCGCCCAATTGCGCACATTGGGCGGCGCGCCGGTTCTTACAGTGACGGGGTGGCGGGCAAAGACGCTGAAGGCGCGCGCCTATGACGGGGACTTGGCGCGGATCATCGTGCCTGACGAGGTGCATTTACCATGGGTGCAATCCATCGCGGACCCGGCGGACGATCTGAACCACCCGATGAAAGGGCCGCTGCAAACACTTCGCGATGGGGCGGCAGGACCGTACCGCGCGGCAATTGCACTTGCCAAGGCAGCCCGGCTTTTGCCAGCGGCGCTATGTGCCGAAATCGACGATCCGGCAGATTTCGCAACGCGGCATAATCTGACGATGATCAGCGGGTCCTCTGTGACAAAGGCCGCGCTAAGCGAAATGCACCGTGTCATCAGCGCGCGCCTGCCGCTTGCTGTGTCGGATGTCGGGCGGCTGCATATCTTTCGGCCCGAAGATGGCGCGGAAGAACATTACGCGATTGAAATCGGGCATCCCGACCGTAGTGCGCCGGTCCTGTCGCGGCTGCATTCAGCCTGCTTCACAGGAGATTTGCTGGGATCGCTAAAATGCGACTGCGGCCCACAACTGCGCGGCGCGCTTGCCCAGATGGGCGAAGCGGGGGCAGGTGTGTTGCTTTATCTCAATCAGGAAGGGCGCGGAATCGGTCTGGCCAACAAGATGCGCGCCTATGCATTGCAGGATCAGGGGTTCGATACGGTCGAAGCGAACCACCGGCTCGGGTTCGAGGACGATGAGCGCGATTTCCGCATCGGCGCGGAAATTCTGCGCAAGATGGGGTTTAATGCCGTCCGGCTAATGACGAATAATCCCGCAAAGATCGCCAAAATGGAAAGCTGCGGCATCACCGTCAGCGAACGTGTTCCGCTTCAGGTCGGCGGCAACGCCCACAACGCGGCCTATCTTGCGACAAAGGCCGAAAAGTCGGGGCATCTGCTTTGAGTGTCGCTGCCTCCGGCGGAAGTTTGATTGGACAAAGAAAGAGGACGTGCGGCGCATGACACCGGCAGACCTTGTGCTGACACCGACGCATCTGCGGTTTTGGGGCAGGCGCTTTCCCTGCACGATCGGGCGGGGTGGTCTGACCAACCGCAAGGCCGAAGGCGACGGTGCGACGCCGCGTGGGGTGCACCGGATTGTCGGTATGCTTTACCGGCCTGACAGGATGGCACGTCCGAGCGACTGGGCGCTGCCGATCAAACCGGGCGATCTGTGGTCCGATGATGTGAAAGACCCCGACTACAACATGATGGTGCGCGCGCCGCATCCTTTCGGCCACGAGGACCTGCGCCGGGCCGATCCGATGTATGATCTTGTCATCCTGACCGATTGGAACTGGCCCTATCCGGTTAAGGGGCGTGGGTCGGCGATCTTTATCCACCAATGGCGCGGCCCTGGCCGGCCCACAACAGGATGCATCGCGTTTCGCCGTGATCACCTGCAATGGATGGCACGAAGAATTCAGCACCGATCACGACTTGTTATCGCATAACGTCTGGACCTCGTGTCTGTATCAAGGCACACGAGGAAAGGCACGACCCATGAAACACCAAGGCCCCTTTATGACCCCGGACGACATCGCCGATTTGCCCTACCGCCCCTGCGTCGGGGTCATGCTGGCCAATACACGCGGGCATATCTTTGTCGGCCAACGCAAAGACCGTGACACGGACGCCTGGCAAATGCCACAAGGCGGCGTGGATGCCGGCGAAAAGACGCTTGATGCCGCCCTGCGGGAGTTGTGGGAAGAAACCGGCGTGACCGAAAAACTGGTCACGCTGGAAGCAGAAGCCCCCGAGCTGATCCGCTATGACCTGCCACACGACATCGTGCCGAAGATCTGGAAAGGCCGCTACCGCGGTCAGGAACAGAAATGGTTCCTGTTCCGCTTTCACGGATCCGACGACCAGATCAATATCGAAACGGAACATCCCGAATTCACACAGTGGAAATGGATGCCCAAGGATGAACTGGTCAGCAACATCGTGCCATTCAAACGCGAAGTTTACGAAAAGGTGCTCGCGGCATTTAACGGCAAGCTATGATCACCGCATGACCCGCATTGCGATCATCCTTGTGCTGACAGTGCTCTGGGCCGGGCAGGCTGCGGCGCTGAGTTGTCTGCGTCCCGATCCGGTGCGGTCTTTTCAACAGTTCAAGGACGCCCCCGAGGCCTATCATATCCTGTATGGAACGCTGTCCTTTGACGAAAACCTGATGCCGCAAGGCGTCGTGAATGAAGAACGCAATCCGCCACCTGTTACAGCGCAGTTCGTCGGCAAGGGCCTGACGAGTGAAGGCTTCAGCGTCGATCTTGACCGCGCTATAACGCTTCAGCCGATCTGCGCGGGGCCGTGGTGCGGCAGCATCGCATCAGATGTGCCCTATCTGATGTTTGCGCAAGTCGAAGGGCCTGCAATCACGCTGGCCATTCCGGCGTGTGGCGGGACTGCATTTGCTGATCCGACCGTCGCCGATCTGGACCAGATGACCCGCTGTCTGACAGGCGGCTCCTGCAGCCCGGAACCCTGAATCCCGGCTGACGATCATCTGCAGATGAGGTATATCTGACGGATGAACAACTTTCGGGTCAAAACATGACGCCAACGTTTGCGCCTGATGTAAAGGCCGTATTCGATGCCGCTTGCCCAGACGACAGGGCAGGGATGCTGGCGTTGCGGCAACTGGTTTTCGAGGTCGCGGACCAAACGCCGGAAGCAGGCAAGATCGTGGAAGTTCTGCGGTGGGGGCAGCCAAGTTACATCACGCCAGATACCAAATCCGGCACGACAATCCGGATCGCCGAGGTGGAAGCAGGCGGCTTCGGGCTTTTTGCGCACTGCCAAACCACAGTGATCTCTGACTACGCGACACATTTCCCAGGGCAGGACAGGATCGACGGCAACCGCGGCATCCTGTTTGCGGGTAAGGACCAGATTGATCCGGCACGCCATGGGCTGCTGATCAGATCGGCACTGACTTACCATCTGAAAAAAGAGAATTAGCGCCTACTTGCGGCGGCGTTTCACCTTGCGGGCGATTTTCGCCGATTTCTTTTTTGCGGCCCCGACCTTGCGGCGGGGCGGTTTACCGCGCCCTTTCGCAGGACCCTTTGGCATCAGGCGTTCATCAAGGCGGATAAGCTCTGCCGTCAGACCACCGGTGACCGGAGTGACCTCGGCCAGTTTCACCGTGACGCGCTGCCCCAGCCCGATAACAGTCCCCGTGTCAGCCCCCATCAGCGTCTGTGTGTCCGCATCATAGTGGAAATACTCCGCCCCCAATGTGCGGATCGGAATCATCGCATCGGCACCGGTTTCATCCAGCTTCACAAAGACACCGAACTTGGCGATCCCGCTGATGCGCCCGGTCATTTCTGTTCCGACACGATCCGCCAGAAACGCGGACAGGTAGCGATCGGTCGTGTCGCGCTCTGCCATCATCGAGCGGCGTTCGGTGTCGCTGATCAGCTTGCCGGTATCTTCCAGATGTTCAACATCCCACGGCGACAGGCCATCCTTGCCCCAGCCATGCGCCGAAATCAGCGCGCGATGCACGATCAGATCGGAATAGCGGCGGATCGGCGACGTGAAATGCGCATAAGCGCGCAGGGCCAGCCCGAAATGTCCGAAATTCTCGTGGTGGTAATAGGCCTGCGTCATCGACCGCAGGGTGTTGAGATTGATTAATTCGGCCTGATCGGTGTCCTTTGCCTGCGCCAGCAAACGGTTTAGATGTGAGGTCTTCAGCACCTGCCCCTTGGCAAGCTGCAGACCGGATGCATCGGCCACATCGCGCAGCGCGTCCAGTTTTTCCGGCGTCGGTTCCTCGTGGACGCGGAACAGCAGTGGTGACTTTTTGGCAATCAAGGTCTCGGCGGCGGCAACATTGGCCAGCACCATGAATTCCTCGATCAGCCGGTGGGCGTCGAGCCGTTCCTTGAAATTGACGGATGTGACGGTGCCGTCATCGCCAAGCACGATCTGGCGCTCCGGCAGGTCAAGCTCAAGCGGCTGTCGCACCGCCCGCGCCTTTTTCAGCGCCTCATAAGCGGCGTAAAGCGGGCGCAGCACGTCCTCCAGCAACGGCTCTGTTTTCTCATTGGGCTGCCCGACAATCGCGGCCTGCACCTCTTCATAGTTGAATGACGCGGACGACCGCATCAGGGCGCGATGGAATTCGTGGCTGACCTTGTTGCCGTTCCCGTCAATGCGCATCGACACGGCAAGGCAGGCGCGATCGACGTTTTCATGCAGGGAACATAGATCACCCGACAGCGTATCGGGCAGCATCGGCACAACACGATCAGGGAAATAGGTGGAATTGCCGCGCTTGCGGGCTTCATGGTCAAGCGGGCTGTTGGGGCGGACGTAATGGGCGACGTCAGCAATCGCGACCCAGATCGTGAACCCGTCGTCATGGGCCTGAACGTAACATGCATCGTCGCGGTCGCGCGCATCCCAAGGGTCGATCGTGACCAACGGCAGATCACGCAGATCCGTCCGCTTGCCCAATGTGGCAGGCTTGGCGGCATCCGCTTCAGCAACGACGTCGTCGGGGAAATGATCGGGAATGCCATGCTGGTGAATGGCGATCAGGCTGACGGCCTTGGGTTGGCTTGGATCACCCAAGCGGTTGACGATGCGGGCCTTGGGCAGACCCATCCGTCCTTTGGGACCAGCCTGCTCAACCTCGACAAGTTCGCCGTCCTTCGCCCCACCAGTTGCACCGGCGGGAACGATCCATTCCTTGTCGCTGCCCTTGTCGATGGGCAGGATACGCCCGCCTTCGGAACCGGCGCGGAAAATGCCAATGATGCGCAAAGGGTTCGCCCCGATCCGGCGGATCATGCGGGCGTGATAAGGGTGATCGTCCTTCGGGGTCTGCGTCAGACGGCCCAGAACACGGTCGCCCGGACCAAGCGCGGGATCACCGTTGCGCAAGGACAATAGAACAGTCGGCTCCACACCTTCGCCGTTCCACTCCATTGGCTTGGCGATCAGGTCGCCATCCGCATCGGGGCCAACAATCTCCAGCACGCCGACAGGGGGCAGGGTCTCCGGGTCGCGATAACTGCTGCGGCGCTTTTGCAGCTGGCCGTCAGCCTCCATCTCCTTGAGGATCCGCTTAAGGTCGATGCGCTGTGCACCCTTGATGCCGAACGCGCGCGCGATATCGCGTTTCGCGGTGCGCGCCGGATTGTCGGCGATGAAATCAAGGATGTCCTGTTTGGAAGGGATCTGTGCCATATCGCTGGCCTATCATGCAGACAGCAAATGTCGAGAGGGCGCGCACCGCAAATGCGGCAATACCCAATTAGCGGGAGGTGTCTGCAAAGTAGTCCGACAGGATGCGGGCATAGATCGCCTTGAGCTGGATAATATCCTTGACCGGCACCCGCTCATCGACCTGATGCATGGTTTTCCCTACCAGCCCGAACTCGACCACAGGGCAGTGATCCTTGACAAAACGGGCATCCGACGTGCCACCAGAGGTGGACAACGCAGGTACCTGTCCGGTCTCCGCCTGCACGGCCTTGCCGATCAGATCGGACAGCGGACCGGGTGGCGTGACAAAGCTTTCGCCGGATACTTTGACACGCAACGCGATGTCGATACCGGTGGCCGCAGCGACTTTGTTCGCCTCATCCTGCAGCCACGCGGTCAGGCCGTCGCCCGAATGCAGGTCGTTAAAGCGGATATTCACCGTGGCCGTGCATTGCGCAGGAATGACGTTGGTCGCCGGATTACCGGTGTCCACCGTCACGATCGCCAGCGACGAAGGGTCGAAATGATCGGTCCCGTCGTCCAGCGTATACGACCCCAGAACATTCATCAGCCGCGCCATCGCATGCAGCGGGTTCTTGGCACGATGCGGATAGGCGGAATGACCCTGCACGCCGGTAAAGGTGAACCAGACGGTCAGCGAACCGCGCCGCCCGATCTTCATGGCCTCGCCCATATGGTTCGGGCTTGTTGGCTCCCCGACAAGGCAGTCGGTCATGCGCTCGTTGTTTTCAGCCATCCAGTCAAGCAGTGCTGTGGTGCCATCCAGCGCATCGGCTTCCTCGTCACCGGTTATCGCGAGCACGACCGCGCCGTCCGGCGGGGTGGCACGTACGAAATCGACAGCTGCTGCGGCAAAGGCCGCGACACCCGATTTCATGTCGGTCGAACCGCGCCCGTACAGAAAGCCATCTTTGATCGCGGCCCCAAATGGATCGACGGTCCAGTCCTTGATGTTGCCCACGGGTACGACATCGGTATGGCCATTGAAACCAAACGTACGGTTGGCTCCTTTTCGGCCCCAACGGGCGTAAAGGTTGGCAATGCCGTTGCGATCGACGCGGGTGCATTCAAAATCGGCACCCGACAACAGCTTTTCCAGCAAAACCAGTGCCCCGCCTTCGGCTGGGGTGACGGATTCGCAACGCACCAGATCGGCGGTCAGGGCGACGGGGTCAATCGGTGTCATGAACGAATCTCCATTAGGCGAGGCCAGACCGGCGACGGGGAAAAACCAATCTGCAGGCAAAGTGGCGCATAACCGTCAGCCCCACGACACGCTGATAGGTGCTTGCCCCGCAACACATTAGGCCTCGTCGAAAAAAGGGGTCATCTGGGCAATGATGACGCTGTTCTCGACAAGGGCGCGCTGCATCAGAGCCTCTTCCTCGTCGCTGATATCATGACCTTCGGCACGACGTTCTTCCAGCGTGCCATAGCCCGACACATCAAGCGGGGACAAATCGGCCTGCTTCAGTATCGCGACGGTCTCGCGGACAGCCTCCGCTTCGTCCACACCACTAGCATAACACATCAGGGCACCGCCGGTTGACCCCTCCGGCAGTCCGTCATTCTCGTTGCGGCCGACTTCGACCAGCAGCGTGTAAACCTGTTGTTTGCGCGGTGTCTTCGCCATCGGCCCGTCCTTGTTCTGCGCGCCGTGGATGCGGCGTCAGGACCGGCAAGTCAAGCTAGCTCGACAAACGGCGATAGGCCGCAATCAGGGCGGCCGCCCCTGCAGCACCGACAATCAACTGCGGCAGCCATGAACGTTCGGCATAGATCCCGAACCAGCCAAGGATCATGTTCAACAGACCTGCACCGACGATCCCCAGAATGATATTCAGGATCAGGCCGGTGTCGGCTTTCATGAAGATGCTGGCGAGCCATCCGGCCAGTCCACCCACGATCAGGCTTCCAAAAAATCCGATACCCATGTCAGTCTCCTCTGTTTCAGCGTCACCCTAACATGTGAACGGCGAAAGAAGATGTTTCAAGCGTCAGTGTTCTTTTCGATCCAGCGCGACTTTGCGGCCCAAAGCGCCGAAAGGATCAGAAACACCTGCGATGGAATGAAGAATAGCACAACGATCAACGCAATGGTCAGTCCGACAGCAGGCTCGTTCGCGCGAAACCACGCAGCAAACGGGCCCCAGGCGATCAGAACCGCAAGAACGACAGAAAGAAGATCAGCCAGAACAAGGCCCCATGCACCGACGAAAGACGGGCGCACGCCTGCCGCGATCCGCCGTTTCGCGATGCTGCGGGACAAAAGCATCAATAGCGCCTGCGCGACCGCGCGGCCCAGCGGCAGGCATTGATCAAAACGCCTGCAGGAAAGATCACGTAGAGAACGAACAGGAAAAAACCACTCGCCTGATCGCTCGGCTGTCCGGCATAGATCAGCGTCATGATCGGATCAAACAAAAGCGCAAGCAAAGTGGTCACGACAACAATATCCAGAACCACAAGCGACCACGCCGCTGCAGGCGACGGCCGTCTGTCGGCCGCGACCCGGTTCCTGCCGATCACGGCCGAAAAGAACATCAGTCGCGCAGCAACTCGTTGATACCGGTCTTGGAGCGCGTGCGCTCGTCAACACGCTTCACAATGACAGCGCAATAAAGGTTCACATCGTTCTTGGACGGCATCGACCCGGCGACAACAACAGAATAGGGCGGCACCTCGCCATACATGACTTCACCGGTTTCGCGATCCACGATCTTGGTGGACTGGCCAATAAAGACACCCATACCAAGAACGGATCCTTCGCGGACGATGCAGCCTTCAACAACTTCGGAACGCGCGCCGATAAAGCAGTTGTCCTCGATAATGGTCGGTCCCGCTTGCATCGGCTCCAGCACGCCACCGATCCCGACGCCGCCGGACAGATGCACGTTCTTGCCGATCTGGGCGCAGGACCCGACGGTCGCCCATGTGTCGACCATCGTGCCTTCATCGACATAGGCACCAAGGTTCACGAATGATGGCATCAGCACGACGCCGGGGGCGATATAGGCAGACTTGCGCACGACGCAGTTCGGAACGGCACGAAACCCGGCCGCTTTCCACTGGTCGGGTCCCCAGCCCATGAACTTGGAATCAACCTTATCCCACCAGCCGCCAGCTTGCGGCCCACCTTCTTGTTGTTCCATGTCCTTGATGCGGAAACCAAGCAACACGGCCTTCTTGGCCCACTGGTTCACGTGCCAGGATCCGTCGTCCTGCTTTTCGGCAACGCGCAGCTTACCGCTGTCCAGGGCGTTCAGCGTATCTTCGATCGCGTCACGCTGTTCGCCACGGGTCTGTGGCGTGATTGAATCACGGGCATCCCACGCAGCTTCGATGGCGGTTTCAAGTGCGGCATTCGACATGGTAATCCCTCGTGCAGTTGCAAAAACTCGCGCTGGCTATAAGCGCAGGATGGCACCGGCGCAATGTCGCGTTAACCCAAAATCAAGGTTAACGCCCCCCTTTCGTCTTTCTGTGTCCACTCAAACTTCGGGGTGAGCCGCAGGCGAGGGGCAGCGCCCCTAGCGCCATTTGATCGAACAGCCCATCGACGGGGTCTGCACGCGCGGCCCGCCCGCACCCTTCGCGACAGACATCATGGCGTTGCGCAATTCAGGCACGCGGTTGGCCGCATCCTTCATCATCGCGCTATCGATCCGGCCGCGATATTGCAATCCACCAGCCCGATCGAATCCGAATAAATCAGGTGTGCAAACAGCACCATAGGCACGGGCAACAGACTGATCCTCATCCACAAGGTAAGGCACGGTCAGCCCGTGCGTGTCAGCAAAAGCCAGCATCTTGTCCGGCGCATCCGCCGGGTAGGCGGCATAGTCATTGGACATCACACATGCCACACCGACCCCGGCCTCCTTGATTGCGTTGATGTCTGCCACCAGCCTGTCAATAACGGCGATGACATACGGACAATGATTGCAAATGAATGCGATCAGCATGCCGTTCCCGCCCATCACCCGATCGCGTGTCCACGCGACACCATCTGGCGTTTTCAGTTCGAAATCAGGGGCCTGCCAACCGAAATCGCAGACGGGCGTTTCAAGCAACATGTTGTTCTCCCATTGCATCTTGGGGCCGCACAGGTGACCCTGTCGCAAAGCAAGAAAAGGCGACGACATGAACGAACAGCGCAATCACCCATTCCGCGACAGCAGCCAGGACCGCGAGACAGCATCGCATATTCCGGTCACGCCGCAAACCCAGGCCCCGTCCTACCGCCTGGCATTCGCGGACGAGGACTTCATGTGCCGCGACGAACTGCGGCCCGTGCGGTTGCAACTGGAACTGCTGAAACCGGAAATGGGCATGAACGAGGCGGGCGTGAACTCGACCATTGTTCTTTTCGGCGGTGCGCGCATCCCCGAACCGGCGAACAAGGGCAGCGCCAAGACGGAAACACTCGCCGAACTGTCAAAATACTATGAAGAGGCGCGGCGTTTCGCGCGGATCATGACGGAACGCTCGCTCGAAAACGGCGGCACGGACGATGTCATCGTGACCGGCGGCGGGCCAGGGGTGATGGAGGCGGGGAACCGCGGCGCAATGGAGGCGGGCGGCAAATCCGTCGGCCTGAACATCGTGCTGCCCCACGAACAGGCACCAAACACCTACGTAACACCCGAACTTTGCTACAATTTCCACTACTTCGCGATCCGCAAGATGCACTTCTTGATGCGGGCCAGCGCGATCACGGTGTTCCCGGGCGGGTTCGGCACGCTGGATGAAACATTCGAGGCGCTGACGCTGATCCAGACCGGACGCATGGCGCGCGTGCCGTTCCTTCTGTTCGGGCGGTCGTTCTGGGAAAAAATCATCAACTGGGACGCATTGGCGGACGCGGGCACTATCTCGCCCGAGGATCTGGAACTCTTCCGGTTCGTGGAAACCGCCGAAGAAGCAGTCGCCGCGTTGGACAACTGGGAAGGCAAAGGCGAAAAAAGAGGCGCAATTCCCGGTCGCTGAAATGGGCCTGTCGTTACACAGTCTTAGGACGAACCATGCTAAACTGCATATGGAACGCGCAAAACATGGGTCTTATAGTGCATTTCGAATTGGCGGCTGTACACAAACCCACCGCGCATGGGCACCGCAGCAGGTGAACCGGCAGACCGAAGGCTGGAAGTACGCAGATGAATGAAGTCATTCTTGTCATGGGGGTCGCTGGGTGCGGAAAAACGACAATCGGCAAGACACTTGCCGAAGCCCGGGGCGCGGCCTTTCTGGACGCAGACGATTATCACCCGCCCAAAAACGTGACCCACATGGGGGCCGGAAAACCGCTGAACGATGAACTGCGCTGGCCTTGGCTTGATGCGCTGGGCGATGCGGTCCGCGCCAGCGCACGTGACAGGCCGACTGTGTTCACATGCTCCGCGCTCAAGCGGATATACAGGGATTACCTGCGGGCCAGCGTGCGCTATCGGCTTGTATATCCGGACGCGCCTTTTGCGGTGGTGTCGCAACGGATGGCCGCGCGCAAGGATCACTTCATGCCGGTTAAGCTCTTGCGCAGCCAGTACCATGTCCTCAATCCGCCCACGAAAGACGAAGAACCCATCGTGGTGTCAATCGAACAACCGCTCGAAGATATCATCGCTGACATCCAGACCGCGCTGTCTTAATCGTCAGTCGGGACTTCAAGCTCTTGCATCGGGGGTTTTTCAGGATCACGGATCGCTTGGATTGCGGCCTTGGCCAGAAACGCGCCAGCCGTGCCGACACCTTCCGTGATGGTCAGGATGTCGGGCCGGAACAATCGCAGAAATGGCATCGCTTCCTTGGTATGCAAATCCAGCTGCTGGCCCAGCGTGATGCCATGCGCCTCGATCGCCGTAATGGCGGCCATCGTGGCCGAGGTCGAGGCACAGATAAGGCCGTCGATCTCCGGCCTGTCGGTCAGAACGCGCTCCAGAACACGCACGACCTCGTCACTTGCACTGTCCGATGTCGCCCCCTCCAGTAACAACATGGTCTGGCCATTCGCATCGCAACGGGCTTTCACGCCATCCAGCATGTGCTGCGCATAATTGTGCGACAGGGGCGGTGCCAACAGTGCGATATGCTTGCGTCCGCGTTGGTGCAGGCGATCCGCAGCGATTTGTCCAAAGACCCCGTTGTCAAAATCAAAATAGGGGTGGCGGTCCGACCAGTTGCTGCGCCCGTGCGTGGCAAATGGAAAATTACGCTCCATCAGATAGGCCACGCGGGGGTCTTCGGGCTGGATCTGGTTCAGGATCAACGCATCTGCTGACCCGGTCTCCACGATATAACGGACCGGCTTCATCGGGTCTTCATCCGGAAAGAACGGCGTGACGATCAGATGATAGGGCGTATCGCGCAGACCACCCGCAACGGAAGAGATCAGACGCGCGGAATGGTTCATCACATCATGTTCCGTCGACATGACAAGGCTGATGACATTGGTGCGTCCTGTGCGCAGGCGGACACCCGCGCGGTTGGGCACGTAACCAATCTCGTCGGCGATACGGCGGATCAGCTTCTTGGTGCTGTCACCGATATCCGGCGCGTCATTCAGCGCTCGCGACACGGTCGGGACCGCGAGCCCGCTAATCCGCGAGATGGTCTTGAGTGTTGGTTTCGCGTCGGACGCTATGGATTTTTCGGAAGGCATATGACCCCACCACCCCGATTCTCACGCTTTCACCGCAGCGACACCCTTAGATAGGTTGCGCGAAACCTTTTTCAAACCCAGTGTTTTCAGGCCGTTGATAGAAGGTTACGTTGTTGGCGCTAACTTCGTATGATTATTTCTTGCCAGATCATTCTAAAACGATATAGATTTTTCTACAACGATTTAGAACCAGGGAGGAAAGAATCGTGAAACTCACAACAAAACTGCTGGCAGCTACCGCGATCGTCGCTGCATCTTCGGCGAATGCCGTTGAACTGGAAGTGACGCATTGGTGGACATCCGGTGGTGAAGCTGCGGCTGTCGCCAAGTTTGCGGAAGCATGGAACGCGACAGGCAACTCTTGGGTTGACGGTGCGATCGCGGGGTCCGGCGGAACGGCGCGCCCGATCATCATTTCACGGATTCTGGGCGGCGACCCGATGGGCGCGACACAGCTGAACCACGGCCGTCAGGCGGAAGAGCTGATCGAAGCCGGTCTGATGCTTGATTTGACAGATGTTGCCGAAGCCGGTGGCTGGAAAGATATCGTAAACCCGTCCTCCTTGCTGGATTCCTGCACGCTGGACGGCAAAATCTATTGCGTGCCAGTGAATATCCACTCGGCGCAGTGGCTTTGGCTGTCACATGACGCCTACGAAGCAGCTGGTGTACCGGTTCCAGCAAACTGGAACGAATTCGTAGACTCCGCACCTGCACTTCAGGAGGCAGGCATCGTCCCACTCGCGATGGGCCAGCAGGGCTGGCAGCAAAACCTTGCTTTCGGGGCAATCACGATCGCCGTTGCAGGTCTTGATGCATGGCGCGAAGTGACCGTGAACAAGAACGCTGACGTGGCCCGTGGCCCGGAATACACCGCCGTTTTCGAAGCGGTCGCAGCCGCCCGTGAACTTGCGCGTGATTCCAACGTTCAGGACTGGAACGAAGCCACCAACATGGTGATCACAGGCAAAGCCGGTGCACAGCTGATGGGTGACTGGGCGCAGGGTGAATTCTCTGTCGCGGAACAAGTCGAAGGCCAGGACTATTCCTGCCTGCCGGGTCTTGGTCTGAATGAAATCCTCGATACCGGTGGTGATGCCTTCTACTTCCCAGTGAACGACGATCCTGAAATCACAGCCGCCCAGAAAGAACTGGCAGCACTCCTGATTTCGCCAGAGGTTCAGGTGTCCTTCAACCTCGCCAAAGGCTCGCTGCCCGTGCGCGGTGACATCGACATGGCAGCTGCGAACGGCTGCATGCAAAAAGGTCTCGGCATTCTTGCAACCGGTGGCATCCTGCCATCCGGCGATATGGCACTGTCCGCAGATACGCAGACCCAGATCGAAGATCTGATGGCGCAGTTCTGGTCCTCGGACATGCCAGCTGCCGAGGCGCAGGAAAAGTACGCCGCCCTGATCGAGAGCGCTGACTAAGCGATCTCTTATCATTGGCCCGGTGTTCGCGCACCGGGCCACTTTCCTTTTCCAACCCTTGCATTGACGGAGCCGACACGATGACCGTGGCCTCGGATACCCCCGCACGCACCGCAAAACGCCCCAACAGGTTGTTCAAGAACCTGTCCGCAAAGATCGCATCGATCCCGATGATCATCACCGCGCTCTTCGTCTTCGTGGGCGGAACGACATGGACGGTGGTCTACTCCTTCACCGGGTCGCGGATGCTGCCAAAGCTGCAGTGGGTCGGGCTGGACCAATACGATCGACTCTGGACATCGGACCGCTGGATCATCTCGATCAAGAACCTCGCGCTCTACGGGTTCTTCTCGATGATCCTGACGCTGCTGATCGGCTTCTGCCTCGCGGCCTGCCTTGACCGGAAAATCCGGTTCGAAAGCGCATTCCGCACGATTTTTCTCTACCCTTTTGCGCTGTCCTTCGTCGTCACCGGGCTTGCGTGGCAATGGATCCTGAACCCCGACTTCGGGCTGCAAAGCCTTGTGCGCAGCACAGGGTGGAGCACATTCACCTTCGACCCGCTCAATAACCCCGATATCGTCATGTTCGGCCTGCTGATCGCGGGCATCTGGCAAGGGTCGGGGCTGATCATGTGCATCATGCTCGCCGGTCTGCGCGGGATCGACGAAGACATCTGGAAGGCGGCCAAGGTCGACGGGATCGGAACAATCAAAACCTATGTCGTCGTCATCATCCCCATGATGCGGCCGGTGTTCATCACGTCCCTCGTGCTGATCGCCTCGGGGATCATCAAACTCTACGATCTTGTCAGGGCGCAAACCGACGGCGGTCCGGGGATCGCATCCGAAGTGCCCGCCAAATACGTCATCGACTACATGTTCCAGGCGCAAAACCTCGGGCAAGGCTTCGCGGCCTCGACGATGATGCTGTGCTCTGTCGTGATCATCCTGATCCCTTGGGCGTATCTCGAATTCGGAGGCAAGAAACGTGGCTGATCCGGCAACTCTCAACGCGGCAGTGGCCGCCGGCGCGATGGTTGGGCCCGCGGGCCCGAAACCGAAACGGCGCTTTTCGCGGGCGAACATCTTTCTCTACGGCACGCTGATCATGGTCAGCATGTATTACCTGCTGCCGCTTTACGTCATGATCGTGACCTCGCTGAAAGGCATGCCCGAAATCCGGATGGGCAATGTTTTCGGGCCGCCAATGGAAATAACCTTTCAGCCATGGGTCAAGGCATGGGCCGAAGCCTGCACCGGGCTTGATTGCACGGGGCTGTCCAAAGGGTTCTGGAATTCGGTGCAGATCCTGATCCCGTCGGTATTCCTGTCGATCGCGATCGCGTCCATCAACGGCTACGCGCTGTCGAACTGGAAATTCAAAGGGTCCGAGGTGTTCTTTACGATCCTGATCATCGGGGCGTTCATCCCCTACCAGACAATGCTTTACCCCATCGTGATCATGCTGCGCGAAATCGGGCTGATGGGTGATCTTTGGGGGCTGGTCCTGGTGCACACCGTCTTCGGAATGCCGATCCTGACGCTGCTGTTCCGCAACTACTTCTCATCCGTGCCAGAAGAACTGTTCAAGGCCGCAAGGGTCGACGGGGCGGGGTTCTGGCAGATCTATTTCCAGATCATGCTGCCGATGGCGCTGCCGATCTTCGTGGTCGCGATCATCCTGCAGGTCACGGGCATCTGGAACGACTTCCTGTTCGGGGTGATCTACACCAAGCCGGAAACCTATCCGATGACGGTGCAGCTCAATAACATCGTGAACTCGGTGCAAGGCGTCAAGGAATACAACGTCAACATGGCGGCGACCCTGCTCACCGGCCTCGTGCCACTCATCATCTACTTTGCCTCTGGCAAACTTTTTGTCCGCGGTATCGCCGCGGGTGCCGTGAAGGGCTAGGAACATGACAAACTCAGTAGAAATCAGAAATCTCGACCTTAGCTTTGGCGCGGTCGAAGTCCTGCGAAACCTCAACCTCGACATTCAGGATGGCGAATTCATCGTGCTGCTGGGCTCGTCCGGTTGCGGGAAATCAACGCTGCTGAACTGTATCGCCGGATTGCTCGAAGTCACAGCAGGCCAGATTTTCATCAAAGGGCAAAACGTGACTTGGGCCGAACCCAGCGAACGGGGCATCGGCATGGTGTTCCAATCCTACGCGCTTTACCCGCAGATGACCGTGCGCGGTAACCTGTCGTTTGGCCTGAAGAACGCGAAAATCCCGAAACCCGAAATCGAAAAACGCGTGGCACGCGCTGCCGAAATCCTGCAAATTGAACCGCTACTAAATCGCAAGCCAGGCGCGCTTTCGGGCGGGCAGCGCCAGCGGGTCGCAATCGGACGTGCGCTTGTGCGCGATGTCGATGTGTTCCTCTTCGACGAACCGCTCTCCAACCTCGATGCAAAGCTGCGTGTCGATCTGCGGGTCGAACTCAAGCGGCTGCACAACCAACTGCAAAACACGATGATCTACGTCACGCACGATCAGGTCGAGGCAATGACACTTGCCGACCGCATTGCTGTGATGAAGGGCGGCAATATCATGCAACTTGGCACGCCGGACGAAATCTATAACCAACCGCGCAATCTCTATGTCGCCGACTTCATAGGCTCGCCGTCGATGAATTTCATCTCCGGCAATCTCGAAAGCGGCGTGTTCAAATCTGGCGATCTGGCCATGCCGATGACCGGCTACGATTTCATGAGCCAACCCGTCGACCGACCCGTCGTAATCGGCATCCGTCCCGAACATGTGGTGACAGGTGAACTGGTCGCGAATGCGCCGCTGCAATTCGAAGCCAACATCGACCTTGTCGAACCCATGGGGTCAGACACGCTGGTCTATGCGCAGTTGGGACCTGAAAACTTCCGCATCCGCATGGATGGGCAAGCCAAGGTGAAGGCTGGCGAAACGATCGCAATCGGCATCGACCCGTCACGCGCATCCTTGTTCGACACGAAATCAGAGGCGCGTTTGTGACCCAGATCGACCTGACTGGCGCATGGTCTCTGGCCGATAGCGCCGGTGATTACGCCTGCACGCTCGATCTACCCGGTGACGGGATCAGTGCGCTGCATGATGCGGGGCTGATCCCCGATCCCTACTTCGGACGCAACGAATATGATCTGCGCTGGATCTGTGAACGGGATTGGGTGGCGACACGCCAATTCAATCTGACCGATCCGCATGTCGATCTCGTGCTTTCACGCATGGATACGGTCGTCACCGTGCGTGTAAATGACACCGTCGTGCTTAAGGCCGACAATGCCTTTCGCGACTACAGGGTGTCCTTGGGCGATGTGGCGTTCGCGGGTCAGAACACGATCAGCCTCACGTTTCACAGCCCTGTCGTCGCTGGCAAGGCCCTTTTTGATGCGCATGACTTCGACATTCCGTGGTCGCGCAACTGCCCGATCCCGTACGGCAATTTCCTGCGCAAACCCGCCTGCGATTTTGGCTGGGACTGGAACATCGCGCTCGCCCCTTTCGGCGTCTATGGCGCAATCACGGTCATGCCGTCGGATGCGCCGCGGATTGACCGGCTGGCGATCCATCAGGATCACAGCGACGGGGTGGTTGTTCATGTCAGTGCATATGTCAGCAATCACACGAACGCGGTCACGCTGACCTTCGACGGTCAGAATTTCAGTGCACGCCCGGTGCACGGGGTGTGCACGTTCCGTGCCACCGTCAAAAACCCGAAACTCTGGTGGCCGGCAGGGCAGGGTGACCAGCCACTTTACGACCTGGAAGTGACCGCTGGACCGGCCAAAACGACCCGCCGCATCGGGCTGCGCAAGATGGAACTTGTCACCGCAAAAGACGAGGCGGGCCTCTCCTTTGTCGTGCGGGTCAACGGTCGGGATGTGTTCTGCAAAGGGGCGAACTGGATTCCCGCCGACGCGCTGCCGGGCCGAATTTCTATTGCGAAAACAACGGACTTGCTGCAATCGGCTGTTGACGCAAACATGAACATGATCCGCATCTGGGGCGGTGGCAGATACGAACCGACGTCGTTTTATGACACCTGCGACGAACTTGGTTTGCTGGTCTGGCAGGATTTCATGTTTGCCTGCAATCTCTATCCGTCCGACCGAAGCTTCATCGCGAATGTCAGGACAGAGGTGCAGGACAACGTCGCCCGTATGCACCACCACGCCTGCATCGCACTCTGGTGCGGCGACAACGAACTCGTCGGTGCACTCGACTGGTACGACGTCAGCAAACTGGACCGCGACCGGTATCTTGTGAATTACGATCGCCTGAACCGGGCGATCGAAGATGTGCTATTGGAAACAGACCCTTACGCGATCTGGTGGCCGTCGTCGCCGACCAAGGGTCCGCTGAATTTCGGTGATAGCTGGCACGATGACGGATCGGGCGATATGCACTTCTGGTCGGTCTGGCATGAAGGGCGCGACTTTGATCACTACCGCGATGTCGCTCCGCGCTTCTGTTCGGAATTCGGGTTTCAAAGCTATCCCACCATGAACGCGATCCGCAACTTTACAGCGCCCGAAGACCGCAACATCGCGGCACCCGTTCTGGAAAGCCACCAAAAGAACGACGGTGGCAATGCCCGCATTGCCGAGACGATGTTCCGCTATTTCCGCTGGCCTGAAGCCTTTGATGATTTCGTCTATCTGAGCCAGGTCCAGCAGGCGCTCGCGATCAAGACCGCGGTCACCCATTGGCGGTCATTGAAACCGCATTGCATGGGCACGCTGATCTGGCAGCTGAACGACACCTGGCCAGTCTGTTCCTGGGCGTCGCTGGACTATGGCGGGGACTGGAAGCTGATGCACCATGCGGCCAGGGATTTCTTTGCGCCCGTGATCTGCACTGCTGTCCCCAACTGCAGCACGACAACGATCCGCGCGATCAACGATATGGCCATGCCCGCCGAGGTCGAAGTGACCTTGCGTGCCGTCACGCCAGATGGTGCTACGCGCGAACTGGGGCAGGTAACTGCTGCGGTTGGCGCGGAAGCCGTCGATATCTTCCATGTCGAAGATCTTGGCCCGCAGGAAATGCTGCTGATCGACTGGCAAAGCGCGGACGGGCATGGGCGTGAAGTCCACGCGCCGCAGCCTTACAAATCCTACGATTTGATGCCCGCCGGGCTGTCGCTTGAAATCGATGGCGCAGAGATCACAATTGCGGCCAAAGGGCTTGGTCTGTTCGTCTTCATTGAAGCGGATATTCCCGGACGCTTCAGCGCCAACAACTTTGACCTGCTACCCGGTGAAAGCCGCAGCCTGCGTTTTGACGCCAGCGACCCGACCCGGTCAGCGAACTTCACGCTGCGCGATCTGCACAGCGCCACTTATGGAAAGACGACAACATGACCCAAGTGTCCTATCAACTTTACTGTTCCCGCAACTTTCCGCCGCTGACTGATACCTGCAAGATGCTGGCAGAGACCGGCTATCGCGAGGTCGAAGGTTACGGTGGCTTGCTTGATGATCTTGATGGCCTGAAGGCTGCACTGGATCAAAACGGCTTGCGCATGACGTCCTGCCATGTCGGGTTGGATATGATCGAAAGCAATCCGCAGATGCTGCTGGACCTTGCAGGGTCCGTCGGCCTGGAGAAAGTGTTCGTTCCCTATCTGGCGGCAGAGGACAGGCCCGTTGATTCCGAGGGCTGGCGCGCCTACGCGACCCGTGTAGTTGCCGCCGGCAAACCCCTGCGGGATGCGAGCCTTGGCTTTGGCTGGCACAACCACGATTTCGAATTCATTAAGACAGGGCAGGGCGACAGACCCGAAGACCTGCTTGCAGAGGCCGGACTTGCGCTTGAACTTGACCTTGGCTGGGTCGCCCGTGCGGGGCTTGATCCGGTCGATATGATCAAAAACTACGGTGACAAGATTATCGCCGCCCATATCAAGGACCTCGCCCCCGCTGGCGAAAATGCCGACGAAGACGGCTGGGCCGATGTTGGCCACGGCGTCCAGAATTGGGGCGCGATCCACGCCGCGTTGCAAGACGTCGGCTGCACACATTACGTCGTCGAACACGATAACCCGAAAGATCACGCAAGATTTGCCGCCCGCAGTCTTGCAACCGTTCAGTCATTCTAAGGACAGCAATCATGACACAGATGCGCGTTGGCATTATCGGATGCGGAAATATTTCGTCAGCCTATCTGCGGCTGGGGCCCCTTTTCAAAGCACTTGATATGCGGGCCGTCGCAGACATCAACATGGACGCGGCCAAGGCGCGCGCGTCCGAATTCGGCGTGCGCGCGGACACGGTCGAGGATCTGCTGACCGCCGATGATATCGACGTGATCGTCAACCTGACGATCCCTGCCGTGCACTACGAGGTAACCAAACGTATCCTTGAGTCCGGCAAGCACGCCTACACCGAAAAGCCCATTGTTCTGACGCTCGCCGAAGGGGAAGACCTGCGCCGTATTGCAACGGAAAAAGGGCTGCGCGTGGGATCTGCACCCGATACGTTCTTGGGCGGTGTGCATCAGCAGGCCCGCGCCATGCTGGACGAAGGCAAGATAGGAAGAGTGATTGGCGGCACCTGTCACGTCATGGGGCACGGCATGGAAGCATGGCACCCGAACCCTGACTTCTTCTATCAGCCGGGTGCCGGTCCGATCCTGGATATCGGTCCCTACTACGTTACAAATCTGATCCAGTTGCTTGGGCCGGTCAAATCGGTAGTTTCCCTTGCCACCACCACTTTTGCCGAGCGAACCATCGGGAATGGTGACCGGTTTGGTGAAAAGGTGCCCGTGGACACGCCGACGAACATTCACGCGCTGCTGGAGTTCGTGAACGGGGCGACAATCACGTTGGGCGCAAGCTGGGATGTCTGGGTACACAAGCACGGACACATGGAGCTTTATGGCGAAGACGGCACGCTGTTCGTGCCAGACCCCAATTTTTTTGGCGGCGCACTGGAAATCGGTGACAAGGACAAAGTGATCAGCGATGTGGCGGGATGGGACCATCCGTTTGGCCGCGTTAATGATGACGAGGGGCGCGCGAATTACCGCTGCGCCGGGCTGGCGGATATGGCGACAGCCATCGCCGAAAACCGTCCGCATCGCTGCAACATCGACCTTGCCGTGCATGCGGTCGATGTGATGACGAGCATCCTGAAGGCCGGAGAAGAGCGCCGCTTTGTCGAGATGGCCACGACCTGCGAACGACCTGCTGCCTTGTCGCCCGCAGAGGCGGGCGCGTTACTACGCTAGACTGACTTCAGTGCCTTGCGGATGAATTTTGCAGCGGAGCGAAAGTGGCTGGGGCCCGTGGCCTCGGCCCAGCGGCCCGTTGTCCATTTGCCGTTTCCGCCCACCATCGGTTCGCTGTAAAGCGCCTTGTCATCCAGCCCATCGACAAACGACATGAAATCCGCGTAGGCGTCCGACAACAGCTTGCGCGCATCGTCCCAGTTGAGATCAGCCTGCATTTCCCGCAGCTTTGCGTTGAATTCGTTCAACTGGTTCCACTTGTAGCCCTTGGCGGGAATATGGACCGGTCGGCCTGCAACGCCATCGTGATACCACCCGAGGAACAACGTGATCCAATAGGCGCGATGCCCGATCACGTCCTTGATCGATACGCCGTCGACTTTCACCGTCGCCCTGTCAGGCGGCACGCTGTCGATCAGCTTTGAAAGCTTGGTGTATTCCTTCTGGGAAATTTCCAGAAGCTCGGCCTTGGATGTCGCTGGCATTCTTTCCCTCACTTTCCGTGAGAAAAGCATAGGAAATAACGGCAGCGCCTACCTTGATCGGTGTCAATCGCTAGCCGGGAATGCCTGTTTCTTCAGCGATCTGCTTGCGCGATTTACGCGCGCGTTCTGTCGCCGATTTCAGCTGTCCGCAAGCGGCCATGATATCTTCACCCCGCGGGGTCCGGATTGGCGACGCATAGCCCGCCTTGTAGATGATATCGGCAAACTTGCGGATGCGGTTGTTGGACGACCGCGTGTAGGGCGCACCGGGCCATTCATTGAACGGGATCAGGTTGATCTTGGCAGGGATGCCGTCGATCAGTTTGATAAGGCGGCGGGCGTCTTCGTCGCTGTCGTTCACGCCGTCCAGCATCACGTATTCGAACGTGATCCGTTCGGAATTGCTGACTTTCGGGTATTCGCGCAACGCATCAAGCAACGCGTCGATGTTCCACCGCTTGTTGATGGGAACCAGAACGTCGCGCACCGCGTCCGTGGTTGCGTGAAAGGACACGGCCAGTTGGCAGCCGATTTCCTTGGCGGTGCGGGCAATTTCGGGCACAACGCCGGACGTCGAAAGCGTGATGCGACGGCGCGATAGCGAAATGCCCTGATCGTCCATCGCGATCTTCATTGCGTCGCGCACATTTTCAAAGTTGTAAAGCGGTTCGCCCATCCCCATCAGCACGATGTTGGAAAGCAGGCGGGTTTCATCCTTGGGCGCGCCTTGCACCGGCCATTCGCCCAGATCGTCACGCGCAATCATGATCTGCCCGACGATTTCGGCAGGTGTGAGGTTGCGCACCAGCTTTTGCGTGCCAGTGTGACAGAAGGTGCAGGTGAGCGTGCAACCGACCTGCGAGGAAATGCAAAGCGTGCCGCGATCGGTTTCGGGGATATAGACCACCTCGACCTCGTGCCCGCCGGCGATGCGTACCAGATATTTGCGGGTGCCGTCATCGCTGACCTGCTTGGTCACGACTTCGGGCAAGGAGATATCGAAGGTTTCCGCCAGCATTGCGCGATAGGGTTTGGCAAGATTGGTCATCGCCTCAAAATCGCGCACGCCCCAATAGTAAATCCATTGCCAAATCTGGCCGACCCGCATCTTGGCCTGCTTTTCGGGCGTGCCTGCCGCGATTAGCGCATCGCGCATCTGCGTGCGGGTCATGCCGATCAGATTCGGACGCGCCGGAACATCCTTGCGCGGAATCGTCAGCATATCTTGGGTAATCGGGGCTTTGGCATCCATCACATGGGACCTTTCAACAGGAATTGCGCCCCATATAAGCCAAAAGGCGCGGTTTCCAATGGAAAACCGCGCCTGTCGTCAAATTCAATTGTGCTGGATCAGCCGGCGCAGCGCTTTGCAGCTTCTTCTACCGCAGCGCTGAAACCCAGTAGCGAGAAGCTGTCAGTCGTCACGTTGCCGCGACCAGACCGCCCTACGAGGACCGCGTTCGCGCCGCGTTTCATGGCTGCCACGATGCGGGCATCGTCTTCGGGTGTTGCAGGCCACGCCCATTCACCATCTGTGAACAGCTGGAACGTCGTGCCGCTGATATCCATCGACACGGTAGAGCCACCTGCAAAGGGATACCCGCCGGTAAAAGCTACCTGACCCTGCACAGATGCGCCGGGACGATAGAAGACGAACAGCAGGATTTCACCACGACGGCCTTGCGTCGGGTTGCCGCTGCTGTCGCGCAGTGATGATTCCTTTGGTTTGGAAACGCCCCAGCATTCCTGCGGATTGTCTTCGACAAACACGCTCCAGTCGGTGTTCGCCAATACACGATTGTCGCTGGTTTCCTGCGCGAAAGCAGGCAGAGCCAGTGCGAGTGCGGTAACAACACCCAACGTGCGCGACATCATTTTTTTCATATTTACAGCCTCCAAGCTGTCCTTGCCTCTGTGGTCCTGACCATCGGTCCGTCTCATGCGTACCTTTTCGACTGGTCGGTCCTGTTTCAACGCGATAGCCATAGACCTAGCAAAAAACTGCCAAGCGGGGGAACCCCTGAAATTGCGGTGTATTATCGCGCTCTGGCAGCACACGAAAGGAAATCATCATGTCCGCACCGGTTGATCTGGTCGAAGTCTGGCGTGGCGATATGCGAGAGTCCATTCATCAGGGCCATGCCGTGATCTGCGATGCGGGGGGTGACATCGTGCAGGCATGGGGCGACCCGGCTGCGATGATCTATCCGCGCTCGTCCTGCAAGATGATCCAGGCCCTCCCGCTGATCGAAAGCGGCGCGGCCGCAGCCTTTGGCCTGACGCCTGCGCAATTGGCTTTGGCGTGTGCATCACACCGAGGGGCCGTGATCCACACCGCGCCGGTAAATGCATGGCTGGATGACCTTGGTTTGAATGATGACGACTTTTGCTGCGGGCCGCAGGAACCGCGCGATGTGGCAGATCGCAACGCATTGATCCGGGCAGGGAAAGCCCCGTGCCGCGTGCATAACAACTGTTCCGGAAAACACGCCGGTTTTCTGACGCTTACAAAACATCTGGGTGCCGGTCCCGAATACGTGGACATCGCCCATCCCGTGCAGATGGCTTGCAAGGCTGCGTTCGAGGAGACAACACAGGAAGACAGCCCGTGTTATGGCATTGACGGCTGTTCCGCCCCAAATCACGCCAGCACAGTGCATGGTTTGGCCCGTGCCATGGCCTTTTTCGCCGCTGCCGGCGGGCGCAGCGATGTGCGATCAAAGGCGGCTGCCAGCCTTGTGCAAGCGATGGTCACCTTTCCCGAACTCATCGCCGGAGAGACCGGCGCTTGCACCGAACTGATGCGTGCAATGGGCGGGAAGGTCGCAATCAAGACGGGCGCAGAGGGTGTTTTTGTCGCCATTATCCCGGAAAAGAAGCTGGGCATTGCCCTGAAAATTGCGGATGGCGCGACCCGCGCAAGTGAATGCGCGATTGCTGCCATTCTGGTCAAACTGGGCGTGCTGGATGTGAACCACCCGGCGGCCAAGGCACGGATGCTGGCCCCCGTCGCAAACTGGGACGGGCTTGTCACTGGGCGCATTCGCCCCACTGCCGCACTGACATAAGGAAATCGGATGCCATTCACACTTGCCACTTGGAACATCAACTCTGTCCGCTTGCGTGAAAACATCGTCGCGCAGCTGTTGCGCGATGAAATGCCGGATGTGCTGTGCTTGCAGGAATGCAAAAGCCCGGTCGAGAAAATCCCGACCGAGCAGTTTCGCGCGTTGGGTTACAATCACATGGTTGCAAGGGGTCAGAAGGGGTATAATGGTGTCGCGATCCTGTCCAAGATCCCGATGGTAGAAGCGGGGGCAGTAGACTATGCCGCCCTTGGTCACGCACGTCACGTCGCCGGCAAGCTGGAAAACGGTGTGACGATCCACAACTTCTATGTGCCCGCGGGCGGCGACGTGCCAGACCGCGAGGTGAACGAGAAGTTCGGCCAGAAGCTCGATTACCTGATGGAAATGCGTGATGCATTTCATGGTGACATGCCGCAGAAATCCATCCTTGTGGGCGATCTGAATATCGCCCCGCGCGAAGATGATGTCTGGGACCACAAGAAGCTGTTGAAAGTCGTCAGCCATACCCCTGTCGAGGTCGAAGCGCTGGGCGAAACGCAGGATGCAGGCGGTTGGATCGATGTGACCCGTGCTGATATTCCCGATGGCAGGCTTTATAGCTGGTGGTCATACCGCGCGAAGGACTGGGATGCCGCCGACAAGGGCCGCAGACTGGATCATATCTGGGCCACGCCGGATATCGCGAATGCCGCCCATGGAAGCCGCATCCTGCGCGCGGCACGCGGATGGGAGCAACCCTCCGATCATGCGCCGGTGTTTGCGACATTTGATATTTAGGATGCCTCCGGCGGAAGTTTGATTGGACAAAGAAAGACGACCGCGTGGCCTATTGCAGGGCCGCTGCGATCGCTTTGCCAAGGGTGTCATGCGCGTCTGCATCGAAATGCGTGCCATCTTTGGGATGGACGGCGATATGTGCACCCGCATCGATGAACCCGGCCCCCCATTGCGCGGCAAGTTCCTGCAGACGTGGCAGGAGTGCACGTGATTTCGCGGCACCTCCGAACAGTTCGGGCACGAAAGCGCCGGCTTCTTCGATCGGTGGCGGGCAGACAAGTGTGATTGCGAAACCGTCATGGCGCGCCTGCGTTTCGGCGTCGTTCGCCATGCGCAGCAGTCCTGCGATCCCGGCGGCGATTGCGTCAGCCGTCTTGCCATATTTCGCCTGCAGGTCATTGGTACCAAGCATGATGATCAGCCGGTCGATTGGGCCGTGCGCGTTCAGTGATATACGCAGTCCGAGGTGCCCATCCCTGTGAAGATCTGGATCGCTCGCCGTGATCTGACAGGCTGTGCGTCCGGGCAGCCCGTCTTCAATCAGTGTGCATCCGAGGATATCTGCCATAACCACAGGCCACCGTCGCGCAAGCCGGGGGTGGTGGTCGTGCGAGTCCATGGGGGGTGTGCCATGCGTGTTGCTGTCACCGAAGGCCAGAATGGTTTGTTTCATTTGGGAAGGCTAACCCCCTTGGCCTTTGGCACACAAGCGCACATATAGGTGCCAACACCAGATACGGAGACGACCATGATCGAACTTGGCGGCACACCGGCCCCGGCGGCGGGCGATAACATCATCGACGGCAGCGATGCCACTTTTATGCAGGACGTGATCGAGGCATCCCAGGCGGTGCCTGTGATCGTCGATTTCTGGGCCCCGTGGTGCGGCCCTTGCAAGACGCTTGGTCCTGCTATCGAAGCGGCCGTCACGAAGGCGGGCGGTCGTGTGAAGCTGGTCAAGATCGATGTGGACGCCAACCCCGGCTATGCGGGACAACTGCGCGTGCAATCCATTCCAACGGTTTACGCCTTTCACAATGGCCAGCCTGTTGACGCGTTTCAGGGCGCATTGCCGCCATCCGAGATTGATGCGTTCGTCGAAAAGGTTGCCGCTTTGGGCGGTGAGCCGGACAACGGGTTGCAGGACGCTGTCGACGCCGCGCAGACAATGCTGGATGAGGGTGCCGCCGCCGATGCAGCAGAAACCTTTGCCGCGATCCTGCAGGAAGACCCCAACCATGCGGTTGCCTATGCCGGGCTTGTGCAATCCTACCTTGCTTTGAACGACATAGATCAGGCCGAGGCGATCCTGAACGGCGCGCCTGCGGAAATTTCGACCCACCCGGCGTTGGAGGCCGTTCATGCCCAGATTGCGCTGGCGCGTGAGGCGGCGAACGCCGGGCCGCTGGATGAGTTGAGTGCAGCGGTCGCAGCTGACCCGACCGATCATCAGGCGCGTTTTGATCTTGCTATTGCGCAACATGCGGCGGGTCAGACCGAAGCGGCCATCGACTCCTTGCTGGAGCTGTTCCGCCGTGATCGGGAATGGAATGAAGAGGCGGCCAAGACCCAGCTTTTCAAGATTTTCGATGCGCTTGATGCCAAGGATCCGCTTGCGTTGAACGGCCGGCGAAAATTGTCTTCACTGATATTTGCCTGATGCCCCTGCCGCACTAGATCAACCTCATGATAGTCGCCAGCGAGCTGCCAGACACGATCCCGGTTTTTCCGCTTCCCGGCGCGCTTTTGCTGCCGCGTGCCCGGTTGCCGCTCCATCTATTCGAACCGCGTTATCTGGCGATGTGCGACGACATGCTGAAGACTTCGACGCGGCTTGTCGGCATGGTTCAGCCTTACGACGCCCCCGACAAGGACGGTAAGCTGCACACCATCGGTTGCGCAGGCAAGTTGACCGCCTTTTCGGAAACCGAAGACGGGCGGTATATGGTGACCCTGTCCGGTATTTCCCGCTTTCGGATCGTGGAAGAAGTCGAAGGCTTCACGCCTTATCGGCGCTGCAAGGTCGATTGGAGCGGATTTGACCGTGATCTTGGACCCGCGGAAAAGGACGACACCTTTAATCGCGACGAATTCATGCAGACGCTTGGCCGATTTTTCGACGATCAGGGCTTGCGCACTGATTGGGAATCGCTGGGTGACGCAGAAGATGAACTGCTGATCAATTCGCTGTCCATGCTGTGCCCGTTCGAACCCGAAGACAGACAGGCCTTGCTAGAAGCTCCGTCGTTGACGACCCGACGCGAGACACTTGTCACGTTGATCGAGTTTGCTTTGCGCGGCGGCAACAGTGAAGAGATGATGCAATGAGCACTATTTCGTTCGATCCCAAGATGCTTGAGGCGCTTGTCTGCCCTGAAACCCACACGACCTTGTCCTATGATGCCGACAAGCAGGAACTGGTGTCCAAGCGTGCGAACCTTGCCTTTCCGATCCGTGACGGTATCCCTGTGATGCTGGTTGATGAAGCTCGCAGGCTGGACTAGTTTTCTAGCCCTGCATCAAGCGCGGCAGTTTTCCGTTCAGTCCCGCCGCTTCGCGCATGAAACCGCGCCGAAGGCCGGGCACCGCGTTCACCACACCCATTCCGACATCGCGCGCTGCGCGCACCAGTGGATTATCGTTTGAAAACAGCCGGTTGAACGTGTCTGTCGCGATTGCAAGCTTGGCTGTGTCAGCACGACGCCAAGATTCATAACGTGCCAGAACTTGCGGATTTCCGATGTCTTCGCCGCGCTGGCGCGCATCTGACAGGACATCGACCAGTGCGCCGACATCGCGCAGACCTGCATTGAGACCTTGCCCCGCGATGGGGTGCACCCCGTGTGCGGCGTCACCAACCAAAGCGACCCGTTCACCCACGAAACTGTTCGCCAGCGTCAGGCCCAGTGGATAGGAAAATCGCTTACCTGTCAGGCTGATCATCCCGAGAAAACTGCCGAACGCCGG
Source organism: Cognatiyoonia koreensis (assembly GCF_900109295.1). Classification (NCBI taxonomy): domain Bacteria; kingdom Pseudomonadati; phylum Pseudomonadota; class Alphaproteobacteria; order Rhodobacterales; family Paracoccaceae; genus Cognatiyoonia; species Cognatiyoonia koreensis. The sequence continues at coordinate 1,046,575 of NZ_FOIZ01000002.1, forward strand.
TTTCAGTTCTTCCAGAAATGCCGCGTCGTCCAATCCCATCAGATAGCTCGCACGGGCGTCGGTTTCGCTCCACACGATGGATGAGCGATCACCGGTCAGGGGCAGGATCGCCAGCGGTCCATTCGGCATGAAGAACTGATGCGCGATGCCGCCATGCGGTTTTTCATGTTTCACCGCGCAAACGACGGCTGTTTGCCCATATCCCCAACCGGTGCGGGAAATTCCGGCGCGTTCGGCAGTGCCGCTTTTGCGTCCGTCGCAACCGGCGATCAGGGATGCTGTCAGGGTTTTGCCGCTGGCAAGTGTCACTGTGGCGTGATTTGCAACCTCTTGGCTGACAACGGTTTTTTTGGCCAGATGTGTGATATTTGGAGCGGCATCCATCGCATCCATGAAGGCGCGGCGCAGGTGCCGGTCTTCGACCAGATAGCCCATCGGGCCTTCTTCGATTTCGGCATGGTCGAAGTGCATCATCCAAGGGCTTGGCCCTTCGCCTGCGCGCCCGTCAGTAACCTTGATTTCAAGCATCGGTTGCGCGTTGTCGCTGATGGCGTCCCAGATGCCAATTGCTTTCAGCAAGCGGTGCGAGGCGAGCGAAAGCGCATAGGATCGCCCGTCGAAATCAGGTTTCTTGCGACGGTCGACTGGCAGACTGTCAATGATAGTGACGCGCAAACCTTCCTGCGCGGCGGCAAGCGCGAGGGCCGGGCCGTTCAGTCCGCCCCCGACGATGATCAAATTCGTATCCATACCTCACATATGACCGCGCAAGCGGGATTGTCCATGCGCTGCCGCGTCGCTACCAAGGACAAAACGTGGAGACGAGCATGGACGCATGGCGCTGGAAGACCGCAACAGAACTGGGTGCCGGGATTGCGGAGGGGTCGATTGACCCGATCGATCTGACGGAAACCTTCCTGTCAGCGATTGATGCCCATCCCATGCGTGACCGAATTTATGCCCGCGTCACACATGAGCGCGCGCGCGCCGAAGCGAAAGCCGCCAGAATCCGCATGAAAGAAGGACGGCGGCAAAGCCCGCTCGACGGGGTGCCGATTTCCTGGAAAGACCTGTTTGATACGCGGGGCATCGGGACCGAGGCGGGTACAAAGCTGATGGAGGGCCGCATCCCCGACACCGATGCGGTCGTGCTGCAACGCGCCACTGCGGCTGGCCTTGTCTGCCTTGGCAAAACGCACATGTCCGAGATTGCGTTTTCAGGGCTGGGACTGAACCCGATCATGGGCACGCCACCTTGCATCAATGACGATCAGGCGGTGCCTGGTGGGTCTTCGTCAGGGGCTGCCGCCTCTGTGGCGTTCGGTTTGGCGGCGGCGGCCATCGGGTCGGATACTGGCGGGTCCGTGCGTATTCCGTCGGCCTGGAACGATCTGACGGGCCTCAAGCCGACGCATGGCCGGTTGCCGCTGGATGGTGTCGTGCCGCTGTGTTTGACCTTTGACACCGTCGGCCCACTTTGCCGGTCGATTGCCGATTGCAACGTCTTGCTGGGACTCCTTGACGTCAGTACCCCTGCTGATCTGCGCGGCGTGTCGCTCGAAGGGGTTGATCTGGCCATTCTGGACAGCGTTGCCATGGACGACCTGCGCCCCGAACCGAAGGCCGGTTTTGAAGCTGCGGTCGCCCGGCTTGAAGCCGCCGGTGCCCGCGTGTTCAGAATTGTCGTCGCGGATCTGGTGGAGGCCTTCAACATCGCGGGCGATCTTTATGCCGCGGACAGCTATGGTTGGTGGCGCGATTTGGTCGAGGCGAACCCGCAAAAGATGTTCCCGCAAATTCTGGAGCGTGTCCGCGGCGGGGCCACCGTGTCTGGAGCGGATTACGTGAGCAAGTGGAACCGGTTGCGCGAGATCCGCAAGACCTATGCAAAAGTGACCGAAACCTATGACGCCGTCATCATGCCAACCGCACCGATCCTGCCGCCGAACGCAGAGCGGTTGCTGACAGATGACGCCTATTACAAGGCCGAAAACCTGCTAGCCCTGCGAAACACGCGGATTGCCAACCTGATGAACCTGCCCGCGATCACGCTTCCCACGGGCACGCCGTCCTGCGGGATTATGTTCAACGGGCAAACCGGGCAGGAGGCCCGCTTGCTGCGCATCGGTGCCGCCGCCCAAGCCGCACTGGCCTAAATGCCACATATCGCGGCAAGGCCCTGAAAAACCACCAGCCTTATTCTGGACAGAACGGTCCTGCGCGGGCTAACTTAGCCCAAAGCGTGGCGCAAATGATCACGCACCTGAGGCAGTTATGGAATTACCGACGCGGTTTTCGGCATTACCCGAGGCGACCTGGCCCCGATTGCGTGGCCTGCTGGATGCTGTCCAGCCGGGTGGTGATCCGATCAACATGACCATCGGTGAACCCCAGCACGATATTCCTGATTTTGTTGGCCCTTTGATGGCGCAACAGGTCGCAAACTGGCGCGTCTATCCCGACAATAACGGGACGCCCGAGCTGCTGGATGCGATTAGGAGCTGGCTGAAGATGCGCTATGGCGTCGATGTCGCGCGCGATAACCTGATGGCGCTGAACGGCACCCGCGAAGGGCTTTACAACGCCGCTATGGCGCTTTGCCCTGCGACGAAAAACGGGCAGAAACCCGCGATCTTGTCGCCGAACCCGTTCTATCCGGTCTATGGCATGGCGACCCTGTCGGTGAATGCCGACCCGATTTACATGCCGGCGGACCAGTCGACGGGACATTTGCCCGATTTCAACGCACTGGACAGCGAAACGCTGGATCGCACAGCCATTGCCTACATGTGCAGCCCCGCGAACCCGCAGGGCACCGTGGCGGATCAGGGCTATTGGGAGAACCTGGTCGGTCTGGCGGAAAAGCATGACTTCATGATCTTCTCGGATGAATGTTATTCCGAGATCTACCGCGATGCGCCGCCACCGGGTGCTATGCAGGTTGCCAGATCAATGGGGGCGGACCCTGAACGGGTCGTCATTTTCCATTCGCTATCCAAACGATCCAACCTTGCAGGGCTACGGTCCGGGTTTTGCGCAGGCGGCCCCAAGTCGATTGCCCGCATTCGCCAGCTGCGTGCAGGTGCCGGTGCGCCATTGCCCGGACCCGTGCAGAGCGTATCCGCCAAGGTCTGGGCCGACGAGGCCCATGTCGTTGAAAACCGCCGCCTTTACGCGGAAAAATTCGCGATTGCAGACCGTATTCTGGGCAATGTGCCGGGCTATGAAAGCCCCGAAGCCGGATTTTTCCTTTGGCTTCCGGTCGACGATGGCGAACAAGCCGCGCTGAAGCTGTGGCAGGAAACAGGCGTGCGGGTGCTGCCCGGCGCATACATCAGCCGCGACATGGGGCAGGGCAACCCCGGCGCGGGATATATCCGGGTGGCACTTGTCGCCCCAAAACAAGATGTGCAGCGGGGTCTGGAACTGATCCGTGACTGCATCTACGACCGAGGGGAATAGCAGTTATGGCGATCTATCAGTCTCGTGGGCGCGACCCGCTTCTTGACAGCGAAACACAGGCAGCGCTTGAAAAACGCAGCAAGGAACTGCTGGGTTTTGCGCTTGGCGTTGTGGGCGTGCTGGTTGCGATGATGGTCTATAGCTATTCTGCAAACGATCCGTCGTGGATTTCTGCTACGGATGCTCCTGTGCAGAACTGGCTTGGCCGTTTCGGTGCCTCGACCGCCGCCCCGATCATGATGATCGTTGGCAAAGGAATCTGGGTGCTGCCCGTCGTACTGATCGCCTGGGGCGTGCGTTTCGTTGGCCATATGGGTGAAGAGCGCGCCATCGGTCGGATCATCTATACCCCCATCGCGCTTGCCCTTGCGTCCCTTTATGCTGCAACGCTGACCCCCGGCGTTGCGTGGCTGCCCAATTTTGGGCTTGGCGGGATGTTGGGTGATACCGTGCTTGGCGTGGTATTGAACCTTTTGGCACCTGTGATCGGGTCGACTTTTGCGATCAAGGCGCTGTCGCTTGTTCTGGGTGCATTCACCCTGTTTTTGCTGGCCTTCGCTGTTGGTTTTACAAAACCCGAACTGAAGACCGGTCTGCGATTTGTGCTTCTTGGCACCGTGATGCTTTATTCGCTGCTGCTTGGTATGATTGGCCGCGGTGCTGCTGTGTCTGCGCGTGCCGCGAGCGGTGCGACCCAAACCATTGCCGCGCGGCGGGAAGAACGACAGGCTCGCAAGGCGGCCATCGCAAACGAATGGGCTGAACATCAGGCCGCTGAACGTGCCATCCCGCAACCAGATATGAAAGCGCGCGCGGCGCAGGTTGTCCGCTCGAACCCGGTGATGCCGACGTCAGAGCAGCTTGCCGGGCGCAAGATGCCACCTTTGACACATGCCTCGCAACCTGAACCGGAACTGGTGGCACCTGCCCGTCAGGCCGAACCACAGCAAAAAGGCCTGCTGGCCGGCCTGTTGAAACGTCACGAGCCGCAGCCCGAACTGGTGCCCGAAACGGCCATGCCTGACATTGATGCGCCTGATGAAAACCGCATCAGCGCGCGTATCACGGACGCCATCCGGAACCGTGCAGGCGGGAAATCGGCCCCGAACCTTAGCACGCCCCGTGTAGAGCCACGTTTGACAGCCGGTCGCGGCCCGACGCCACTTGTGCTTGATGTGCGCAACGCCGATGCCGAAGCACCCATGCAGGAAATGGTCGCTGCCGAGGACGAGGCTGAGATCCTTGATGACACTACGCCTGATACGCCCGCCGCAGCACCGGTCTACATGCGTTCGACCCTGCCGCCCGTACCAGAAAAGCCGCTGGTTGCAGAACCGCTATTTGACACCAGCGAAAAGGCAACCGCCAAGGTCGTTCATCCCACGCCAAAAGCCGCACCAAGCAAACAGGCAAAGGCCGAAGCACAACCCGCGTTGCAATTCGAAGACAAATACCCCGGTTACGAAAACCCGCCGCTGAACCTTTTGACCAACCCGGTCGAGGTGCAGCGCCATCATCTGTCCGACGAGGCGCTGGAAGAAAACGCGCGGATGCTGGAAAGCGTTCTGGACGACTATGGTGTCAAAGGCGAAATCGTCTCTGTGCGCCCTGGTCCGGTCGTCACAATGTACGAACTGGAACCTGCACCCGGGTTGAAAGCATCACGCGTGATTGGTCTGGCCGATGACATTGCAAGGTCGATGTCGGCCCTGTCCGCACGCGTGTCTACCGTGCCCGGACGGTCGGTCATCGGGATCGAACTGCCCAACGAAAACCGCGAAAAAGTGGTTTTGCGCGAAATCCTGTCCCACCGCGATTATGGTGACGGCAACCAGAAACTGCCCCTCGCACTGGGCAAGGACATTGGTGGCGAGCCGATCATCGCAAACCTTGCAAAGATGCCCCACCTCTTGATCGCAGGGACCACTGGTTCGGGTAAGTCTGTCGCGATCAACACCATGATCCTGTCACTGCTTTACAAGCTGTCTCCCGAAGAATGCAGGATGATCATGATCGACCCCAAGATGCTGGAACTGTCCGTCTACGACGGCATTCCGCACCTGCTGTCCCCCGTTGTTACAGACCCAAAGAAGGCGGTTGTCGCCCTGAAATGGGTCGTGGGCGAGATGGAGGAACGTTATCGCAAGATGTCCAAAATGGGCGTGCGCAATATCGACGGCTATAACGGGCGCGTCAAAGAGGCGCTGGCCAAGGACGAGATGTTCAGCCGTACCGTGCAGACCGGCTTTGACGATGAAACCGGTGATCCGATCTTTGAGACGGATGAATTCACGCCGGAAGTCCTGCCTTATATCGTCGTCGTTGTGGATGAGATGGCCGACCTGATGATGGTTGCTGGCAAAGAGATCGAAGCCTGTATCCAGCGCCTTGCCCAAATGGCCCGTGCGTCGGGCATTCACCTGATTATGGCCACGCAGCGCCCCTCTGTCGACGTCATTACCGGCACGATCAAAGCGAACTTCCCGACCCGGATTTCGTTTCAGGTGACTTCTAAGATCGACAGCCGCACGATCCTTGGCGAGATGGGGGCCGAACAGCTGCTGGGCATGGGTGACATGCTTTATATGGCTGGTGGGTCAAAGATCACCCGCGTCCACGGGCCGTTCTGTTCTGATGAAGAAGTCGAGGAAATCGTGAATTACCTCAAGTCCTTTGGTCCGCCTGAATACATGTCCGGTGTGGTTGAAGGCCCGCCAGACGATCAGGAATCCAGCATTGATCTGGTGCTTGGCCTTGGGGACGGGTCGGACAGCGAGAACGCGCTGTATGACACGGCCGTGGCCATTGTGATCAAGGATCGCAAATGCTCAACCAGCTATATCCAGCGCAAACTGGCCATCGGCTATAACAAGGCGGCCCGCCTGGTAGAGCAGATGGAAGACGAGGGCGTTGTGTCTTCTGCCAACCACGTCGGGAAGCGGGAAATTCTGGTGCCGGAACAGCATCACTAGCCCAAGCGGGTTTGAAATACGCCAATCGGCCCTAGGTATGGGGCATGATCAGGACTGAGAATTTCGCGCAAGTTGAAGTGACCAGCGGGGATGCGTTGCACCGCTGGCTGCTTGATCATCACGCCCAGATGGAAAGCGTCTGGCTGGTGACCTTCAAAAAGTCTGAGCCGGACAAATACCTTGACCGTTTTGCGGTGTTGGATGAATTGCTGTGTTTCGGCTGGATTGACGGTATCCGGCGCAAGCTGGATGACGCCCGCACGATGCAGCTGATCAGTCCGCGTAAAGAGCAGACCTGGGCCCAGACCTACAAAGACAGGGTCGCACGGTTGAGGGCCGAAGGCCGGATGCATCCAGCCGGTGAAGCCGCAATTGCCCATTCCAAGGAATTGGGCAAATGGGATGAGATGGCTGATGTGGATGCGCTGATCGTGCCCGATGACCTTTTGGCTGCGTTGCAGGCGTACGCACCTGCCGATGTCCATTTTACGAATTTCTCGCCCTCAAGCCGGCGCAACATGCTGCGGTGGTTGAAACAGGCGAAAACAGGGCCAACGCGCGTCAAACGGATCGCACAGATCGCGACGTTAGCGGCGCGAAATGAAAAAGTGCCCCAAATGTAAGACGCAACGATTGGTACAAGTTTGCCTTGCCATCCTAAGACGGCCGGCTCTAGATGGGCGACATGACCACACCAATTCGCATTGCAATCAACGGGTTCGGGCGTATCGGGCGCACGATATTGCGCCAGCTTCTGGTGGGCAATCAGCCTATTGAGATCGTCCTGATCAACGATATCGCGCCGCTGGAAACCTGTGGCTACCTGTTTGCCTATGACAGCGTGTTTGGCGTCTATCCCGAAGAGGTCACGGAAACGGACGGTGGGTTGCGGATCGGATCGCGGAAGGTTCGCTTTACCCATGTGGCGGATATTTCCACGCTCGATCTGTCCGGCATTGATGTCGTGCTGGAATGCACGGGCCGCGCCAAGACCCGCGAAAGTGCCGAACGCGGGCTGAAAGCAGGTGCCCGCAATGTGCTGCTGTCGGGGCCTTCGACTATCGCCGATGCGACCGTCGTGATGGGTGCGAATGACGATCAGATGCAGGATCATCATCTGATTTCAAACGCGTCCTGCACAACGAATGCCCTTGCGCCGATCGTGCGGTATCTGGATGCAAGTCTAGGGCTGACAGCGGCGCATATGACGACAATCCATTGCTATACTTCGAGCCAACCGATGACTGACGCGCCACGCGAAAGCCTTGCACGCAGCCGTGCGGGAGCGTTGTCGATGGTGCCGACGACCACGAGCGCCACACATCTGGTCACCGAAGTCCTGCCGCATCTGAAGGACCACATCACCGGGGCTGCCGTCCGTGTCCCGACGGCCAGCGTGTCTTGCATCGATCTGACCTTTACCACACGCGATGCGACAGATCCGCAAACGCTGAATGCCCTGATCGGTGCCGCCGACAGGCACATCATTGGGACCACGGATAAACCGCTTGTTTCCATGGACTTGCGCAAAAGGTCCGAGTCGTTGATCGTCGCGACACCCGAAACCATGTCGGCGTCGGATCACCAGCATCGCGTCTTTGGCTGGTATGACAACGAATGGGGCTTTTCCGCACGAATGATTGATATGACATTGCGGATGGCCGCCCGTTAGGGGCTGACATGCGCATGTTATCGCTTAACGAACGACGCTGTGATGATGTTTTCACAGGCATGTAAGGTGCAATCTGTGATCAAAGGACTTAAATAACGGCCATGAATACAAAACGTACATTTCTGAAAGGTGCTGCCGCGTTGGCGTTTGCGACGATCGCAGCACCGGCTTCGGCGCAACAGCTGTCACTGTCACAGGTGTCCAACTATCTGAACCAGTTGCAGACGGCGCAAGGCGGCTTCACCCAGATCAACGGCGACGGGACACTGTCGACTGGCCAGATCTACATCAAGCGTCCTGGCCGCATCCGGTTTGAATACAACCCACCTGAACAGTCGCTTGTCATGGCAGGCGGTGGTCAGGTTGCGATCTTTGATGCCCGCTCCAACACCGGACCGGACCGGTATCCGCTGAACCAGACACCGCTCAAGATCATTCTAGAGCGTAACGTCGATCTGGGCCGCGCACGGATGGTCACCGGCCACACGTCCGACGGCACGACGACGACGATCACAGCGCAGGATCCCGACAACCCGCAGTACGGCAATATCCAGATGGTCTTTACGGCCAATCCGGTGGAGCTGCGTCAGTGGATCGTGACCGATGATGTCGGTAGCCAGACAACCGTAATTCTGAACGACATGGTCGCAGGTGGCAGCATCGGCGACATCAAGTTCAACATCCAGCGCGAAATGCGCAACTGGAACAACTGATCCTTAGCCGTCCGGGTCTTCGAACGTGGCATTGAACGCGATCGAGACCCGTTCGGAATCGGCCTCGTTGGGAAAAACCCAGTGCACGAGAAAGGATGGAAACAGGATCAGATCCCCCGGTTGCGGTCTGATCTTGAACTTTTGCTGGAAGGCGACTGATTTCAGCATTCGCCAGTTTGGCAGGTCAGAACGCGGGTCAAGAAATTCGATCATCCCTGACATGCCTTCTTCGACTTCTGGCTGGGCGACGTAGTAAACGCCCGACCAATGCGCACCGGGGTGGGTGTGCGGGGCGTTATAGCTGCCTTGCGGATTGATGTTCATCCAGCCCGACAGCTTCATGCGCAGCGTTTTTGTATCGACTTCATCGCTCATACGGGATGTGGCTGCATAGACGGCGTCGCGCACGCTGGACAATAGTTGTTGAAAACATTCGGTGTCGCTTGCGAAAATGTTTCCTGACGAATGCCAGCCACCCTGGTTCGATTTCGTAACGCCCTCGGTCTGGCTACGCATCTTGTGGCCTTCTTTGAGCAGGGTGGGATTCAGGGTGGCAAAGTCAGGCACCTGCCATCGAATTAAGGGGGTCGAAAACAGCATCGCGACTGTCATTGATTCAAACGTCATCACACACCCCTGTACTTTTGAACACGCCAGTAGCTTTGCCGCTGGCGGTCTCAAATACAACTGTTTTGCTGTGATTTGCCTTAGATCTTGCCGCAGGACCGCAGTTGTGCGCCATACATATCCGCACGCGCATCAACTTCGCCCGCGATCCGGATCAGCCAGCTTTTTGACCGCCAGGTGCCGCGCAGATAGCCCGAGCGCCCGTCATGATAGGCCAGATACTGGTTGCGCGTGTCGTTGAGTGGCACACCGGTTTCCGAAACCGTCTGCACCATATACCAGCCCATAAAATCGGTAGCGTCTTCGATCTTTGTCCGATCCGCGCGGCGTCCGCCCACGTCACGCACGTATTCGGCCCAGGTGCCGTCCAGCGCCTGCGAATAGCCGAGCGCCGATGACTGCCGCCCGATGGGGATCACACCCAGTGCATAGCGATGCGGTGGGCGGTTATCAGAGATGAATTTGCTTTCCTGATAGATCATCGCCATCAGCGTTGGAATCGGGACACCATACTTGCGTTCCGCAGCGCGAAACGCCCGTAGGTAGGACGGGCGTTCGTTCACGATGGAACAGGCGTTGTCCAGATTGCGCGGTGCATCGCCATAGCGCGCGGCGCAACTGCCAAGGGCCACCATCAGGGTCATAGCGAGAATGAGTCTGCTCATCTGCCTCTCACGTTTATTTTTATCGTTTTGTCGCAGTATAGCGCAGGGAATTGAATCGCGAAATGCTTAAGCGATCACAAATGACAGGATCAGCGGAAGCGTGACCACAGAAAGGAGGGTGGACACGACTACAAGACCCGCGACCGGCTTGGCGTCAGCACCGTATTTTTCCGCTAGAAGATAGGATGTGACGGCGACCGGAGTTGCAACTTGCACGATCAGAACACCCGCAGCGACAGGTTCCAGCGAAAAATAAATCGCAGCACCGTAGGCGGCGGCGACACAGATCGCGACTTTGGCAACCGACAGTACAATTGCCTGCCCGATTGCCTTTGTCTCAAGTCGTGCCACGGCGACCCCCAGCGTGATCAGCATGACAGGAATGGCGATTTGCCCGATCAGATCCAGCGTATTTGACAGGAACAGCGGCGTTTCCCAACCCTGCCAAAGAAAAAGCGCACCAAGCAGGGTTGCACCGACCAGCGGCTCTTTGAGGATGCGCGTAAAACTGCCGGCTCCGGCAACCATCCAGATCCCGATTGTGAACGACAGCATCGCCATCACCGCGAATACAACCACCGCATAGCCAAGACCCACGTCACCGAATGCAAACAGTGCAAGCGGAAGGCCAAGATTGCCTGTGTTCCCGAAGATGAGCGGTGCCAAGTAGGTTTGTGTGTCGAGCCGTCCGATTTTGACGATGACAAAAAATACCATCATCACAATGGCATAGGCCGCCAAAGACGCTAAGGAGATCGTGGCGAGGGCCTGCGGGTCGATCTCGGTCTTCATGAGCGACATAAAGATCAGGCAGGGCACCGAAAGCGTCATTGCAAGCCGTGTTACGAATTCGACCCGATATTCGAATCCGACCCGGACCCAGACGAAACCAATCGCCGCCAAAAGAAACACAGGGGCGGTGATATTCATCACTGTCAGGGCCAGGTTCACAGACTGTTTCCTTATTTTTGAGCCTTAGGGCGTGGACTCGGCCCCGCCGTGACGTCTAATAAGCGTGTGGGGGACAAGTGGCCATGTTTAAGACGCGCGCAAAATATCACCTTGGGCAAATTGTCCGTCACCGGAAGCATCCGTTTCGGGGTGTTGTCTTTGACGTGGACGCCATGTTTTCCAACACGGAAGCTTGGTACGAGGCAATTCCCGAGGATAGCCGTCCCAAGAAAGACCAGCCGTTCTATCATCTCCTCGCGGAGAATGATCAAAGCTATTACGTGGCTTATGTGTCCGAACAGAACCTTGTCGCGGATTATTCTGGCCAGCCGGTCGAGCATCCGGATGTCGATGACATTTTCGGCCCTTTTGAAGACGGGCATTATCCGTTGCAGGTTCAATTGAATTAAGCGATCTGGCTTTGGGAATTGACCCGTAGCGAAAGGGTAAATGCCCTTTTCCTGTCAATTGCGTCGCGCGCAGTGCTTCGTTCGAATGATTTGTTCGGCGAACCCCGCCGGCTTTTTTGAACCGCCAGAAAAAGCAGCGCTTGGAATTCACCTGACGTACCTTATAACTACCGCAGATTTTTTGCGATGGCGGGATAGAACATGAGTGCAGTCGCACGACACAATGTCAGGGTCTCTGGCTCAGGTGCTCGCTCGATGATGTTCGCCCATGGGTTTGGATGCGATCTATCGATGTGGCGGCATGTCGCTCCGCATTTCGAGGACACTTTCGAAGTTGTCGCGTTCGATCACGTTGGATCCGGCGGTTCTGACAGTCGCGCGTATGATCCCGAAAAGTACGCCAGCTTGGAGGGCTATGCCGCTGACGTTGTCGAGATCGGTGAGGAACTTGGCATCAGGGAAGGTATCTTTGTTGGTCATTCTGTCAGCGCGATGATTGGTGCGTTGGCAAATGTCGAACGCCCAGACATGTTTACAACCTTGGTCATGGTGGGTCCGTCGCCACGCTATATTGATGATGACGGCTACGAAGGCGGCTTTAGCGCAGATGATATCAATGACCTTCTTGCCGCGTTGGAGGAGAATCCGCTTGCGTGGTCAGCGTCGATGGCTCCGCTAATTGTCGGAAATCCGGACCAGCCCGAACATAGTCAAGAACTGGCTGAAAGTATTTGCAGGCTTGATCCGGACATTGCGACAGCGTTTGCCCGCGCGACCTTTACATCTGATAACCGCGCTGATTTGCCAAAAGTCACTGCGAAAACTCTGATACTTCAATGCAAGGACGATGTTATCGCGTCCGAACATGTGGGTGCCTATGTGCGAGACAAGATTGCGGGTAGCAAACTTATCATGCTCAACGCCTCCGGCCATTGTCCCAATTTGACCGCGCCGAACGAAGTTATCTCCGCTATTCGCAATTTCCTCTGATGTCCGATACTGAAGTGCGGACTGAAGGAGACGTCATGCTGACGAACGCACCTTGCGGCTTGCTCTCCGTAGATCACCTTGGAGTCATTCTTTCGGCGAATGAACGGCTGTGTGAATGGTTGGGTAAATCTGCAACCGAGTTACACGGGACGCATTTGATGCATCTGTTTTCCAAGGCCAGCAGGATAGTCTTTGAAACCAGTATCGTGCCGCTTCTGTCTCTCAAGGGCCAAGTCGATGGCGCAAGCATTGATCTTGTGACCAGAGAAGGAGAGAAACTGCCTGTCTTGCTCAGTGCAGAGGTCAGCGGTGCTGAAGAGAACCGCGTGACCAGCTTTGCTTTCCTTCTGGCGGGTGCAAGACGTGCTTTTGAAAAAGACCTCGCAAAGGCCCGTGCCGAAGCTGAAACGCGCCTGTCTTCATCCCAAAAAGAAGGTGAGTTGCGAGAGCAGTTTATTGCAATCCTCGGGCACGACTTGCGCAACCCTTTGGCATCTATCGCTTCTGCGATGAACATCCTTTCGCGCGAACCACTCAGCAAAAAGAGCGAACGCATCGTCAGGTTAACCAACGGCAGCGTTCGGCGCATGTCACTTCTGATCGACAATGTGCTCGACTTTGCCCGTAATCGTTTGGGCGGTGGCATCGATTTGCACATTTCCGACGAACAATCTTTGGAAAATGAAATACGGCAGGTCGTGTCTGAATTGCGTGCTGCCCATACCGATCGTGACATTAAGTTGCGCATTTCAAACACTGACAAGGTCGCATGCGATGTGCCCCGAGTTGGGCAGCTCCTATCCAATTTGCTTGGCAATGCGATTACATACGGTGATCCAACCCAACCCATCCATGTAAAGGCCGGGCTTTCTGGCGGAAATGTCTTTGAACTCAGTGTGAGGAATTTCGGCCCCCCAATCTCGGCTTCAGCGATGGAACGGTTATTCGATCCGTTTGTCCGCAGTACCAACCACGAAGACCGAGAGGGATTGGGATTGGGTCTTTATATCGCATCAGAAATTGCCAAAGCGCATGGCGGCAGCCTCGATGTGACCTCCGAAGAAAGCCATACGGAATTTACGCTGCGTATTCCCCCGGGGTGAGGCAAAACATAGACTGGCTAATTGGCCTTTATCGCGCGGTCAAACGCGACCTTTGCACTTTATGTTCTTCTCTCGTGGACAAATTCAACCAAAGGCTGTGAGAGAAACACGCCATATCAAGGTAAGTTGCGTTGACCCAGCAGACACAACGGGGCGATTCTCAGCCACTAGTAACCCAGCGCGCAGCCGTCCTTGCGCGGGTCGGATCCGCCTTCGAGCACGCCATTGTCATGCAGCAGGATAGCCTGTGCGCCCCCGATTGGTGTCGGCGGTGGTACAACCTTGTGTCCCATGTCGGCGAGCGTGGCGCGGACGTCATCGCCATACCCTGCCTCGACTCGCAGTTCGTCGCCTTCTGCAAAGGCGCGCGGTGCGTCGATGGCTTCCTGCGGAGACATGCCGAAGTCCGTGACGTTTGTCAGAAAACGCGCATGACCGGTTGATTGATACTGCCCACCCATCACACCGAACGGCATCAAGGGTTCGCTGTTCTTTTTCAGCATGGCCGGAATGATCGTGTGCATCGGGCGCTTGCCGCCTGCGGCTTCGTTCGTGTGGCCTTCTTTCAGCGTGAAGCCTGCGCCCCGGTTCTGAAACAGAATGCCGAACTTGTCTGACGCGATGCCCGACCCGAAGCCGTGGAAGATCGAATAGATCAGGGAAACGCACATGCGGTCCCGATCCACGACAGTGATATAAATCGTGTCTTTGTGGACGGCTTCGGACCCTGGCAATCCAGCCGGCAAGGCTTTGTTCGGGTTTATCAGGGCGGCCAGTTTCGCCGCTGTATCCAGTGACAGCATATGATCCAGCCTGTCCATATGGTCCAGATCACCCAGCATCCGATTGCGCGCGTCATAGGCCAGTTTGGTCGCCTCGGCCTCAATGTGCAGCCGTTCAGCGCCAAGTGGGTCCATGCCGGCGATGTCAAAATGTTTGAGCATGTTGAGGATCAGGATCGCTGTCGCGCCTTGGCCGTTCGGCGGATGTTCATAGAGGTCGAGGCCGTTATAGCTGCCGGTCACGGGCGCGGTGTATTCGGCCGCGCAGGCTGCGAAATCATCAAGCGTGTGATTGCCGCCAAGGGCGTTCAGGCTATTCACCATGTCCTCGGCGACTTCGCCCTCGTAGAAACCGGCGCGCCCGTCAAGACTGATCCGGCGCAACACCTTTGCCTGTTGGGGCGCAGCAAATATCTGGCCCGGATTGGGCACTTTGCCGTCGACCAGATAGGTCTCACGCGCCCGCCCTTGCAGTTTTTCATAGTCCTGCGCCCAGTCCGCTGCCACGCGTGGCGCCACGGGTACGCCGTTTTCTGCGTAGTAAATCGATGGTGCGAGTGATGCGGCCAGCCCAAGCTTGCCGAAGTCCTTTGACAGCAGGCAGAACGCGTCAACTGCACCGGGAATGGTAACGGCCGCAGGATCGTATAGCGGCACGGTCTTGTGCCCCTGATCGCGCAAGGTGGCTGCGGACAGGGCGGCAGGCGCGCGGCCTGATCCGTTCAGCGCGACGACACGGTCTTCGCCCGGCGGTGTCAGTAAAACAAAGCAATCACCGCCGATTCCGGTCATCTGCGGTTCGCAAATCCCGAGCAGCACAGCCCCGGCGATTGCAGCGTCCACGGCGTTTCCGCCCGCTTCGAGCATCTGCACGGCGACTTTGGCTGCGAGCGGGTGCGAAGTGGCGCACATGCCGTTGGTGGCCAGTACTGGCGAACGGCCGGGGAAGTTGAAATCGCGCATGTAGTCCTCCTGCGTTGGCAGGGAACTTAGATCATCACGTCGGGGGTGCAATGGAGTCCCGACGACGCACAACTGGGTGGGGGCTATTACTGCGCGTCGTCGGGTGAAGCTATGCAGCTACATGAGAAGCTTTGATCAAACCGTGCGGCGCGCTAGAGGCGCGATTGTGGTGATTTGTGGGCTTTCCAGTTTTTGTCCCCTGGCTTAGGCTGACGCTGCTTTCGCAACAGAGGAATTCGTCATGCGTGATGTCGTGATAACGGGTGCCGCCCGCACCCCGATGGGCGGGTTTCAGGGTGATTTCGCAGAGCTGGATGCCGCGACACTTGGCGGTGTCGCGATCAAGGCAGCGCTTGGGGATCAAACACTTGTCGACGAATTGTTGATGGGTTGTGTCCTGCCCGCTGGCCAAGGCCAGGCCCCCGCCCGTCAGGCAGGTTTTGCCGCCGGACTGGGAGAGAACGTTCCTGCGACGACCCTGAACAAGATGTGCGGATCAGGCATGAAAGCGGCGATGATGGCTTTTGACCAGATTGCCCTTGGTCATGCCGATGTGATGGTCGCAGGCGGCATGGAAAGCATGACGAATGCCCCGTACCTTATGCCCAAGATGCGGGCCGGTGCGCGGATCGGCCACCAGCAAGTGATGGATTCCATGTTTCTTGACGGATTGGAGGATGCCTATGACAAGGGGCGTCTGATGGGCACCTTTGCCGAAGATTGTGCCGAGAAATACCAGTTCAGCCGGAAGGATCAGGATGAATATGCGCTGGGCTCGCTTTCGAACGCATTGGCCGCGCAGGACAGCGGTGGGTTCGATGCAGAAATCGCAGCCGTCACCTTGACCAGCCGCAAAGGCGAGATCACTGTCGCGGCAGACGAACAACCTGCGAAAGCACGCCCTGACAAGATCCCGCATTTGAAACCGGCCTTTCGCAAGGACGGGACAGTCACGGCAGCGAATGCATCTTCGATCTCGGATGGTGCTGCGGCACTGGTGCTGGCAGCGGGCAGTCCGGGGCGCGCGGTAATCCGGGGCCATGCATCCCACGCGCAAGCGCCGGGATGGTTCACGACGGCACCCGTGCCGGCAGCACAAAAGCTGCTGGCGAAGATCGGATGGTCTGTCAGCGATGTCGATCTGTGGGAAGTGAACGAAGCATTTGCCGTCGTCCCCATGGCCTTTATGCGTGAAATGGGTGTGCCGCGCGAAAAGATGAATGTGAACGGTGGGGCTTGTGCGTTGGGTCATCCCATTGGTGCGTCCGGTGCGCGTATCATCGTGACACTGCTTCATGCACTTGAAACCCGCGGGCTGCGTCGCGGCGTGGCAGCGATATGTATCGGTGGCGGCGAGGGCACTGCCATCGCGATCGAAAGGGTTTGAGCATGACAATGGCAGAGGCCCCGGATCAGGTCCGGAGCACGTTGGACCACGATGATTTGCACAAGCGTATCATGGCCTTGGTGGCCGGTGAAACAGACGAAGTCGCACTCATGGCGACGGTTGCCTGTGAAGTGCATCACAGTGACGACCGCTTTGACTGGACCGGCTTTTACCGTGTCGTCGCGCCAGAGCTGATGAAGATCGGCCCTTATCAGGGCGGTCACGGGTGCCTTGTCATTCCGTTTTCGCGTGGTGTGTGCGGCGCGGCGGCGCGCACCGGCCAGTCGCAGCTTATACCGGATGTGGATGCATTTCCGGACCATATCGCCTGTGCCAGTTCCACTCGGTCCGAATTGGTGCTGCCTGTTTGGGGGTGTGATGGTGCGCTGATCGGTGTGTTCGATATTGATAGCGATCAGCCGGACGCATTTCAGAAGGCTGACGCAGACGCGTTCCGCAAGATGCTTGATGATGTCTTTCGTGGCTGACCAGCGTTCGTGAAAAAATCCTTTGTTTTTTCACGGAGCCTGTGACAGCGTCAATCTGACCAAAGGTGAGTCGGATCAGAATGCTGCATGACATGCCAAGCAACGCCCGGACATTGGGAGCCGATCTGCGCGCATTGCGCAAGGCGCGGGGGCTGACCCTTTCCGATCTGGCGGCAGTCCTCGGGCGTTCTGTCGGATGGCTCAGTCAGGTGGAACGCGGCCTGTCTGATCCGTCGGTCAACGACCTGCGTGACCTTGCAGGGCAACTGGATGTGTCAGTGTCCAGCCTTTTCCGGGCGCAGGCCGCGCCTGGCGAGGAAGGTTTCGTCGTCCGCCGTGATGCCCGCCGCCCCATCGGTTCGCGCAGTGACGGTTTGGTCGAGGAACTGCTTTCGCCCGACCTGACCGATGATTTCGAAATGGTGCATTCGACGTTCGAACCACATTCGAAAATGCCCGCGCCAATCCGCCGTCCCACGCAGGAAGTGGGCTATATCGTATCGGGCCAGTTGGACCTGCGCATTGGCGAACGGCTTTTCCATCTCAAACCGGGCGACAGTTTTCGCATTCGGGGTGATCTTTATCACTGGGCCAATCCCCACGACGCGCCATGCATCGCGATCTGGGTTATCGCCCCACCGGTGTATTGATGAGCATTGAAGGCTGGATCATCTTTGCCCTGTTCTGGGCCGTGTTCGTTACCACGCCGGGCCCGAATGCGGTGAACTGCATCAACAACGGCATGACTATTGGGTTCCGCCGGTCAGTGCCGGGCATCCTTGCGATCTTGACACAGGCGAGCCTGTTTCTGATTTTGTCGGCGTTCGGCATCACCGCCGTTTTGGCGGCATCACCCGAAGTTTATCAGGCGGCCAAGCTGATCGGGGCGGCGTTTCTGATCTACCTTGGCATACGGGGCTGGATCATGGCGACAAGGCCGGTGCGCGTGCCTGCGACCAGTGGGTCGATCTACTGGCGCGCCTTTGCCATTGCGACCATCAATCCCAAGTCGGTCGCGGGCTATTTCGCGGCCTTCAGCCAGTTCGTTCAGCCAGACCTCCCGATCGGTCAGCAAATGTGGGTCATCGTGCCGACAGCGCTGACCCTGACTGCGTTTAGCTACACCATATATACCGCGTTGGGCGCTGGTCTGGGACGCGCGGCATTGGGGGCTGTGTTCAATACGTGGTTCCGCCGCGTGATGGCGGCCAGCTTTGTCGTCTACGGGGTTCTACTTGGCAGCACCACAGCTCCGGGGAGAGTTTGATGTATCGTGGATCATGCTTGTGTGGCGCCATTACGTTTGTCGCCAAAGGGGCGGCGAAAGACCCTGCCGCGTGCCACTGCAGCCAGTGCCGCAAGCAATCGGGACACTATTGGGCTGCCATGCAGGTCGCTGACGCCGATCTGGAAGTGACGGGCGACGTCAGCTGGTATGAAGCCAGCCCCATGGCCAAACGCGGGTTCTGCGCGACATGCGGGTCGTTCCTTTTCTGGAAGGGATATGCAGAACCGGACACCGGCATCGCCCTTGGGGCGCTTGATGGTCCGACTGGCCTGAAACTCGAACGCCATATCTTTACCACCGACAAGGGCGATTACTACGACATCACGGACAACGTCCGGCAGGAGGAGCAAGAAACATGAGCGATTTCCCAACACAAGCCCGTGTCGTCATCATCGGCGGCGGTGTCGTCGGAGTATCGACCCTTTACCATCTGGCCAAGATGGGCTGGACCGATTGCATTCTGCTGGAAAAGAACGAATTGACCGCCGGATCCACGTGGCACGCCGCTGGCAACTGCCCGAATTTTGCACCGAACTGGGCCGTCATGAACATGCAGCGCTATTCGCTGGAAATGTATCGTGGCCTTGCGGACGAGGTCGATTATCCGATGAATTATCATGTCACCGGTGCCTTGCGGCTTGGTCACACGAAAGAGCGGCGGCAGGAATTCCAGCGCGTCGCGGGGCAGGCACAGGCGATGGGCCTGCCACTTGAAATGATCGACGTGTCCGAGGTCAAGAATTTCAACCCGTTTGTCGAAACGCATGATCTGTCAGGTGTGCTGTGGGACCCGCTGGATGGTGATATCGACCCCGCACAACTGACACAGGCGCTGGCCAAGGGCGCCCGTGATCTGGGGGCAAAGATCGAACGTTTCTGTCCTGCGACTGGTGTGTCGCAGACCGATACCGGTGACTGGATCGTCCACACCGACAAGGGCGATATCCGCTGCGAAAAAGTTGTCAACGCTGCCGGTTACTATGCCGCCCGCGTCGGCGAATGGTTCAAGCCATACGGCGGGCGCGATGTACCGATGGTCGTCATGTCCCACCAGTATTTTCTGACCGACGAGATCGAGGAAATCAAAGCCTGGACCAAGGAAAACGGGAAGAAGACCCCGATGATCCGCGATGTGGACTCATCCTACTATCTGCGGCAGGACAAGAACGGTCTGAACCTTGGCCCTTATGAGCGCAACTGCAAGGCCCACTGGGTTACGCCGGATGACCCCATGCCGCATGACTTCAGTTTCCAGCTTTATCCCGACGATCTGGATCGGTTGGAATGGTATATTGAAGATGCAATGGCCCGTGTGCCTGTGTTGGCCACTGGTGGTGTCGGCCGCAACATCAATGGCCCCATCCCCTATGCCCCTGATGGTCTGCCAATGGTCGGGCCGATGCCAGGTGTGCGCAATGCTTATGAAGCCCACAGCTTTACCTTTGGCATCGTGCAGGGTGGCGGCGCCGGTAAGGTCATGGCCGAATGGCTGGTCGAGGGTGAGACAGAGATGGATATGTGGGCCGTCGATCCACGCCGCTACACCGATTACTGCGACCATGATTATTGTCTGCAAAAGGCCCTTGAAACATATGGCCACGAATACGCGATGCACTTTCCGCACAAGATGTGGCCGGCTGGGCGCAACAAGAAACTGTCGCCAAACCATGACGCGCTTATCGCTGCCGGTGCGCAGATGGGGGCCTACAACGGGTGGGAACGTGCGACGTGGTTCGCGCATGACGGCGAGGATACTTCGTTTGAATCAACGGAAACATGGGAACGTGACGGCCCCTGGAAAGCAGGTATCAAGCGCGAAGTCGAAGCCGCGACACATGATGTTGCGGTCCTCGATATGCCGGGCTTTTCGCGCTACACGCTGACCGGGGCAGGAGCAGCAGAATGGCTGCGAGGTCAGATTACCGGTGCATTGCCAAAGATCGGGCGGATGAATCTTGGCTATTTTGCCGACAATCGCGGCCGGATCGTGACCGAGGTGTCGATCATTCGCTGGGGCGAAGACGACTTCTGGCTGATGACGGCTGCCGTCGCGCAGTGGCACGACTTTGAATTCCTGCGTGACAGGCTGGCGGAAGGTCTGGCGCTGAAGGACATTACGACCGACTGGTCAACAGCACTCGTGTCCGGCGCGAAATCGCGCGACCTGCTGGCCGGACTGACGGATGCTGATCTGACAGCAGGGTGGCTTTCGGTTCAAGACGCTACTTTTGCGGGGGTTTCCGCCAAGTTGTTCCGCGTCAACTTTGCGGGCGAGCTTGGCTGGGAGATACACACATCATTCAGTGATGCGTCTTCTGTCTATCTGGCTTTGCGCGACTCCGGTGCCACACCATTTGGGATGTATGCGCTGAACGCGATGCGGATCGAAAAGGGCTATCGGACGTGGAAAGGCGACCTGTCCACTGATTATTCCATGCTTGAAGGCAAGTTGGATCGCTTTATCCGTTTTGACAAACCGCAGGATTTCCCCGGAAAGGCGGCCCTGTTGGCAGAAAAACAGCGCGGCACCAAGAAAAGCTTTGCGACAATGACGCTGGACAACCCCGGTGCGGAAGACGCGCCATACATGTCCCCGATCTGGCATAACGGGGACGTTGTAGGTGAAACGACATCATGCGATTGGGGCTTTCGTATCGATAAGTGCATTGCCCTTGGCATGTTGCGCACCGATCTGAACATACCGGGAAACAAGGTTGAAATCGAAATCTATGGCGAAAGATATGCTGCGACCGTCCATGAGGACGCACCGCTTTGGGATGCTGACAATCAGCGTATCAGGGCCTGAACGAAAATGACCGATATCATACTGCTTGATGGGGGGATGGGTCAGGAACTGATCCATCGCGCCGGTGACAACCCGACACCCCTTTGGTCCACGCAAGTGATGCTGGATCAGCCTGACCTTGTGCGTGATGTGCACGCCGATTTCTTTGCTGCAGGTGCCACCATTGCGACGACGAACACGTACGCGGTGCACCATGACCGCTTGGTCGGCACCGGACGTGAAGCAGATTTCGGTCGGCTGCATCGCACGGCAGTTTCTTTGGCGCGAGAAGCGCGGGACAGTTTTGGCAGTGGCCGCATCGCCGGGGCTATCGGCCCGATTGGCGCATCCTACCGCGCAGATGTGCATCCGGGACATGACAAGGCGGTCGCGCTTTATTCGGAAATTGCCCGGGAACTTGCTCCTGATTGCGATTTGCTCATTTGCGAGACGGTCGTTTCACTGGCACATGCGCGGGCCGTACTGGAGGGCGCACGCACAGGCGGCAAACCTGTCTGGATCGCGATATCGGTCGATGATCATGATGGCACCCGCCTGCGGTCGGGCGAGTTGGTTGCCGATGTGCTGCCGGTTGTTGAACAGGCGGACGCGATCCTTGTAAACTGCTCTGCCCCCGAAGTGATCGGGGACGCGTTGGCTGTGCTTGCGACCGGGTCCTTGCCGTTCGGGGCTTACGCGAATGGGTTCGAGCAGATCACAAGCGACTTTCTGCAGGACAAGCCTACGGTCGATGCGCTGCAAGCGCGGCGTGATTTTTCACCGCAAGCCTATGCACAGCACGCGCTGGGCTGGGTGGCACAAGGGGCAACCATTGTCGGCGGCTGCTGTGAAGTCGGTCCAGCGCATATCGCAGCGTTGCGCGATGCATTGATTGCCGCAGGGCACAGGATCGTCTGATGCAAACCGCTTTCAGTTTTTTGCGCGTCCCGTGTGCATTGCCGCAACCGCCCCGCACGCGATCGGGCAATCTCGTCGTCTTTCAGGCATAGGATAATATCATGGCCTCAGTCCCGTCCGCTGCGCGTGTCGTCATTATCGGAGGCGGCGTCATCGGCTGTTCCGTCGCCTATCACCTGTCAAAGCTCGGGTGGAAAGACGTGGTTCTTTTGGAACGCAAGCAGCTGACAAGCGGCACCACTTGGCACGCGGCAGGTTTGATCGCGCAGCTGCGGGCGACCGCGAACATGACGAAGCTCGCGAAATACAGTCAGGAACTTTACGGCAATCTTGAGGACGAAACTGGCGTTGCAACAGGTTTCAAGCGCGTGGGGTCCATCACTGTCGCCCTGACGGCTGAACGCAAAGAAGAGATTTTCCGGCAAGCAGGCATGG
This sequence comes from Cognatiyoonia koreensis, assembly GCF_900109295.1. Taxonomy (NCBI): domain Bacteria; kingdom Pseudomonadati; phylum Pseudomonadota; class Alphaproteobacteria; order Rhodobacterales; family Paracoccaceae; genus Cognatiyoonia; species Cognatiyoonia koreensis. The sequence continues at coordinate 1,069,186 of NZ_FOIZ01000002.1, forward strand.
CCCGTGCCTTTGGCGTCGAAGTAGAAGAGATCAGCCCCGACGAGGTCAAGCAGCGCTATGAGCATCTGAACATCGACGGTGTGACGGCTGGCGTCTACCTACCGCTTGACGGGCAGGGCGACCCTGCGAACATTGCACTGGCGCTTGCGAAAGGTGCGCGTCAGAACGGGGCGCAGGTCATCGAAAAGACACTTGTGACCGGCGTGAAACGTGACGGCCGCTGTATTACCGGTGTCGATTGGGAACAAGGCGCGGAAACGGGGCATATTGCCTGCGATATGGTGGTGAATTGCGGCGGCATGTGGGGTCATCAGGTCGGCAAGATGCTGGGTGTGAACGTGCCGCTTCACGCCTGCGAACACTTTTATATCGTCACCGAGGCGATCCCCGGCCTGACCCAGATGCCCGTACTGCGGGTTCCTGACGAATGTGCTTATTACAAGGAAGACGCGGGCAAGATGTTGCTTGGTGCCTTTGAACCCAATGCGAAACCTTGGGCGATGGATGGCATCCCCAAGAATTTCGAGTTCGACCAACTTCCAGAGGACTTCGACCATTTCGAACCGATTTTGGAAGCTGCTTGTGAGCGCCTCCCGATGCTGGCCGAGGCGGGCATTCATACCTTCTTTAATGGGCCGGAATCTTTCACCCCGGATGACGCCTACCACCTTGGCCAGGCACCAGAGATGGACAATGTCTGGGTGGCCGCAGGATTCAATTCCATCGGCATCCAGTCGGCAGGCGGTGCTGGAATGGCGCTGGCCCAGTGGATGGAGACAGGCGAAAAGCCGTTTGATCTGGGCGATGTCGACATTTCGCGCATGCAGCCGTTTCAGGGCAACAAGACCTATCTGTTCGAACGGTCCAAGGAAACGCTGGGACTGCTGTACGCCGATCACTTTCCCTTCCGGCAAAAAGCGACTGCGCGAGGTATCAGACGCACGCCGTTCCACCATCATCTATTCGAACGCGGCGCGGTCATGGGTGAACTTGGCGGATGGGAACGGGCCAACTGGTTCGCGCGCGACGGGCAAGAGCCAGAGTATCAGTACAGCTGGCAGCGTCAGAACTTTTTTGAAAACGTCCGCGATGAACATCTGGCCGTGCGCCAGAACGTCGGCATGTATGATATGTCGTCCTTCGGAAAAATTCGCGTCGAAGGACGTGACGCGACTGACTTTATGAACCATGTCGGCGGCGGGCAGTACGATGTGCCGATTGGCAAGATCGTCTATACCCAGTTTCTGAACCGCGAAGGCGGAATCGAGGCTGACGTGACAGTCACCCGCCTTTCGGAAACCGCCTATCTTGTCGTGACTCCTGCCGCGACCCGGCTTGCCGATGAAACCTGGATGCGGCGCAATACCGGTGACTTCAATGTCGTCATCACAGATGTAACGGCGGGCGAAGGCGTGTTGGCGGTGATGGGACCGAATTCACGCGCGCTGCTGCAGGCGGTGTCGCCGAATGATTTCAGCAATGACACGAACCCCTTTGGCACGGCGCAGGAGATCGAAATCGGCATGGGTCTTGCCCGCGTACATCGCGTCACCTACGTCGGCGAGCTGGGGTGGGAAGTTTACGTTCCGTCCGACCAATGCGGGCACGTCTTTGAAACGCTTGCCGTTGCAGGGCAAGACTTTGATCTGAAATTCTGCGGTATGCACATGATGGATACTTGCCGGATGGAAAAGGGGTTCCGCCACTTCGGTCATGACATCACATCCGAAGATCATGTGCTCGAAGCCGGATTGGGCTTTGCGGTCAAGACAGACAAGCCGGATTTCATCGGGCGCGACGCCGTTCTGAAACGCAAGGAAGAGGGGCTGCGTTCGCGGCTTGTGCAATTCAAACTGACCGATCCCGAACCGCTGCTATACCACAACGAACCGATCTTGCGGGATGGCGCGTACGTGGGTCATCTGACGTCTGGCGGATATGCTCACCATCTTGGTACTGCGATCGGTATGGGCTATGTGCCTTGCCCCGCTGAAACGGTCGCCGACCTTCTGGCCAGCAGCTTTGAAATCGACGTCATGGGGACAAGGGTCAAGGCCGAAGCGCAGCTGAAGCCGTTTTACGATCCGACTGGCGAACGGGCGAAAGCTTAGGGTTAAGGTAACTGCATGTAGGCCAACCGCTTTGGGCTTTCGGGCCCTGCGTGTACGTTTCAGTAGTTCCAAAGCGTTCCGTCTTCGAGCCGCACGACGGGATGGCTGCCGGGCTTGTATTCGTATCTCGCGGCCTCGCGTTCGTCGAAGTCGACGCCATGTCCCGGGGCGTCGCTGACGTAAACCATGCCGTCGCGCATCACATGATCCGATGGGAAAAGTGCGTCGCAGGCGGGTGTGCCCAGCACAAGGTATTCCTGTATTCCAAAGTTGGGTGCCCAGGCGTTCAGGTGGTGTTGTGCGGCCATCGAGATCGGGGAATGGCTGGGCGCACCATGAAAACCGGTACGCACGTTGTGCATACCCGCAAGGTCGATGATCCGTTTTACATGGGTGATTCCGCCCGCATAGGTCACCGCGACGCGGATAAAGTCGATCAGTTCTTCTTGGATCAGCTTGTTGCATTCCCAGATTGAATTGAAGACCTCTCCAATGGCAATGGGTGTCGTTGAGTGCTGACGGATCAGCCGCAGCGCGGCCTGATCTTCTGCCGGTGTCGGATCTTCCAGCCAATAAAGCCCGATTGGTTCGACCGCTTTTGCAAATGCGGCGGCCTCACGTGGCAGCAGGCGGTGATGGACGTCATGCAGCACTTTCAGGTCCGGCCCGAATCTGTCCCGGATGTCAGCCAAAGCACCGGGCATGAAGCGCATATATCGGTCTGTATCCCAGATTTCCGTCTTGGGAATGATACCGCTGAAGTCAGTGATGAAATCCCCTTCGGTCCCTTTCTTGTCGGGGACTGCGTAACTTGCCGTCGGCATGCCCGGGATACCGCATTGCACGCGAACCGCCTTGTAACCTTGGGCAACATAGGACGCGATCGACTCCATCAGATCGGGCAGGTCCGCCCCTGTCGCATGGGCGTAAACGATTGCACCGTCTCGGCTTTTGCCGCCGAAAAGCTGATAAAGCGGCATGTTCGCCAGCTTGCCCTTGATGTCCCAGAGTGCAGTGTCGATGGCCCCGAAGGCAGCCATCGCAATCGGACCTTTGCGGAAATACGCGCCGCGATAGAAGAACTGCCAGATGTCTTCACTGTTACGCGGGTCCATCCCGATCAGGTTTGGGATTAGGTAGTCCTGCAAATAGGCCGCCGGAAGCGTTTCTCGGTTGTTCAGCGTCGCATCGCCGAGACCATAAATCCCTTGATCGGTCATGATCTTGAGCGTCACGTAGTTCTTGCCGGGGCCCCCGACGAAGACTTTTGCATCAGTGATCTTCATGTTGTTGGTCCTCTTGCAATAGCATCCCGGTTTTCCAGTTTATCGCGCCGCCGCACTAGATCATGCCGCAACGTCAGACCGTTTCCAATCACCGCGCCATAGGCGGCGATGGAACGCGGGAAATTTCAGCACTTCTTCCCAAAGGAACAGGGACAGAATCCAGAAGGCAGACAGATCGAAATAGAGTACGAACAAGGCTGTTGCCGGAACGCGGAACGCCCATTGCGACCAGACAAAGATGTGCATGACATAGACGGTGTCACCCGCCGCGCGCAGCGTGTTGCCGCAGATCGCGTTTGTGGCGCGCGGAAACTGAATGATCAGAAGGATCGGCAAAAACCCGAAAAGAATCGCGCGTGTCTCTGCTTCGAGTTCTGGGTAGATCCAGTTGAGTGATAGGCACATCGCCAGAAAGACGCATGCGACGACACCTGCGGCCACGAACGCCCCTTTCCAGGCTTGCGACAGGAACCGGTCCAGAACGGCTTCGGGTGTGCGCTTGCCCAAGAGCTGGGCCACCAGAATACCGGTGGCCTGTGTCCATTGCATTGCGACCTGTCCGGCCAGCAGGTTCCATGGCGCAATCAGTGTCAGGGCTGCGAAGTCATTCAATGCCATCTTCGCATAGATGAGCGAGCAGACATGCGTTGAAAGCGTCGCGCTGACGAATGTGGCGGCGATCGGCAATGCAAAGCGAAGGTGCCGTTTGACCGTTAGCAGGAACGTTGTGTGATGCCAGCCGGCGACGCGGCGCAGATGTCCGTTGGTGCGCAACAGCAGGATGGACCAGAACAGCGTCTGCACGGTGATTGCGACAGCACTCCCCAGTGCGGCACCCGCGACGCCAAGCTCTGGAAACCCCCAAAGTCCATGGATCAACGCGATGCTGCTAAGCACATTGATCGGCACAGACAACAGGTAGCCGTAGAGTGGTAGTTTGCTTCGGCTGCACCCGTTGAAGAAGCTGGCAATACACTGCCCGATCGCTTCGCCAAGGATGACGATGGTGAAGATGGAAAGATAAGTCTGGGCCTGATCCGCGATTTCTTGTGACGGGGCCAGCGCCGCGATCAACGTGCCGCCCCATATCAGGATCAGGGCGACCCCGATAATCCCGATGGACAGGCTGACAGCCAGACCGGACGCGAGCACCGATTTCAGAAACACCTGATCGCCGCCACCAAATGCCTGGGCCGTGCGGATTTGCATCGCGTGGGAAAAGGCAAAGATCACACCCAGGACGATCCCGCCAAGCGCTGCCGCCAATCCCATCGCGGCCAGTGCACCCTCGCCAAGGCTGGATAGCAGGAAACCGTCGATCACTACCGTGCCGTGCAGGAATAGCGCCTTGAGTGTCATTGGCCATGCAAGCGAAAATATCTGACGCGCGCCCGGTGCAGGCGTTGACGCGGTGTGCGCTGTATTTGCTTGCATGGGCTACTTTCGTTTCACGAAGCGCAAGGTGTGCTGTTGGGTGTGGCTGGAAACAGCCGTTGCGACGTCAGTCGTCAGCACGCTCGAAATAGTAGGCGTTTGACGCTCTGATCCGCTTGATCGTTTCATCAAGGCGCGACAGATGCTTTGTTCCAGCTGCAATTGCGGCATTGGCATCATGCGATTTGACGGCATCAGCAATGGCGCGGTGATCATCAAGAAGCACCGGAATCCGCTGCTCCTTGGACAGGCCCAACATGCACAAGCGGTCCACTTTGGCCTTTTCTTCCATGATCACTTCAAACGCGTAATCGACGCCAGCGATCTTGCAGAGTGTTTTGTGAAATTCGTAATCAAGCTGACCGAATGCTTCGACATCCGTTGCGTCTACGGCAGCTTCCTGTTGCGTCAGTGACTTGTCCAGCAGAGAGGCACCAGCGTCATCGCATTCGCGCGCAGCGCGTAGCAATACTTCCTTTTCGATGGCGGCACGGACAAACCGCGCTTTTTCGATCTGGCGCATGGAAAATCGCCGCACTTCCGTGGCGCGCTGCGGGCGGATGAGCAGTAGATCAAGGTTCGCCAACCGGCTGAAAGCGTCCCGGACAGGCTGGCGCGATACACCGAACTGTGCCGCAATTTCAGCCTCGGATATCCTGTCCCCCGGTTTCAACTGGAGTGATGAAATCTGCTCGAACAGATAATCGAACACGTCATCAACAGACGTGCGTCGTTCAGTAACTGCAGGTGCATGATCCATGCGGGCGCTCCTTTTGAGCTGACACTAACATCTCACCTAACAAGAATTCAAACTAGTATACAAGACTAGCAGCCTAGTTTTTTTACTAGTATACCTGTTTGAGGGAGCGATTCGGCGCGAACATCAACCGAAGGCCCGAAACGCCATGGGAGGGGACAATGGCCGGTGTGAATCTTAGCGGGATCGTCAAGTCTTACGGCGCTTTGCAGGTTGTTCACGGGATCGATCTCGACGTTTCCGAAAAGGAATTCGTAGTGCTCGTCGGCCCGTCCGGTTGCGGTAAATCCACGACTTTGCGGATGATCGCGGGGCTGGAAGAAATCACAGCTGGTGAATTGACCATTGATGGTCGCCGCATGAACCGCATCGCCCCGAAAGACCGGGACGTGGCGATGGTGTTCCAGAACTACGCTCTTTATCCCCATTTGAATGTTGCAGACAATATGGCCTTCGGGCTGCGTATCCGCAAAATGCCGAAGGCCGAAATCAAGACGACCATCGATGATGTCGCTGAAATTCTTGGCCTGACCCCATATCTTGAACGTCGCCCCGCCGATTTGTCGGGTGGGCAGCGCCAGCGTGTTGCCATGGGCCGCGCCATCGTGCGCCACCCCAAAGTGTTCCTGTTTGACGAACCGCTGTCCAACCTTGATGCCAAGCTGCGCACGCAGATGCGCGCCGAGATCAAGCGCCTGCACAACCGTTTGGGTGTGACATCCATCTACGTAACCCACGATCAGGTCGAGGCCATGACGCTTGCTGATCGGATTGTGGTCATGAATGACGGAAATATCGAACAGGTCGGGACCCCGATGGAACTGTTCAACAACCCTGCCAACACCTTTGTCGCCGGCTTCCTTGGCTCTCCTCCGATGAACCAGATGAAGGGAAAGCTGACCGAGACCGGTGCGCGGATCGGTGATGCGGAAATCAAGATCGACAGTTCCAGTGCCGGGCATGCAGGGCGTGACGTTATCGTGGGTATCCGCCCCGAACACGTGACCCTGACGGCCGAAAACCAGTCATCTGCACTTCCCATTGCGCTTGATCTGGTCGAGCCGCTGGGCTCTGAAGCTTTGCTGCACGCGCGGCACGGGGAATACGAGCTTGTCTTCAAGGCCGATACCAATGGCGACATCGCGCATTTATCGGGTGTTGGCGCGGTACATGTGCCCTCGCATCTGGTGAAACTGTTCGATGCGGAAACCGGTCGTGCGCTGAACCTGGGGGGTTAGGACCATGTCAGATCGCAATTCCGACGTTGGCGGCATCCCCATAGAAGAAGTCGTTGTCGAAGCTTCAGAAGCGCTGCGCGACCGTCGCCAGACCCGCACGCCTGACAGTTCCTGGGTCCGCACGTTGGACCATTTCAAGCGGGAATGGCAGATCTACGTGATGCTTCTGCCGACGATCATCTGGTTTATCGTCTTCCTTTACAAGCCGATGTACGGCTTGCAGATCGCCTTTAAGGACTATTCGATCTTCCGTGGTGTTGCAGGCAGCCCGTGGGTCGGCTGGGACCATTTCCAGACGCTATTTTCGAATGACCAATTCCTGCGGGCTGTCAGAAACACGATCACCATCAGCTTTTACAATCTGCTGTTCGGCTTCCCTGCGCCGATCATCCTTGCATTGATGTTCAATGAAATCATGCACGCGACTTACAAGCGGACGGCGCAGACGATTGTTTATCTGCCGCACTTCATTTCATCGGTCATTATCGCAGGTATCGTCATCACTGCTTTCTCGCCGACTGCGGGCATTATCAACACCTTCATCGGGTGGCTAGGCTTCGAGCCGGTGTATTTTCTGACCCAGCCTGATTGGTTCCGTCCGATCTTTGTCGGGACCGGTATCTGGCAAGAAGCGGGCTTTGGTTCCATCGTTTTCCTTGCAGCGATCGCAGGGGTCAATCCATCGCTTTATGAAAGTGCTGTGGTTGATGGCGCGAACCGCTGGCAGATGATGTGGAAAATCACCATTCCGTCGATCCTGCCGACCATCCTGATCATGCTGATCATCCGCATCGGCAACGTGATGGAAGTATCGTTCGAACTGGTCATTCTGCTTTACCAGCCTGCGACCTACGAAACCGCCGATGTCGTGAATACATGGGTCTATCGGCAGGGTCTTCAGTCCGGTCAGTATGACCTTGCCGCTGCCGCGGGCCTGTTCAACGCCGCTGTCGCCTTTGTTCTGGTGATGACCGCGAATACTCTGTCGCGCCGCTACTCGCGCACATCGCTTTGGTAGGGGGATCACGCAGATGATGAACTGGAACCTTTATTCGCGCGGCGACAAGTTCTTTGCCATCGTGGTTTCCGTCCTGATCGGGATGTTTACGGTCGCCACACTTTATCCGTTCATCTACATCGCGGCGGTGTCGTTCAGCTCGGGTTTTGCGGCACAGGCCGGCAAAGTCGTGTTTACGCCGATCGACACGACGGTAGAGGCCTATGGCTATATTCTGAAGGATCCGCAGTTCTGGATTTCGTATCGCAATACGTTCATCTACACGATCGGCGGCACGTTGATGAGCCTCGCGTTCATTATCCCCGGGGCCTATGCGCTGTCGCGTCCGCAGCTGAAGGGGCGGCGGTTCTTCAACCTCTTCATCGCCTTTACGATGTGGTTCAACGCGGGCCTGATCCCGTTCTTTCTGAACATGCGCGACCTTGGCCTGCTGGACAGTATGTTCGGCATCATCCTTGCCTTTGCAGTCAACGCCTTCAATATCATCCTGCTGCGCAATTTCTTCGAAGCCATTCCGCAAAGTTTTGAAGAAGCTGCACGCATGGACGGGGCAAATGATTTCCAGGTGCTTTGGAAGGTGTATGTCCCGCTGTCCAAGCCCGCGATCGCGACAATCACCCTGTTCTGTATCGTCTCACGCTGGAACGGGTTCTTCTGGGCGATGGTCCTGCTGCAATCGGAAGAAAAAATTCCGTTGCAGGTGTTCCTGCGCCATACGATTTCGAACCTCAGCGACGATGACGAATTCGCCATCGTCCAGACCGCAGCAGGGTTCAGCGCCGAAACAGTCACGGCGGCGATTATTGTCTGTTCGATCATCCCCGTGCTGATCGTCTACCCGTTCATCCAAAAGTACTTCGAGAAAGGCATTCTCCTTGGAGGTGTCAAAGAATGAAAACGCAAATGGGAGGAAATCTAATGCGTAAACTTAGCCTAACGGCGGCCCTGCTTGTCGGGAGTGCGATATCAACTCCGGCATTCGCGGACGGCCATCTGCGTATCGTAGAAGAACCGCTGGAATTGACGATCCAGATGAACCACCGCGCATATCCGATCTACGAAGAAGACTGGCCAGTCGAGCAAGCCGCCCGCGAAATGACCGGTATCCATCTTGTTGACGTGACCGTCGGTGCGAATATGCGCACAGACTCCGAAAATACTGGTAACACAGAAGCGCTGAACCTGATGCTTGCGTCTGGTGCAATTCCGGACATCGTCGGATCCAGCCGGATTAAGGATTTCGTCAACCAATACGGACCCGAGGGTGCCTTTGTGCCGTTGAACGATCTGATCGCGGAACATGCACCCAATATTGCGGCCTATTACGCCGAACGGCCTGAGATCGCCGCCGCCGTCAAAGCAGCTGACGGCCAGATGTATTACGTGCCCTATCTGCCAGATGGCAAATACGGCCGTGCCTACTGGATCCGCACGGACTGGCTCGATGCGCTTGGACTGGAAGTGCCGACAACGGTTGAGGAATACGAAGCTGTTCTGCGTGCATTCAAGACACAGGACCCCAACGGTAACGGCGAGGCTGACGAAGTGCCATTCTTTGCACGTCAGTGGCCAGAGCTGATCCGTCTTGTCACGCTCTGGGACGGTCGCGCGCACGGATCGGACACCTACCATGACTTCCTTGTTGAAGACGGCACGATCAGCCACGGCTATATCGGCGAAGGCTATCGCGATGGTATCAGCAATCTGGCCCGGTGGTACGCTGACGGTCTGATTGATGCAGAAGTCTTTACGCGCGGTTCGTCTGCACGGGACTTTCTGCTGTCCGAAAACCTTGGCGGGGCGACCCACGACTGGTTCGCGTCCACTGGTGGTTATAACAGCCTGTCTTCTGAAATCGACGGATTCAAGTTCGAAGCAATGGTTCCGCCTGCCTCCGTGGGTGGCAACCAGATCGAAGAACACCGTCGTATCCTTGTAAAGCCGGACGGCTGGGCGATTGGCCACACCAACGAAAACCCTGTCGAGACAATCAAGTACTTTGACTTCTGGTTCACCGAGGAAGGCCGCCGTTTGGCAAACTTCGGCGTCGAAGGAATGCACTACGAGATGATCGACGGTAAGCCGATCTTCACGCAGGAATTCCTGGATCAGGGCCCGGTTAACCGGTCTCTTTATCAGGTCGGTGCCCAACTTCAGGGCCGTGGCTATTTCCAGGACTACAACTATGAAATCCAGTGGACGAACGAATTTGCGCTGGCCGGGATCGACCTCTACGAACAGGGAGACTATCTGATCCCCGATTTCCTTGGCGTGGCCTTCACGGCCGAAGAACAGGAAGTCTATGACCGGACCTGGGGTTCTATCCGCGACTACATGCTGGAACGTCAGCAAGGTTGGATCCTTGGCAATGGAGACGTCATGGAAGACTGGGATGCCTACCTTGCCCAGCTGGACGAAATGGGCCTGCAGGAACTGCTTGGGGTTATGCAATCCGCGTATGACCGTCAGTACGGCGGCTGATATTCCACTCGTTCGGGGCGGCGATAGGTGCCGCCCCGAACCTTTTACTCTCTCATTTCGAACGGGATCCCTCCACGATGTCGGCTAAGACCCTTCCATTGCTCGATGAACCCAAGGCGGGGCGTCTGACGATCCAGTACAGCCCAACGGCAGACACCGATGTGACAGAGAACCCGCCGCGCTTCATGTGGATTCCCGTGATCGAAGACGATGCGCGCTATGTGCTGCGCGTTTCGAACGACGCGAAATTTCCCAATGACAAAACGCAGGTTTTTGAAGACCTGCCGCTGAACTTCTTCACGCCTGATACTGTTCTGGAACCGGGTGACTATCACTGGTCCTATGCTACATGGGACCCCAAAGCGGGCAAGCCAACCAGCGCGTGGAGCAGTAATCGCAGCTTTACCCTTGCAGACGGTCTTGCCGAGACGCCGCTCCCATCGCGCCAAGCGCGGCTCGCTCGTGTCGCGTCAGGTCATCCGCGCCTTTGGATGACAGCGGACCGGGTGAAAGACTTCAAAAAGGCAATCAACGCGGACCCCGATCACTGCACATGGTCCACATTTTACGAGAAGTCGGTCCTGCCGTGGATGGACCGCGAGGTCATGCGCGAACCCGTAGGCTACCCGGACAACAAGCGTACAGCCCCTATCTGGCGGCAAACCTACATCGACCTGCAAGAGCTGTGGTATGCCATCCGTCACCTCGCCATCGGCGGCAAAGTCACAGACAACGCCGAGATGACCGCCCGCGCGAAAGAGTGGTTGCTGGAGGCGGCAAGCTGGGACCCCATGGGCGTCACCAGCCGTGCCTATACCGACGAATGGGCCTACCGCGTCTGCAACGCGCTGGCTTGGGGGTATGACTGGCTTTACGATGATTTGTCAGAGGACGAACGCGCAACCGTCCGCGCGGCGCTTTTGGAACGGACCCGTGACATCGCCGAACACGCGATCCTGAACGCGAAAATCCATCTCTTTCCCTATGACAGCCACGCAGTGCGGTCCGTGTCGTCCTGTATCATCCCGGCCTGCATCGCCCTCCTGCGCGATGACGAAACGGGTGCTGCAGAGGACTGGCTGCACTATTCGATCGAATTTCTCTACACGGTTTATTCGCCCTGGGGCGACGCGCAGGGCGGTTGGGCAGAGGGACCGCACTACTGGATGACGGGCATCTCCTATCTGCTCGACGCTGCGAACTGGCTCAAGTCCTACACGGGACTCAGTATTTACGAACGGCCGTTCTTTCAGAACACCGCTGATTTCCCACTTTTCACCAAGGCACCGGATACACGACGCGCGACCTTCGGTGACGATAGCACCATGGGTGACCTCACCTGTATCAAGATCGGCATGAATCTGCGGCAGTTTGGTGGCGTCACCGGGAATGGTGCGTACCAGTGGTATTGCGACGAAAACCACCGGCTGAACCCCGGTACGGAAGGCGATTTCTACAACTGGGGCTGGTGGGACACGCGGTTCGATGAATTGGCGTTCCGGACCGACTGGCCCACCGTAGAGGCGACGGAGCCCCCCGGGGGCATGCGTCACTTCAAAGGCGTGGGCTGGGTCGGCATCCAGCATGCGATGGCCGATCCAGACGAACATATCCAGTTCGTTTTCAAATCGTCCCCCTATGGCTCGATCAGCCACAGCCACGGCGACCAGAACGCATTTTGCCTGTCGGCTTATGGCGAAGATCTGGCAATCCAGTCCGGCCACTACGTCGCTTTCAATTCCTCCATGCATCGCGAGTGGCGGCGGCAGACCCGCTCGAAAAACGCAATCCTGATCAATGGTAAGGGCCAATACGCAGAAAAGGACAAGGCAAAGGCGCTGGCCGCTTCGGGCCGGATCATCGCGGCAGAAGAGCGCGAGGATCACGTCTATATCTGCGGCGATGCAACGGCTGCCTATCAAAGCCTGTCGCCAGAAGTGACGCGTGCCGAGCGGGAGATCTATTTCGTTCGCAACTCGTATTTCGTGATTGTCGATAAGGTCGATGCAGCGACCCCCGTGACTGTCGACTGGCTGCTGCATGCCAACAATACATTCGATCTAGGCAAGTCATCCTTCCGCAACACGGGCGAACGCGCTGGTTTCTATGGCCAGTTTGTCTGGTCCGAAGCGGGCAAACCTGAAATTCGTCAGGAAACCGGATTTCCCGATGTCGATCCTGCGGAATACGAAGGATTGCCAGTCAGCACCTACTTGTCCGCGACCTTTCCGAAGGCGACGCGCCACCGGATCGCAACGCTTCTGGTGCCCTACAAGCTCGATGAGCCGAAACGGATTTTCAACTTCATGGATGATCAGGGTTATGACGCTGATCTCTATTTCACGGACCCGGACGAGCAGACCTTCAAGGTTGTGATGAAGAAACTGGCAAACACCTGAGAGACGCGTGGAGACACAGATGACCGTTAAGAATTATTTTCCAGAAGACGAAAGCGAGCGTGTCGCGGTGGACGCGGGGCTTAGCCGCAAGGTGGGCGCACACAACGACAATTTGATGGTGGTCGAGGTTCATTTCGACAAGGGCGTCACCGCGCCGCTGCATCACCATCCGCACGAGCAGATCACCTACGTCATGTCGGGCAGGTTCGAATTCACGATCGGCGATGAAACCTACATCGTCGGCGCAGGTGACTCGCTCTATAAACAACCCAATATCGAACACGGCGCGACCTGCCTTGAGGCCGGTACGCTTTTGGATGTCTTTACGCCGCGCCGCGATGACTTCCTTTGATCCATTGGACACCAGAAACGCATCGGAGAACGCGCCATGACCAAACCTGTGATCGGTTTCATCGGCCTCGGCCTAATGGGCGGCAATATGGTCGAGAACCTTCAAAAGAGAGGTTTCGAACTGGTCGTAATGGGCCGTAAGAAAGATGCCGTCGCCGCCGTCGTGGATCGCGGCAATGCGCGCGAGGTATCGACACCCAAGGAACTGGCCGAAGCCAGCGATATCATCATGCTTTGCGTCACGACCTCTGACGTTGTTGAATCGCTCGTCTATGGCGACGACGGTATTCTGGCAGGTATCAAGGAAGGTGCTGTGCTGATCGACTTCGGGACGTCCATCCCTGCATCCACCCGCAAAATCGGTGCGGACCTTGCTGCCAAAGGTGCGGGCATGCTCGACGCGCCGCTTGGCCGCACCCCGGCACACGCAAAGGACGGTTTGCTGAACATCATGGCGGCTGGCGACAAGGAAACCTTTGATAGGGTGAAACCAGTGCTCGACGAACAGGGTGAGAACGTATTCTACCTTGGAGCACTTGGGGCTGGACATGTCACGAAGCTGATCAACAACTACATGGGCATGACCACCGTCTGCGCGATGAGCCAGGCATTCGCCGTCGCCGATCGCGCCGGTGTGGATCGCGCACAGCTTTTTGACATTATGTCTGCGGGCCCGTCAAATTCGCCTTTCATGGGATTTTGCAAGAAATACGCCGTCGACGGTGTCAGCGATCTTGGCTTTTCGATCGACAATGCCAACAAGGATTTGCGCTATTTTCTACAGATGGTCGAAGACATGGGCACGCAGGCACCGATCGCCGAGGGGGCATCGCATGCCCTTCAGGCCGCTGCCGACGCGGGCATGGGAAGCGGCAACGTGCCCGAAGTCTTCGACTACTTCATGAAGTTGAAGCGCTAGCCCAAGACCGCATTGTACGAGCCGAACAACAGGAAGGACGACCATGAAACTCGCCGGAAAAACGGCCATCGTCACAGGTGGTGGACGCGATATCGGAGCCGCTGTGGCCACGAAACTTGCATCCGAAGGTGCAAATATTGCGATTAGCTATTTTGAAAGCTCAAAGGGTGCTGATGCGGTTGTCGCCAAGATCGAAGGGGCAGGCGGCAAGGCAATCGCCGTGCAGGCCGATCTGAACACGCAAGACGGTGTGAACGCGTTGGTCGGGGCCACGGTCGACGCCTTTGGTGGTGTTGATGTGCTCGTCAATAACGCTGGCGGGCTGATCGCGCGCAAGACCATTGCCGAGATGGAGCTTGCCCATTGGGAAGCGGTCATAACGCTGAATGTGACGTCGACCTTCATGATGACCAAGGCCTGTCTCGCCCATTTGAAGAGCGGAGCAATCGTGAATATCGCCTCTCAGGCGGGGCGCGACGGGGGTGGCCCGGGTGCCGTGGCCTATGCGACGGCCAAAGGTGCTGTGATGGCCATGACGCGCGGGCTGGCCAAGGAACTTGGCCCCGACATCCGCGTCAATGCGCTGTGTCCAGGAATGATCGACACCGATTTTCACAACATCCACACGCCGGATGCCGGTCGTCGCGGGTTCGAAGCAAACGCGCCGCTCAAGCGTCAGGGTCATGTAGACGATGCCGCAAACCTCGTGTTGTTCCTTGCCTGCGATGACAGCGCATTCATGACCGGCACGAATATCGATATCAACGGCGGTATGCTGTTTTCTTAAAAGGTCCATGATCATGCGTGTTCTGGCGATTGGCGAATGCATGGCCGAACTGGCCCCAACCGACAAAGCCAGCGATTTCCGCTTGGGTTTTGCGGGCGATACGTTCAACACGGCATGGTATCTCGCCCGATGTGCGCCGGATGTGCAGGTGTCTTATCTGACAGCCGTAGGTGATGACGCGATTTCGGAAAAGATGCGCGCGTTCATGCGCGAGAGTGGCATCGGCGATCGGTTTGTACAGGTTTCGCCCAATAAGACCGTTGGCTTGTATCTGATTTCTCTCGATCAGGGAGAGCGCAGCTTTTCATATTGGCGCGGACAGTCCGCAGCTAGGACGTTAGCTGATGATCCGGCTTTGCTGGCTGATGCGATGGACAACACCGATCTCATCTATTTTTCGGGCATCACCTTGGCGATCCTTTCGCCTGACAGCCGCGCAACCCTTCTCGCTGCGCTTCGCGAAGCACGGGCGGGCGGGAAATCAATCGCATTCGATCCCAATTTGCGCCCAAGGCTTTGGACATCGGACAGCGAGATGACCCAAACGATCATGCAAGGTGCAGCTGTCAGCGACATCGCGCTCCCCTCATTCGAAGATGAGGCGGAATGGTTCAATGACGCCAGCCCTGAAGCGACTGCGGCGCGCTATCGCAAGGCGGGTGCGACCACAATCATCGTTAAAAACGGTGCGGCACCAGTGCGCTACGTCAAAGGGGACGAAAGCGGTGAAGTGACCGTAACCCCAGTCAAAAAGATCGTCGATACGACCGCAGCAGGCGATAGCTTCAACGCGGGTGTATTCGCGGGCCACGCTTCAGGTGCAGCAATCACCGACTGCATCGGCTATGCCTGCGCCCTGTCGCGGGTGGTCGTGCAGCAACGCGGCGCGCTCGTGTCGGTTGATCTGTCCAGTTTGCCAAAGATCAAAGTGACCTAAGTTGCCGTTGCTTGCAGCAATGCAACGATGTCACCATGTCCTTCGTCCTTGGCATATTCTACAATGGTGCGGCCTTCATCATCCGCAATCGTCGGGTCGGCACCGCGGTCAAGAAGCATCTGAACGACCTCTGTCTTGCCGTTCACGGCTGCAAACCAAAGCGGCGTCGCCCAGTCGCGTTCGTGGCGTTCCTGCGGGCCGGTACGGACAGAGCGGAAACGCGCATGCACGAGAGTAGCGTCCTCTGACAAAGCGGATTCAACAAGATCTTTGCGCCCCATCGCGGCGGCCGCAAATATATCCATCGGACTTGCAACCAGAATTGCCGCTGCTTCGTCCTGAAGGCCGTGCATCGCGTGCACAAATGGCGGTGTATTGTAATCTGGATCGCGCATCGCCGTGTCGGCCCCTGCGTCGATCAAGGCGCGAATGACCTCGACATGCCCGTTGATGGCCGCCACATGCAAGGGGGTGCGTGTTCCAGCGCGGCTCAGTTCGAACCCCAGCCGGATCATCGTCTGCACGGCGGCAAGGTTGCCGTTCCCCGCTGCCTCCCGCAGAAGCTCCCGTTCCGTATCCGGCTCTGCCCCCAAATGAACAACGGCGAGGCGGCTGGCTGTCTCGAAGTCGCCTTGCATGCAGGAAGCCTGAAAGGCCTGCCGCCCGTCAAGAGGGTCAGCACGACCGCCCTTGGCTTTGATCAACGCCGCAATCTCTGGCATCCCGCGCATCAAGGCCACCTGATAGGGCGTGTAACCGACCGTATACGTTGGATAATAATTGTTATCAGGTGAATTGATATCGACTCCGTGGTCGATCAACAGGCGCGCGCGGTCGGCATATCCCCATCGCAACGCGATAATCAGCTGGAAATGCATGGTGCGATGATCCGCCGGATTGCGGTCAGGCTCGGTCAGCCACCAATCCGATGGGTCGCTGTCCTTCAGCCCGTACTCCAGCATCAATTCAAGATGCGTGTTGTCCGGACTGAAGCAACGGTTATAGGCCCCCTGACTGTCGTTCGGGTTCGCACCCTTGTCCAAAACGGCGCGCGCAAAGCGCACCATCTCGGGATGTTCTGGCAGACGCGCCTTGCCACCTTCTCCATCACCGAAAATACCGGTCAACACAGAAAACCGATAGGTTCCGCCCCACATGTAATGGGCATTTGGGTCAGCTCCGGCATCCAGCAGAACCTGACCAGCCGGATAGGTCGAAACGTAGGGAAGGCGGGCATAGGCGGCGTACATCAAAGGTGTCCATTGAAAGGGGCCGCCCTTTCGATCCACGGAACGCGGATCTTCTGCCACCATCTCGCGCAGCGCCTCTACATCACCAACAGCCGCCGCCGTATGCACCGAATGCCGTGCGATTTCGGGATACATCCGCAAGACCTCTGCTGCGTCCGCGAAGTTTTGTGGACCACGGGTGTTGTCAGGCCCGTAGTGCAGACACGCCAGATCAAGAAAGTAGTTGGCTCGTTGCTCTGTCTTGGACGCATCCGGCGAACCGGCTTCAACATGGTGTTTCAGCTTGGTCCAGCTGGAAAACCCGTGATCCCGCGCAATGACAAGCTGGGCTTGCTGAAGCGAGATTTGCGATGGATCGCCGAAATAGGGCCCAACCTGCGCGAGTGCGTCTAAATCATTCGCCCGCGCAGATCTTAGCAATCTCTTTGCTTGCTTCTTGAGATGCTCTAGCGACGGGCGTGCTGGAAGAACGGGCATAAAAGCCTCCTTTCATAAGTCCGGTATCCGCGCCCTCGGACCTGAAAGAAGGTCAGCGATAGGTCGTCGTTCCAAAAAGTCAGATAGGCTTGGCCCTTCCCGCGGATCGGTCGCGCCCTGACGCGCCGGTCGACGATAGCATGGATTGCAGCGGGCAGCCAATCTTGGGGTTCGTTAAAGCGGGACTATTCGAATAAGTAGAAATCTCGCACGATATTCCACATCCATGGGGTCGTGTCAGGGTGGGCTGTTTTGATGGTCTGTACATAGCTGTCTGAAAAGAAGCCCGCCCATGCGTTGGGGAAAGACGCAACGAACGATGGCTCCAACAACAGCAACGCGAAGAACCCTGTCATTGCCGATCCGTATTCGATTAATGATCGGTATCGTAAGACCAGCGCAAAAATTACAAAAATCAGACAACCGGCAAATACTGATCCATTGGTCTGGAGGTTCGGCCCCGTAAGCCCCATGTCACTTGCGATATGGAACATGAACAGCTTGCCGCAAAGGATCGCGAAGACCCCTGCGAGGAATGCGACCGTCATGAAAAGCAGGAAGTTCTGCAGCCGGTACTCATACACAGGGCTGAAAGGACCCCCGGACTGCGCGAGCGGCAGCTGCTTTTTGGTGTTGCGACGACCATATGGCGGTGAATCAGCGTCAAGCCGCCCGTCTCGGGCAGCTTTGGTTCGGCTTAGAAAATCATGAAGCCGCGCGCGTGATCGATCAGTGGCTGACAATTTCAGGTCCGCTCAAAGTTGTACCCAGCATTCCTATCTCAAGAACTGGGCCAAATTTTGGCGGAACGATGGACCGGGGACATGGCCCCCGATCCATGATTGGTTACTGGCCGTTCGATACTTCCTGCGGACCCAGAGCGTTCAAACCTTTCAGAATATCAATGGCATAGGCCAACTGATAATCCTCTTCCCGCAGTTCTGCGGCAGCTTCTGCACGGGCGCGATCTTCCTCGATCTGGCGAATCTCATCTTCGGACAAGCTGTCATTGTTCAGTGATCCGCGCAGGTCCGCTTCTGACCGGAACCGTGGTGAAGCCTCTTCTTCCGCATCCTCGGGATCGGGTTCGCGACGCGGCTGTTCCACGATGATGTCGGGCGAGATACCAAGTGCTTGGATAGAGCGCCCCGACGGTGTGTAGTAGCGGGCTGTGGTGATACGCATCGCGCCTTCACCCTGCAGCGGCACGACCGTCTGGACAGAGCCTTTGCCGAAGGATTTCGTTCCTACGACAATCGCGCGGCGGTGATCCTGCAAAGCACCGGCAACGATTTCTGATGCCGAGGCAGAACCGCCGTTGATCAAGACGACAATCGGCTTGCCCTGCGCCAGATCACCCGCGGTCGCATTGAAGCGGTCGCTATCCGCGAGATCACGGCCACGGGTCGAAACGATCTCGCCGGCATCTAGAAACGCATCGGACACGTAAACGGCCTGATTGAGAAGCCCACCTGGGTTATTTCGCAGGTCGATGACGATCCCGTCGATATTTTCGATTCCGCCAGCTTCAGCGATCTGTTCAGCCAGCCCTTCCTGCAGATTCGGGAAGGTCTGTGCGTTAAATGTGGTGATACGCAGCACGACGGCCTTGCCTTCCGTGCGGGTACGCACGGCGGTAAGTTTGATGGTATCGCGGATAATAGAGACATCGAAGGGTTCGACCTCCCCGTCACGCACGACGGTGATGATGACTTCCGACCCGACAGGCCCGCGCAGCAGTTCAAGCGCTTCATCAAGGGTCAGGCCCAGCAGACCCTCGCCATCGACTGCGGTAATGAAATCACCGGCTTCCATGCCAGCTGCTGCCGCTGGGGTGCCATCAATGGGTGACACGACCTTCACCCAACCCTCTTCCTGCGTGACTTCAAGTCCAAGCCCGCCGAATTCCCCGCGTGTCTGGACGCGCATATCGGCGGCATCCTCGGCAGACAGATAGCTGGAATGCGGGTCAAGCGACGTCAGCATGCCGTTGATCGCAGCCTCGATCAGTTCTTTCTCGTTGACCTCTTCGACATAGCCGGACCGGATCCGCTCGAAAATGTCCCCGAAAAGATCAAGCTGCTCGTAGACGTTCACATTCTCTTCGGCTTCCTGCGCAAGCAAGGGGCCAGCGATTTGTGTGGTCCCGACCAGACCAAGTAACGTGCCACTCGCAGCGGCGATCATCAGCTTTTTCATCTTCAATCCTATCTAGTCCAGCACGAACCACGTGGCTGGGTCCACGGGACTTTGCCCTTCCCTGACCTCAAGATAAAGGGTCTCCGACGCCGCAGTTGGCGTTGTTGCATCATTTTCAGTCAAAATCACGTTAACGCTGGGCGCTTCCCCGCCCATCAGGCCAATTGGCGCGTCCGCAGGAAGGACCTGCCCAACTGTGCCATAAACCTCTGCCAACCCGCCAAAGACAAAAAGGACGTCCGGCGCGGGTTCGACGATAACGACGTTGCCGTACTCCAGCAATGGCCCCTGAAACAGCAGAGTCGCGGGAACGGGGGTTGTGACAAGCGCCCTTGGTCGTGTGGCAAGGATGACGCCCGGGCGCGTGATGCCCGCTGCGTCGGCCGCATTGAAACCGCGCAGCACTTGCCCTTGCACAGGCAGGGCCAACGATCCCTTCGCTGCGCGTGCATCTGTCCCGCCCGGTTGGTTCAGGAACGCGTCTGTCAGACCGCTTGCAAAGCCATCCAGCGTTTCAGTGCTGGCGATCAGCAACGCGGTCTGAATGGGATCATCGGTAAAGCGTCGGGGTAGATCCGTGCGATCCGAAATCGCTTCGCTCAAGGCGGATCGGGCCTCTTGCGCGCCAGCCAGTCCCTGTTCCAGCGTTTCAGCAGCGCTCTCCTGCAGGCTGCGCAGCAAGGCGACCTCTTCCAATTGCGCACGCAGCGTGTTGACCTCGGCTTGCAGTGCAGGTGTGACATCCGCCGCGATCATCCCGGCACGTGCGGTGCCAAGGGCTCCATTGGGGTGTAGCAAGGACAACGGGCCGGATGTTTGACCGGTCGCCTGCAAGACGCCCAGCAGTTGCCCAACCTCGGTGCTCTTCGCATCCAGCGTTGCCCTGAGGGTCTGTTCCCGGATGGCCGCGCGGCGCAACCCGTCGCGCATCGCGGCCAACCCGTCCTCGTAGGCGCGCACGGTCGCGGTCAGTGCCCGCACTCGGTCACGTGCGCCGCCGGCTTTCGACAACTGCACGGATGCAGCTTCCAGCCGGTCGGCAGCGGCCTGCGCCGCGGCACCGGCGCTGTCCTGTGCAGACGTCGGGGTGGCCAGGCAAAAAAGGCAGGCCGCAAGGCGCAGCATCAGTCGATCAAGCTTTCGCCGGTCATTTCTTCCGGCTTTTCAAGGCCCATCAACTGAAGGATGGTCGGGGCGAGATCGGCAAGGCGACCGTCATGCAATTTTGCACGCTGCGGGCCACCGACCAATACAACAGGCACGGGGTTCAGTGTATGAGCAGTATGGGGGCCGCCGGTTTCAGGGTCGATCATTGTCTCGCAGTTGCCGTGATCGGCCGTGACAATCATCGCACCACCAACAGAGTCCAGCGCTGCCAGAACCTCGCCCAAGCCGTGATCGACGGCTTCGCAGGCTTTTTTCGCCGCTTCCAGATCGCCGGTATGGCCAACCATATCGGGGTTAGCATAATTCGTGACGATCAAGTCATAGCCGTCCTTGATTGCCTTGACAAAAGCTTCGGTCACCTCGGCTGCGGACATCTCTGGTTGCATGTCATAGGTTGCGACTTTCGGTGATGGTGGCATATGGCGATCTTCGCCCTTTTCAGGTGTCTCGACACCGCCGTTCAGAAAAAATGTGACGTGCGGATATTTCTCGGTTTCGGCAAGGCGGAACTGGCGCAGACCCTTCTTGGCGACCCAGGCACCCAGTGTGTTCTTGATCTCGCGCTTGGGGAAAACGGCCGGATACCACGCTGTGTGACGGTCGGAGTATTCAACCATGCCAAGTCTTGCGGCCAACTGTGGCATCTCGCGCGGAAAACCCTCGAACTCAGGATTGGCGATGGCTTCGAGAATTTCGCGGGCACGGTCAGAGCGGAAGTTAAGACAGAACAGCCCGTCCTCTTCGCGCAGTCCGTCGTAATTCGCGATGACCGTGGCGGAGATAAACTCATCGGTCTTGCCCGCTGCGTAGGCCTGTTCTATAGCGGCTTTTGGGTTCTCCGCCTTGTCGCCTTCGCCATGGACGATCGCATTGAAGGCGGTTTGTACCCGGTCCCAACGGTTATCGCGATCCATGGCAAAATAGCGGCCCGTGACGGTGGCAATTTTTACACCTTCCGGCAGCATCTGGATCAGCTTGGCCATGTAATCATGGGCAGATTGCGGGGCTACGTCACGCCCGTCGGTCAAGGCATGGACGACGACGGTGATGCCTTGCATGTTCAAAAGATGGGCCACGGCGGCAATGTGATGGTAATGACCATGCACACCCCCGGCAGAAACGACACCCATCAGATGCGCCCAGCCACCGGTCTGCTTGAGCTTTGCAGCAAACTGCACAAGGGCCTCTGCCTGCGCAAAAGATCCGTCTTCAATCGCAAGGTCGATCTGGCCAAGGTCCATGGCGACGACCCGCCCAGCACCGATATTGGTATGTCCCACTTCCGAATTGCCCATCTGCCCTGTCGGCAGACCAGCATCCTTGCCATGGGTCACCAACTGTGCGCTTGGGCATTCTGCCATGATCCGATCGAAATGCGGCGTGTTGGCAAGTGCGGGGGCATTACCCTCTGTCGTTGGGCCAATACCCCAGCCATCCAGAATACATAAAACAACCGGTTTTTGTGCCATGCGCCCGCTCCATCGAATGTCTGCCGCCTGCTTAGCGCACCTGCGTCAGACACGAAACACCCCGGCCTGTCTTTCTTTGTCCAATCAAACTTTCCCCGAAGGGTCTACACCCGATGATAGGGCGCGCCCGACAGGATCGACGCGGCCCGGTACAGCTGTTCGGACAGCATCACCCGCACCAGCTTGTGCGGCCAAACCATCTTTCCAAAGCTCACGGAAAAATCCGCCTCCGCCCGTAAAGCAGGATCAATGCCGTCAGCGCCACCGATAAGAAAGGTCACATCGCGGCCCTGATCGCCCCAGTCGCTCAGTTTCCGCGCGAAATCCGGTGACGTCAGCAGCTTGCCACGTTCATCCAGCGTCACAAGCAAATCGCCCTTTGGGATTGCCTTGCGCAACAGTTCGGCCTCGGCAGCCATACCGCCGCCCTTCTTGTCTTCGACTTCGTGTTCGATGAAAGGGCCCCAGCCCAGCGGGCGACCGGCGCGGCAGAACCGGTTCATATAGTCATCGGTCAGGGCACGTTCTTCCGATCGGGCTTGCAGCCGACCGACCGCACAGACGGTGACGCGCATCAGGTCGCCTTAGCGACCTCGGATGCAGGCTGCCACATCTTCTCGAGCTGATAGAACTCGCGCACTTCGGGACGGAAGATATGAACGATGACGTCACCGGTATCGATCAGAACCCAGTCGCCGATGTCCTTGCCTTCGACCTTGGAGATGATGCCATAGGCCTGCTTCATGCGATCGACCAGTTTCTCGGCCATCGCGCTGACCTGGCGGGTCGAACGGCCGGAAGCGATGACCATATGGTCGCCGATCTCGGACTTGCCGCGCAGGTCAAAGCTGACCACGTCTTCGGCCTTGTCGTCGTCCAGTGATTTCAGGATAGCAGCGAGCAGGGCGTCGCTGGTGGCGGTTTGCGTGGCCTGTGTCATGTCCGGCCCGCGCTTGGCCGCATGTGCGGCCGAGGTGGATAAAGACAGTTCATTGTCCTCCAATGTTGAGCTCCGGTGTATCGCCCCGGAACAAGGCATACCCTACAATAACACGGATTTGCGCAATCTCAACGGGTGACAGCCTGTGACGCGGTGTTCGTCCAGCGATCAGGCGGAAACCGGCACTTCCGTATCCGGCGAATTGGCCGGTTCCAGACGCCTCAGGCGATCCGCAGCACAGGTGCAAGTCGGCGCAGCAGTGTGACCACCAAAGGCAGCAACAGATAAGCCGCCGTCAATCCGGCCCAGATTTCAAACGTCCATGGTGTGTAGTCTGTCGTATTGCCAAGGGCGGTACTGACATACCCGTACCCTTCGGCCATGGTCTGCACTTCGGCCAGCATCTGCTGTGGTGCGGATTGCACGAATGCCAGCGTCGCCTCTTGTCCGAAGGTCATGTAATGCCACGGCAACCAGAATCCGGCAGCGCCGGCAATGCCGCCAACGATTGATACGATCAGGGCTTTGGCAAGGCGCATGTGCAGCTTGGTGTACAGCAGCCCTGCCGCAAGTGGCGGGAACAGCGCGATCTGCAGCGGCAATTCGTAGGCGACCAAATAAGGGTATGCGTAGACCGCGCCAGCCGCGATTCCAAAGCTCAACAGCGGTTGCAGAAAAAGATGCTTTGCCATCGGATCGGCAAAGTCGGGATGGATGTCGAACGGATTGTGTGGAACGCGCGCGGCCTTTTGTTTGGACAAGGATGCCAGCAGCGGAACTGCTGCAAAAAGGGCCGTCAAACCCACCCAGAATTCGAACATATAGCCGCGCAGATCGAACGTTTTGCCGAAGGATTGCACGCTGTAGGATGTATCCGCGAAAGCGGCCTGTAGTTGCGCGACTGTCGGCAGCCCGTCAAACCGGGCCTGAATCCAAAGGCCCCACATTCCGATGACAAATGCAGCGGCAAACAACACAGCAGCGAACATGCGCTGCCCACGTTCATAGGATACATGTGTGGTGAGAAGAACCAGCGCGATCACCAGACCAAGGCCAAGGCCCGCGCGCCCGGTCATATCTTTAATCTGCGGCATATATTCACTGAACGCCCAGCCCAAACCGGCAGCGATCAGGGTGAAAACGGCAAGGCGAAGGGGGAATGGCCCGCGCGGGGAAAGCCCGGATTGGGGATCGTTGATCAAACCACTATAAGTCATGTCCTGTCCTTGAATGCCTGTAAACGAACGCGTAATCCGCCCAGCAATACATGGAAATCGGGCACTTCGATGGGCAGGAAAGGGCGAGAGTGTGGCAGCCCGCAGCCGTCAGGCAGGGATTGGATCAGTCCAGCGCCCCATGCCTGATCTGCGATCCTTCGAGCATTGTCACTTCGCGCTGCGGGAACGGAATCGAGATGTCGTGTTCCTTGAACGCATCCCACAGCGCCAGATACACGTTGCCGCGGATGTTGGTCAGGCCACCTGTCGGGTCCTTGATCCAAAAGCGCAGGATGTAGTCGACGGAACTGTCGCCAAACCCGACGATGTGACAGACAGTAGGGCGGAAACTGAGCACCCGGTCAACGCTTTGGGCAGCCTCGATCGCGATCTTGCGCACGTCGTGGGGGTTGTCGTGATAGGCCGTGCCGAAATAGATATCAAGCCGCACGAAATCGTTGGAATGGGACCAGTTGACCACCTGACCGGTGATCAGGTCTTCGTTCGGAATCAGATATTCCTTGCCGTCGCGGGTAACGACCGACACGTAACGCGCGCCAAGCGAATTGATCCAGCCGAAGGTATCGCCGAGGCTGATAACGTCCCCAGGTTTGATCGACTTGTCCAGCAGGATGATGACGCCGGACACAAGGTTCGACACAACCTTTTGCAGACCAAAACCAAGGCCGACACCGATCGCACCGGACAGCACAGCAAGGCCCGTCAAATCGATGCCGATGGCCCGTACGCCGATGAAAAACGCCGCCGCATAAAAGGCGATCTGCATGATCTTGACGATCAGCACCTGCATCGACGGGCTGATATCCTCGTTCGTGCGGATCCGGGCAGCGGTCGTCGTGGTGATGAATCGCGCAGCGGTCACCAATGCGCCAAGGATGACAATGCCCTGTACCACCAACAGCATCGAAATCCGGAATTCACCGATGGAAAAGCCAAGGCTGTCCAGCAGCTGTTCGGCCTCGCTTACAAGGCCAAGGATATAAAGTGTGACGTAAATCCAGGCGCCGTAACGCACGAATTTACGCAGAAAGTTACTTTTGATCAGGCGGGTGACGAAAACGACGATAAGCCACGCAAGTGCCAGTGTGCCGATCACGCTCAGTAGGTAACTGCGACTGGGCCAGGTGATTTCGCGCATTGCGAAAATGACAAGCCAGATCAGCAGCACAAAGAAGATGGCGCGCAATCGCTGGTGGACGACGACCAGTACGCGCATTCGCCATTTCGGCCAATTCTCGCGGCTACCCATCCATGCACGGATGCGTGGGCCCAGCACAGCGCGCAGCAACTGCGCGACGACAAGGACGGCGATAGCGATCAGGACCTGATACAGGTTCCACGTGCGAAACAGGCTCAGCAGAAAGACTTCGGCCTGTGAAATCAGGGACTGGCCGACAACGACAACCTGTTCCAACGCAACGTCGGGCGACGGTGGCATACCGTCTGGTGGCGTGGCCTCAGGACCTTGGCCTGCAATCACATCATCTGGTCCGGTCGTGCTGACGTGTCGCGACATTGGTGCCCTTTACCTGCTTTTTCAAAGTTTTGCATGGGCGCTGGCAACGTTCAAGCACTGGTCTGGTTCCGCAGTTCGGATAAGAGTGAGGGACAAGAAAAGCCACCTCTTACGAAGGAACCGACAAAGATGACCCGCATGAACCCGATTTGGATCGCAATCCTTTATTGTGCGGTTAGTTTTGTCATTCTGTTCACCACGTTGGGCGTCCACAAATACTTCATTTTTTCCGGAATCTATATCTGGGCGGCAATCGTCGTGCCAACGTTCCTGATCCCCGGTCTGATCATTTACTGGCGCATACGTTTCAACCAGCTGCACTGGCTCTACGGAGTGGTCGGATGTCTCATGGTCGTGGGGATTTCGTTTCTGCACATGCTGTTCGTCGTTACGGCGTCTGCGACTGTCTGATGCCGGCACCCACGCTGAACAACGCGACTGGGCAACAAACTGCAGTTACTCAATCGGCAGGGCCACCTCATTGCGCCGCTGCCATGGCAAGGTCAGGGGATCATCGTAGATCAAATATTGTGCTGGTCCCGTGATGTTCAGCCCTTCACGGGCGGCATAGGCCCGCAATTCTGCCTCTTTCGCGACCAGTCGACCAGACCCGGCCCAGCCGCTGAACCGCACGGCGACCTGCCTGCCTGGATGCGACATGACAAAGCGGATCGCGTCGTTTTTTGGTTCGGGCAACGTGTCCATCGTGTATTGCGATGGCATCATGAATTGCACAGTCCAAAGCCCGTCACCGCCCGTCTGCGTCACAGGAGAGGTCATTGCGATGTTTTCGGCTGGCGCTTGCGCAACGGGCGATGTCATCGCGACATTCGCCGCACTGGTGTTGCCGCCAAAGATGTATCCGGCAAGGATCTGAAATCCCTGCCGCAAGGCACCGGATTGGCTCGACCGCACCGTCACTTCGGCCATCAAGGCGGGCTCATACTGGCGGATTTCGAACGAACCGTCCTGTTCCAATACGCTGTATTGCGGGGTTTCGTATTTGCCGTAGGTCTCAGCCACGGCGGGACAGGCCAGCGCGAGGGCGGCAATCAGGACAAAGGATTTCATCAAAATGCTCCATTTAGCCTTCATACGCAGGGGATCGGCTAGTCGATCACTCTTGCGGGACTCATGGAGTGGGTATATCTGGATGCCATGACACCGATTTTCGACATGGATGACCGCGCGCGCCTGCCTTGGCGCTTTTATGGTGCCGATTGCACCATTCTCGCCCACCTATGATCGTCCGGCCCCGAAAAGGGCCTGCCATTCCCCACGCTTGAAACGCACATAACCAACGGGAGAGGACCATGTCCCCCAAAACGCTCTATGATAAAATCTGGGATGACCACGTCGCGCACGAGGCAAAAGACGGCACCTGCCTGCTTTATATTGACCGCCATCTTGTTCACGAAGTGACAAGCCCGCAGGCCTTTGAAGGGCTGCGCATGGCTGGCCGGTCTGTCCGGGCCCCCGACAAGACGATCGCTGTTCCCGATCACAACGTCCCCACGACGCTGGATCGCGCAAATGCGGCAACCATGACTGAAGACAGCCGCGTTCAGGTTGAAGCGCTCGATAAGAACGCAAAAGACTTCGGTATCCATTATTACCCCGTCTCTGACGTGCGTCAGGGAATCGTCCATATCGTCGGCCCTGAACAGGGCTGGACGCTGCCGGGCATGACGGTCGTTTGCGGCGACAGCCATACCGCGACCCACGGTGCTTTCGGGGCGCTTGCCCATGGCATTGGCACATCCGAAGTGGAGCATGTTCTGGCCACGCAAACGTTGATCCAGAAGAAATCCAAGAACATGAAGGTCGAAATCACCGGCAAACTGCGCCCCGGCGTGACGGCCAAGGACATCACCCTGTCCGTGATTGGCGAAACCGGCACTGCCGGCGGCACAGGCTATGTGATCGAATACTGTGGCGAAGCGATCCGCGATCTGTCCATGGAAGGGCGCATGACCGTCTGCAACATGGCAATCGAAGGCGGCGCACGCGCAGGACTTATCGCGCCGGACGAAAAGACGTTTGAATACTGCAAAGGCCGCCCGCACGCCCCGAAAGGGGCCGCTTGGGAAGCTGCCGAAGCCTACTGGCGCACGCTTTATTCCGATGACGACGCACATTGGGACAAGGTCATTACGATCAAGGGCGATGACATCGCCCCTGTCGTCACGTGGGGCACATCGCCTGAAGACGTGTTGCCAATCACCGCCCATGTCCCCGCCGCGAGCGATTTTCAGGGTGGCAAGGTCGGTGCGGCGCAACGTTCGCTCGACTATATGGGTCTGAAACCCGGCACGCCATTGAACGAGATCGAGATTGATACGGTCTTTATCGGGTCCTGCACAAACGGGCGCATCGAAGACCTGCGCGCTGCTGCGGCCATTCTGAAAGGCAAGAAAAAGAAGGACGGTCTGCGTGCGATGGTCGTTCCGGGATCGGGGCTTGTGCGCGCACAGGCCGAAGAAGAAGGACTGGCACAAATCTTTATCGACGCCGGTTTCGAATGGCGCCTTGCAGGCTGTTCCATGTGTCTTGCGATGAACCCCGACCAGCTGGCACCGGGCGAGCGCTGCGCGGCAACGTCCAACCGCAACTTCGAAGGCCGTCAGGGCCGTGGCGGGCGCACGCATCTGATGTCGCCACAAATGGCGGCTGCCGCCGCAATCACCGGTAAACTGACGGATGTGCGGGAACTGATGTGAAACAGATGCAACAAAACCGGCAGTTCGTTGGTTTCTTTCGTGAACTATTCACACGAAAGGAGACGGATCATGCATGGTCGCATCTTACATATCGTTTCTGGAATCGTCCTTATGCTGGGCGGGCTGCTGGCATTTCTGCTGCCGCAATTGGCGTCGTTGACGGCAACGTTGATCGTAGGCTGGTCATTCATTCTGGCGGGGGTGCTTCATATCGTCGAAGCTTTCCGCGAGTCCGAAGATCGGCTGTGGAACGGCGCATTCGGAGTGTTGGGCGTTCTGCTCGGCTTGTCGTTCCTGATCAATCCGTTTGGCGGCATGGTGTCGCTGACCATTGTGCTTGGCGCAGCGTTTTTTGCGTCGGGCATTATGCAGCTTTACCTTGCTGGCAAGCGGTTCAGAACATACTCGATCTGGATGCTGGCGATTTCAGGCATCGTTTCTGTCGCGCTCGCGGTCATGATTGCCTTCAACCTGTTCACGGCAGCCGTCACGGTGCCAGGTATCCTGCTGGCGATCGAACTGATGACCACAGGGATCGCGCTGATCATGCTGCGCCCGGACGCGCGCAAACAGACAGACCCAGCAACCGCCAGCGTCTGACGTCCATTGCTCGGAGGCTGCGGACCTCATGAAACGCCGCAGCTTCCTCACCGCACTTGGTGCGGCTATCGCTATGCCTGTCTTGCCATCACTTCCTGCCGCTCAGGTGGCCAGCTTTAATCGCTACACCTACGGCCTTGCTGTATTTCACGCACGTACCCGTGCGCACGTCAGTGCGCGCGGGATCGCACACTGTCTGAAGGTCAGCGTCCCACAGGCCGAAGCAATGATCGCTGAAATGGCGCGGAACGGTCTGGTCAAGCCAGTCTTCGGCGGCCCGAACGTGCGCGCTGTTAGCAACATCCTGAAACCGGATACATGGGGGCTGGACAAGGCCGCACGACAGGCGCGCGCCCAAGTCCGCAAGGATCGCATTGCACCCCCCAGGACAGCGCACAAGTCACTGACGCTGGAAACAGACCTCAGTCGCCTGATCGCACACTTGCGTCAGGTTTGCCGCGATCAAGGCATGACGCTGAGTCCCCGTTGCACAGGAGCGATCGCATGAAGCGCCGCAGTTTCCTTGGCCTGTTCAGCAGTGCGGTTGCCGCACCGCTTTTGCCCGGCGCAACCGTTGCAGCTGCACCAGCGACTTACAGTAAGGCCGCGCTGCATGGGGCCATCATGCACGCACAGACCCGCGGATCGTTCAGCGTTTGGGGGCTTGCGCAAGCGGTCAAAGTACCGGTCGCGCAAGCAGAGGTGCTGATGCAGGACCTCGCCAAGCGCGGCATACTCGGGCCGCTTCAGGGCACGACATTTGGCGGACGCTGGGCGACTAGCCGGATACTGGTGCGCGAACACATCGGCCTTGCCAAATCTGTCCAGACCGCTGCCCGCAAGATTGTGCATGGCGGATCGAAGGCGGGGTTTGCGACCCAGAATTCGGCCATGATGGCGCATCTGCGCAATCTGGCAGACCGCTACTTCGCAGCAAAGATCGGAGGTAAACATGCCGTTTCCAATTGAAATGGATGCAAGCCTTGCACAGTTGGCCTCCAGATGCAGAAAATTCAAAAGACCTGACCGCCGCGCGCGGTCTTAGACTCCACATAACTTTGGATGCGACATCCCGCGTCCCCTGACCGAAAGGATCGGAACAATGGATAAATTCGACAAGCTGAGTGGCATCGCCGCGCCTATGCCGCTGGTAAACATCGATACAGACATGATCATTCCCAAGCAGTTTCTGAAAACGATCAAGCGGTCCGGGCTTGGCGTGAACCTGTTTGACGAAATGCGCTATGACGATGACGGCAAGGAAATCCCCGACTTTGTCCTGAATAAACCGCAGTACCGCGATGCGGAAATTCTGGTGGCCGGCGAGAACTTCGGCTGCGGGTCGTCACGGGAACATGCGCCATGGGCAATCAAGGACTTTGGCATTCGCTGCGTGATCGCGCCGTCCTTCGCGGACATCTTCTATAACAACTGTTTCAAGAACGGCATCTTGCCGATTGCGCTGCCGCAAGAACAGGTCGACGTACTGATGAAAGACGCAGAAAAGGGGTCGAATGCCCGGATCGAAGTCGACCTCGAAGCGCAGACGATCACATCTTCGGATGGCGACGTCTTCACGTTCGATGTCGACAGCTTCAAAAAGCATTGCCTGATGAACGGTCTCGATGACATCGGTCTGACGATGGAAAAGGCCGCTGCGATTGACACATTTGAAGCGCAGGCAGGTGCTGTGCGCCCTTGGGTTTAGGGAATTTTGCCGGGCGACGCGGCCCATCTGCGTCGCCCGGCACAACAATCCGTACTTAGCAAACCGCATTAGTACGCATACTGTCGATAGTCTGAAAATCTGTATTTTGTAGGGTGTTGGCCAATCTCCACCATCCGCAGTGGTGAAGCACGAGCCCGCCACACCGATGCGCCGAAATGGTTGCAATGCTGCACCACCCGCGTCGCAAATCTGCCCCAGTTCTTACCAAGATATGAACCCACGGTTGCGACATTTAGCAAACTGGGCAAAATTATGACGACAATGAGGCAACCTGCCAAAGCGCAGGATCAGAACGGCACAAAGACGCGGCGACGTACTGCGACTGGCCGGAATGAGGGTGAGAACGCAGTGCTATCCAGACTGCCAGGTGCAATTCTGCGCGCGATGTTGGTCGTGCTATTGATCGTGACGCCTTCCGTCATGCTCCCGATGACCTTTGCCGACAGCCATCTGACTGTTACGCTGATCGCGCTTTTTGCAGCCCTGTTCACGCTGGTTGAATATACATCCGCAAGCCCGAGTGTCGTCGAATTCCGGTCGGCCCCGCCGTTTAACCGTGTACGCTATGCCGCCTTGTTCATCACTGTATTCATGCTGTCCGTTCTTCTGACGCACGAAAACAGCGGCGATACGTTTTCCCGCTTCTTTTACCTGATCGGAGAACGTGTTGGGTCCTCGATCGATTTTCCTTATTCGCCAGTGCGCCTGTTTCTTTTGATGATGCCCGCTGATACCAGTCCCGGTACGCTGGCAGCGATGCGCACAGCCGCCGGTCTCAGCTATCTGATTTCTCTCATCTCTATCGCGGTCTTTGTCGTAATGCTGCGAATGCGCCGATGGCCCAAGCGGAACGGCAGCTTCAATGTCTGGGTAAACCTGCCCCGTTTTGATCCGACAGCGGGTGGCGACGTCGTTGCCCGCCTGAATCGTGACAGCTCTGTTAACCTGATCTTAGGCTTTCTGCTGCCATTCCTGATCCCGGCAATCATCAAGATTGTCTTTCTGTTTGGCGGCAACTTCACACTTGATGACCCGCAAACGCTGATCTGGGCGGTCACCGCATGGGCGTTCTTACCTGCCAGTCTCTTGATGCGCGGCGTCGCCCTGTCTCGCGTGGCACAGCTGATCTATCAGCAGCGCAAGAAGGCATATGCGCAGGCTTTGGCCGAAGGGGCATTGCCTGCCTGATCGGCCTGATTGCCGCCGCACCTGCATTTGCCGATCCTATCCGCATCGCCACCTTCGCCGCGCCGCTCAGCCGCGATGGTCCGGGACTTTTGCTGCGTGACCTCGGGCGTGAAGACGCCCAGATAGACGCGATTACTGCGATCATCTCGACGGTTGATCCCGATATTCTGCTGTTAACGGACGTAGATCATGACCACGACGGTCTTGCCCTGACCGCCTTGCGCGAAAGGTTTGGCTACCCGCATCAGTTCGCGACGCGGCCCAATAGCGGACTGATGACGACCCTCGACCTTGACCAGAACGGCAAACTTGGAGAGGCGCGGGACGCCCAAGGGTATGGCCGTTTTCCCGGTGATGGCGGTATGGCGATCCTGTCCCGTTGGCCGATTGGAAACGTCACTGATCTTTCTGATCTTTTATGGCAGGACATGCCCGGTGCCACACTGCCGCAAGAGTGGCCAGCAGTGGTGAACGCCCAACAGCGCCTGTCTTCGGCGGGCCATTGGATCGCCCCGGTCCTGCATCCGGAGGGGGCAATCACGCTCATGGCGTTTTCTGCCACGCCACCGGTTTTCGACGGCCCCGAAGACCGCAACGGGCTGCGCAATCGGGACGAGCTGCTGCTCTGGTCACATATTCTGGATACGGAAGAGCTGGAAAATTTCGTTATCCTCGGCAATGCAAACCTTGATCCAAGCGACGGGGAAGGGCTGCGCGATGCGATGGCGGAATTCCTTGCTGACCCGCGCCTGCAAGACCCTGAACCGATCAGCGACGGGGGGAACGTGGCCGCCAATCCGACGCACGTCGGCGATCCCGCCCTTGACACGGCGGACTGGCCAGAGGACGGACCAGGTAATCTGCGCGTTAGTTATGTCCTGCCGGATGCTGACTGGATTGTCGCCGATGCGGGTGTGTTCTGGCCCGCACCGGATGATCCGCTTGCCGACCTACTCGGCAGCGACGGCCTTGCCGCTGGACCGCACCGATTGGTCTGGGTTGATATCAGCCGGTAGGCCCACGCACATCACGTCCGCCAAAGGGGTCGGACGAAAGTCCGGCAAAAGCTCATCGAACTTTCCCGCGCCAAGCCAGTGATTCAGGCTGTAGAGATAGCGCATTTCCAACATTTCGCGCGCCAATTCAACAAATGGCGAAGCAAGGCGGACAGCCCACCACGGGAACGATGTCACCTTGAAAGCCATGCCAGTTGTCGCCTCGACCTGCGATTTCAACTGATTGAGCGTAAAGCTGTGACCGGGAAACGCGATATCCTCGAAGCTCGAAAGGCTGTCCCGCTTCTCTGCCAGCATGCGTGCCGCGCGGGCCCAATCGGGTACATAGGCATAGGCCTGCATGGCATCCGCGTTACCCGGACTTGTCAACTTTTTGGACGCCGCGGCGCGCATGATCAGCATCGACATGATATCGCCATTGCCATTCGGATCGATGAAATTGCCAGCGCGCAGCACGATCGTCTGCACGCCGGACGCGCGATAGGCATCCTCCATTGCGATCCTGATGCGGCCTTTGCGGGTGTGTGCCGCTTGCGGTGTGGTTTCGTTCATCTCGCCTTCATGTCTGCCAAAGTTATAGACGTTCCCCGGCAGTATGACGGTCGCACCGCTTGCCTTTGCCGCTGCGATCACCTGATCGGTGATCATGGGAATATTGCGCGCCCAGTCGCGGTAAAGCGGTGGATTCAGCCCGTTCACGATGACATCGGCCCCCATGGCCGCCGCCGTCATGTCGTTTGTGCTGCGGTCGTAGTGGCGCACGCGCCAACCTGCATTCCAGAACGCATCGGCGGCATGTGATCCGATCTTTCCGTTTCCACCAAGAATAAGAACTGTCTGTGACATCATTGATCTCCTTTGTTGCACTCACAATTGGCTATTCGTAGAGGAATGGAAATTGACCATCATTGTATATCGTGTATTCATATCTGAATGATAAACCAGCTGGATTGGTCTTTGGTGCAGGCGTTCCTCAGTGTTGCTGAAACTGGCAGCCTGTCGGCCGCTGCGCGGGAACTGGGAGCAAGCCAGCCCACACTGGGCCGCCAGATCAAACAGATTGAAACGCAGCTTGGGGCGACCCTGTTCCGCCGCCAGCCGCGCGGGTTCACGCTGACGGAAACGGGGGCCGCCCTGGTCGCGCCAGCTCGCGCCATGCGCGAAGCAACACAACAGATGGCCCTGATTGCCGCCGGTCAACAAGAAGCATTGCAAGGCAGTGTGCGCATCACCGCCAGCACGGCGACATCCTGCTACCACATGCCCTCGATCATCGCTGCGATCCGCACTGCAGAGCCCGAGATCGAGATCGAACTTGTCCCATCCGATGACACGCGCAACTTGCTCTACCGCGAAGCTGACATCGCTGTGCGCATGTACCGCCCAACACAGCTTGACCTGATCACGCAGCACATTGGGGACATCACCCTCGGTGTCTTTGCTGCGCAAAGCTACATCGACCGCCGGGGGATGCCGGAAAGGGGCGCGCTGATGCACCATGACTTTGTGGGATTTGATACGAACCCGGCCATTCTTGACGGCATGCAGCAGGCAGGGTTCGAAGTGGATCGCACGTTCTTTGGTGTGCGCTGTGATGACAA
Organism: Cognatiyoonia koreensis; assembly: GCF_900109295.1. Taxonomy (NCBI): domain Bacteria; kingdom Pseudomonadati; phylum Pseudomonadota; class Alphaproteobacteria; order Rhodobacterales; family Paracoccaceae; genus Cognatiyoonia; species Cognatiyoonia koreensis. Next base: position 1,104,014 of record NZ_FOIZ01000002.1, read on the forward strand.
CATCGCCTATTGGGAATTGGTGCGGGCAGGGTGCGGGATTGGTTTTGCACAGGCGTGCGTCGGGCGCGCCGACCCATCGGTGCGGGAACTGGATTTCGGCTATCCCCTCCCGGCCTTGCCGATCTGGCTGACAGCCCACGAAGCGATGCGCCAGACCCCGCGCATCCGACGCGTCTGGGATCTGCTGTCAGAAGGTCTGAAACCGTTGGTATCTTGAACCTCGCGCCCAAGCGGGCTAGGGCGATGCCAACAGTTTTCAGCCAAGGATGCGTCCCATGTCGAACCCTTCTCTCTTGATCCTCGCCGGTGACGGCATCGGCCCCGAAGTCATGGAAGAGGTAAAGCGCGTCATCGGATGGTTCGGTGAAAAGCGCGACCTGAAATTCGACGTATCCGAAGACCTTGTCGGCGGCGCGGCCTACGACAAACATGGCGTGCCGCTGCACGACGACACGATGGCCAAAGCACAAGAGGTAGATGCCGTACTGCTGGGTGCGGTTGGCGGTCCGAAGTATGACGACCTTGATTTCTCAGTAAAGCCGGAGCGCGGTCTGCTGCGTCTGCGCAAGGAAATGGACCTGTTTGCAAACCTGCGGCCTGCCCAGTGTTTTGACGCGCTGGCCGATTTTTCGTCGCTCAAGAAAGATATCGTTGCAGGTCTCGACATCATGATCGTGCGCGAACTGACGTCTGGCGTCTATTTCGGCGAACCGCGCGGCATCCACATCGAAGACAACATGCGCGTTGGCATCAACACGCAGCGCTATACCGAAGCCGAAATCGAACGCGCTGCCCGCGCTGCCTTTGATCTGGCGATGAAGCGCAACAAGAAGGTCTGTTCGATGGAAAAGGCCAACGTCATGGAAAGTGGTATCCTGTGGCGCGATGTCGTCACCGAAGTGCACGCTGATTATCCGGACGTGGCGCTGTCACATATGTACGCCGACAATGGTGCGATGCAGCTGGTGCGCGCGCCAAAACAGTTCGACGTGATCCTGACGGACAACCTGTTCGGCGACATCCTGTCCGACTGCGCTGCAATGCTCACCGGATCGCTTGGCATGTTGCCATCCGCGTCTCTCGGTCTGCCCATGGCGAACGGGCGTCCAAAGGCGATGTATGAACCGGTCCACGGGTCGGCCCCGGACATCACCGGTCAAGGCAAGGCAAACCCGATCGCCTGCATCCTCTCTTTTGCCATGGCACTGCGCTATTCCTTCGATCAAGGGGCAGAGGCAACGCGGCTAGAGAAAGCCATCGAAAAAGTGCTGGCAGACGGTGCGCGCACGGCCGATCTGATGGGCCCCGAAGACGGCACACCGATCAGCACGACAGAAATGGGCGACGTGATCCTCGCCGCTTTGGACGCCAGCCTCTAGGCAGTCGTGCCGAATTGCCAAAGGCCGCCCCAAACAGGGCGGCCTTTTTCATGGCGCATAGGTGGATTGCAAAACAAAACCTTTACCTCCGCGCGCCTAGAGTTTTAGGACAGGGAAAAACCGAAAGCAGTTCCATGTCTTTGAATGTCCGCGGAGCGTTGTTCGCGCTTCTCGCTTTTGCGATCTATTCGACCCACGATATCATCATCAAGGTATTGGGCGGGCTGTATTCACCGATCCAGATCGTGTTCTTTTCGGTCCTGTTATCCTTCCCGCTTGCCACTGTGATGCTGATGCGTGACAGCAATGCAGGCACGTTGATCCCGCGCCACCCATGGTGGTTGGGGTTGCGCACGATCGCGGCAGTACTCACTGGCGTATCGGCCTTTTATGCATTTTCGGTCCTGCCGTTGGCGCAAACCTACGCAATCATCTTTGCTTCGCCCTTGCTGATCACGATCCTCGCAATTCCGGTTCTTGGCGAACGGGTGGGCATATTCCGCTGGATGGCCGTTCTACTGGGGCTGATCGGTGTGATGGTCGTATTGCGTCCGGGACAGACTGACCTGGGGCTTGGTCATCTTGCCGCTCTTGCGGCAGCCATCGGCGGGTCCGTCGCCGCGATTGTCGTGCGCAAGATCGGTGCGGACGAACGTCCCGTGGTCATGTTGCTCTACCCGATGGTCTTCAATTTCGTGGTAATGGCAGCGTTGCTGCCACTGGTCTACGAACCGATGCCGATCGAACATCTGGGCATGCTGGGTATCATCGCAGTGTTTGCATGGGTGGCCGGCCGCCTGATCATCAAGGCCTATCAGACAGGCGAGGCCGCAATCATTGCGCCGATGCAATATAGCCAGATCATTTGGGCGTCGATCTATGGTTTTCTGTTCTTTGATGAATCCATTGATGGGCCGACCGCGCTGGGCGCGGGTATCATCATCTTATCTGGCCTGGTTATCGTCCTGCGCGAAAGTCGCGGTGGACGGTCTAAAAATACGCCGGTTCTGCGGAGTCGGTCGCGGGCTGAAACCGGGACAACGCCGCGCGTCTCGTTGTTCATGCGCATGGCGGGGAAAACCCCGCCACGCTAGGTCAGGCGTTTCGCGCCAACGGGACAGGCAGAACGTCACGCGTCGGACGAGAGCCGGTAATGCGTTGCAGCATCGGCCCGATGGTGTCGTGATCAAATTGGAACCCGTGGTCGAGCAGTTTGACTGGCACGACCCGCTGCCCGCCCAACATGGTTTCGCGCCCCATGTCACCAAGCATGCCAATCAATCTTGCCGGAAACCGCAGTACCGCAGGCCGGTGCAAAGCTGCACCAAGTGCGGCGGTGAAATCTGCATTGCGCACGGGGATCGGTGCAGTCGCATTCACCGGGCCAGCAATTTCGGGGTTGGCAATCGCAAAGGCGATGACGCGAATCATGTCGTCATGTTCGATCCACGGCATCCATTGCTGCCCGTCACCCATCACGCCACCGCCGCCGAATTCGAACGGCGTCAGCAGCTTGCCAAGCAGGCCACCGTCGACCCCCATAACAAGGCCGATCCGCAACACGACAAGCCTGACACCGTGGCGGGCGATATGCGCGGCGGCCTGTTCCCATGCTGCGCAGACGTCGTGAACGAACGCGGGATTGGGTTTCGCATCCTCTGCGAGGATCGTATCACCGTGCAGGCCATAAAAACCCACGGCAGACCCGTTGATGACAACGGCAGGCTTTTCATCCAGCCGCGCAATCAACGCATCCAGCGCGCGGGTCATGGCAACACGGGAATCGATGATCCGGGCCCGCTTTCGCGCAGTCCATGGCCCGGTGGCAACGCCTTCGCCTGCAAGATTCACAATGGCGTCGAACCGCATGTCGCTGTGAATCCGCTCAAGACTGTCGATCACCCGCACCGGATGGGCCAGTTGGTCGACCTTGCGTATATCGCGTGTCAGCACGGTGACATCATGGCCCGCCGCGACAAGCGCCTGAACAAGGCGCTGACCGATAAAGCCAGTGCCCCCGGTGATCAGGACGCTTTGACGCGGCGGCAGATCTTTGACCAACCGCGCAGGATCACCTCGATCCAACCGGTCGCTGCGTGAAGCAGCCAGCAAGTCACGCGCACTGAACAGACCGACACCGATTGCAGATGCAGTGGCAAAGATGCTCCACCAACCATAGCTGACGGGGATAAGTTCACTTGGCATCAGCGCCCAGCCCCACAAGACGGGTGCCGCAAGTGCAAGGATCGCGCCATAGTTCAGGGCAAGCAGGGTATGGGTCACGCGTTCGGTCGCAGGCAATTTGCGGGTCAGGTCTTCCTCGACAAAATCCCAAAGCGTGATCAACACCTCCACGATGAGTATGCCGCCAAGGATCATCGTCCAGACGCCATGCGGTTCAAGCCATGCAAAGCACAGGAAGATCACCAAATAGAAGAAATTGCGCACACAATGCAGGCGCAGTTCGTGTTTTTGCGACGGGCGCCAGGCGAGCCGTTCCGTGCCTTCATGATGGAACAGCGTGTCGAACGCTCCCATGGTGACTTGAATGGAAATCAGGGACCAAAGGACAGGGTTATCCATCGCGTTACTCCTTCGCGTCTTGAAACAGGCAGTCCTGCGCGATCAGTTCGCCGAACAGGCGGTTATGAAGGCGCAGGGAAAACATGAAATTGTGTTCGCCCAGATCATGGTGTCCGATCACCAGCGCGCCGGGCGACAGAAAGCGGGGCAGGCGGAATTTGCGGCCAAAGACCTGAACAAAGTAGTGATCGCTTTTGAACAAAAGCGCATCGTCCTCGGCGACGATCTTCAACGCCATGCCGATGCCATACCCGATGTATTCTTCCAACCCGCTGGGGCCCGCGAAACGCTTCGAGCTGTGCACCACTTGCGGGAACCCCTTGGCACGCCCGTATTGACGCACCCAGAACTGCCCGTCGCTGGCAATGTCTTCGGTGACAATGACCACAGCTGGCTGACCTTTGGAAGACAGGTCATAGGGCAGTGGGGCACCAATCAGACGGGCGGCCTGCGCCAGAAGCCTGCCCGCAAGGTTCATCTGCATCGCGACAACCTTGCCCTGATAGGCAACGCTAACGCCGCCCTTCAGGCGCTTGCCAAAGCGGCGGCGCACAGCAGCGGGAAGGCGGTGCCAGCCAGCCTCGCCCAGCAGTTTGCGAAAGCGGCAGTCAGAAGCCGGGGCATCATCTTCAAAAACTTGCTTCATCAACATAACAATCACCAATTCCGTACTATCGTTTATTTCTGTATAAACAGAAATTCACAGGCAAAGAAAAAGCAGGGTCTATTCACTTTTCTTTCCGGTCAGGCGCAGCACGGAAAACACCTTATCGCCCATTTTCATCAGCATGTTCAGCTGCTTCTTTGGCACGCCAAGCATCTGCGAATACCACTTGTCGGCGGTGTTCAGGAAATCCTGCATGTCTTTCAGGCGGCGTAAAACCTCAGGGTCAAGTCCCGGCTCGCTCTCGGCCTTGGTCACACAAGCCTCGATCGCGGTGCGGGCGGGGTCGATCTCACGCTCCTTGCGACCTTGTGCGATGCGCATGGCCATTTCCCAAACGTCCGCCTCTGCCTCGAAATGCTCGCGCCGATCGCCCCGGATGGGTACACGGCGGATCAGTTTCCAGCCGACCAGTTCCTTCAAGGAATTGGACACATTCGACCGCGCAATCCCCAACTCGTCGGTGATCTGCTCTGCATTCATCGGCTTGATGGACAAAAACAACAGCGCATGGATCTGCGCGACAGATCGGTTCACACCCCACTGACTGCCCATATCACCCCAATAAAGGATGAATTGCGCCTTGGCGGAAGAATCGTGGATGTCAATAATTTCTGTCATGACAGAAACATCGGACACAACGGACGGAAAGTCAAGCGAAACATGTTCCGTCAAAACCCGATCGGGCTTTGTCGTTCGAGGATGGCGTTCACGATGGACATCGCGGCCAAAGCGGAGCTTTTCGGGTTTGCGGGCAGACCATGGCCCGAGATGGTAAAGGTGAGCGATCCAAATGCCCCTGCGGCGCGCACCTCATGAAGGTTCTGCGCAACAGTCGGATCCGCGATCAGCTGCACCGTGGTCGCGTCAAAGCCGCGCCCGGCGAGGGCGACAGCCGCTGCGACATTCGCATTCTTCGGGTAGGTAAGCGCTGCCTCACGTGCGGTTCCTTCGAAATGCACACTAGGTTCCCGAATATTGTGCAGATCAAGCACCTTTTCAGCAGGTGATCCAATCCATCCTGCAGGTGGTTTGCGGCCGATATAGGTGACCGTGTCCAAGCGCCCAGCCCGTGCCGCCCGCAAAGCGTCAAGGCCACCGATCGCGCCACTGGCGATTTGCAAGCGCGCACCGCCTGAATCGGCAGCATTGCGCAGCAGCGCCATCAGATCACGATCCGCCAACGCCCCGAGCGACACAGTCAGCACATTCATTCCCCGTCGCAAGGCCTGCGCACCGTGGGCTCTTAATGCCCCATGGCCGCCGCAGTCGACGATCAATGCGCAGTCGGTCGAAACATCTGCAATTGAAGAAACAAGCGGCGGATCGCGGGTCACATTTTCCTTGCCCGGACGCACAATCTCGGCAACTTCGGTGACGTCGCACCCCGCAAGTGCGCCGCGCACGAAACGTGCGATCGCCCCGTGCCCGATGATCGCAATTTTCATACCCTCACCTCCTGCCCGTCCAAAGATATCAGGTCTGCCGGTGCCTGCATCTTTTTATTGACCCACAGGCGGGCGGCGGACTAGCGTTTTGAGGAATGGACATAAGTGTCTAGTGCTCTCATTGCGGGAAGGGATGGTATGAATTCGCATTATCGGGTTGTCGTTGTCGGAGGCGGCGTTGTCGGGGCATCAGTCCTATATCATCTCGCAAAGATGGGTTGGTCCGATGTCTGCCTTGTTGAACGTGCGGTGCTGACGGCGGGGTCAAGCTGGCACGCGGCAGGCGGGATCCACGCCCTGAATGCGGACCCGAATATCGCGGCACTGCAGGCCTATACAATTGATCTGCTTCCCAAGATCGAAGAGGAATCCGGCCAGAATATCGGTCTGCGGATGACCGGCGGGCTGACCATGGCCGGCACACCAGAACGGTGGGAATGGTTGCAGTCCGCCTACCGCACCTTCCAGTCCATCGGCATTGATGACTGCCGTCTTGTCACGCCAAAAGAGGCAGGCGAATTGAATCCCATCATGTCCACTGACGGGTTCCTTGGTGGCATGTGGGCGGACCGCGAGGGTTATCTCGACACCACGGGCACCGTCCACGCCTACGCCGGCGCGGCCAAAAAGAACGGCGCAAAGGTGCTGGAACATACCCGCGTATTGGAACTGCACCAACTGTCGGATGGCTGGAAGGTCGTTACCGACAAGGGCGGCATCACCTGCGAGCACGTCGTGAACGCCGGGGGGCTCTGGGCCAAACAGGTTGGACGCATGGCGGGCATTGAGTTACCGGTCTCTCCGCTCAAGCACCATTACCTGATTTCAGACACGATCCCCGCGCTGGAAGATCTGGATTTCGAAGTGCCGATGACTGTCGATTTGGAAGGATTCACCTATCTGCGGCAGGACCAAAAGGGCGTGCTGCTGGGAATCTACGAGGTCGATCATGAACATTGGGCGATGGACGGTGCCCCATGGGATTACGGGATGGAGCTGTTTCAGGAAGACCCCGACCGGATCGAAAAAGAACTGACGCTCGGGTTCGAACGTTATCCGGCGCTGCAAGACGTCGGGGTAAAAACATGGGTGAATGGGGCCTTCACCTTTTCGCCCGACGGCAACCCGCTGGTTGGACCTGTCCCCGGAAAGCCCGGCTATTGGTGCGCCTGTGCTGTGATGGCCGGTTTCCTGCAAGGCGGCGGTGTCGGCAAATCTCTGGCGGAATGGATCATCGAAGGCGAACCGGAAGCCGACTGCTACGGTATGGACGTTGCCCGCTACGGCACCTTTGCCGAGAACAAACAGTACATCCGTGAAACCACTGGCCAATTCTATTCACGCCGCTTCGTGATGACCTATCCAAACGAGCAGTTGCCTGCCGGGCGACCCTTGAAAATGGCTCCGGCCTACAGCGACATGACAGCGGCAGGCGCGCGCTGGGGCTGCAGTTGGGATCTGGAAGTGCCGCTCTATTTTGCGCCTGAAGGTTTCGCGGAAACACCTTCACTGAAGCGATCAAATGCGTTTGATTTCGTTGCAGCGGAATGCAAGGCAGTGCGCGAAGCTGTCGGTCTTCTCGACATTTCCGGTTTTTCCCGTTTCGAAGTCACCGGACCAAATGCGGAAACCTGGCTGAACAAGATATTTGCGACAAAGCTTCCCAAGCCGGGACGCGCACGCCTTGCTGTCATGTTGGGTCATGACGGACGGTTGAAGGGCGATCTGACGTTGTTCAACTGGGGCGATGGCACGTGGTGGATCATGGGCAGCTACTACCTGCGTCGCTGGCACGCGCGCTGGTTCGATGATCACATGATTGACGGTGTCAGCCTGCGTGATCTGGGTGAAGATACAGTCGGCTTCTCGCTCTCGGGTCCGAAATCCAGGGCAGTTATCGAAAATCTGACCGATGGTCCGATTGGTGAATTGCCGTTCATGGGCTGCGGCGACTTTGACATCGGCATGATCCGTTGCAAGGTTGGCCGTCTCTCGGTTGCGGGTGAATTGGGATATGAAATCCACTGCCGCATGGGCGATCACATCACACTGCGCAACACGCTTCTCAAGGCCGGTGCGTCCGAAGATATCAAGGAATACGGGTTCAACGCGCTCTTGTCGCTGCGCATGGAAAAGAGTTTCGGAATCTGGTCCGCTGAATTCACCCAAGGCTACACGCCGGGCATGACCGGGATGGACCGCTGGATTGACTGGTCAAAGACCGATTTCATCGGGCGGGATGCGGCACTAAGCGAACGCGATGGCGATGGTCCGACGCAAACGCTGGTGACGCTAGAGATCGCCGCAAAGGATGCGGACGCCAGCGGGTTCGAACCAGTCTGGGCAGGCGATAAGCGTGTCGGCTTTGTGACATCGGGGGATTACGGACACACCGTCGGCAAATCGCTGGCCATGGCGTTGGTAGACAAGGAACATACGGCGATTGGTACGGAATTGACCGTGCACGTCGTTGGCGTGGCGCGAAAGGCGAAAGTGATCGCCTCCTCGCCATACGATCCCGATGGGAAAGCCATGCGCGGATGATGCAACGGCACGCTATCCCTGACCGTGCATGGTCAACAGCATGAATAAACCCGTTCTGCACCGTGATGACCCAGCGCTGGTGCCGCTGACCGGCAACGTCAAGGTAACGCGGCAGGACTGGCTGAACGCCGCGCTGGACGTGCTGGTGAATAACGGTGCAAGTCAGGTGAAGATCCTGACGCTCGCTGACCGGATGGGTGTGTCGCGCTCCAGTTTCTATTGGTATTTCAAATCGCGCGCCGACCTGCTGGACGCGCTGCTGGATCATTGGCAATCGCGAAACACGGACGCACTGATCCGGCAGTCGGCCTTACCTGCCACTACTATCACAGCAGCGGTGTGTAACGTCTTCCACTGCGTACTGGACGCGCGGCTGTTTGATGCGCGACTTGATTTCGCAATCCGCGACTGGTCGCGCCGGTCTGACAAGGTGCGGCGGGTGCTCGACCACTCAGACCGTCGCCGCGTCGATGCACTGGCTGCTATGTTTGCGCGTTTCGGCTTTCCCGACGCGGTCGTCCGGGCGCGCGTGCTTTATTACATGCAGACGGGGTATGATGACGCAACGCTTGCAGAGTCGCTGGAAGAACGGATCGCCCAGGTGCCAGCATATCTTTACGTCTTCACCGGGCAGCACCCGCAGCCGGGCGAGGTCGAAGCGCTTGCCGCATACGCGCGAGCCGCGTCAGACGACGAGTGACAGACGCTTTTCAGCAATCCTGATCTGCGCCTGCACGCCCCAATCAAACGGCAGATAGTCCTGCTCGATCCCGTCGGCGAAGATCACGCCGCCTTCGTTGATGCGTGAAAGCAGGGTCAAGGACGCATCGCCGCCAATCTCGCCTGCCGCGATCTCGCAACCGCTGGTCCGGCTCGGCCACGGTTCTCGGGCGAAAAACGCCGCCCGACGTTCTTCGGGCGCGATTTCAAAAGGACGATGGGTCGCGGTCATTATCGACTTGGCCCAACCTGTCAGGCCGGTGCCGGTGGCAACGATCATGCCGGACGAGCTTTGGAATTCCTCCGTGCCGCCCGCTTGCACGACATAGCGGGCCGACTGGTGGGACCGGTGTCCGATAAACAATTCGTTCAGGGCCAGCAATGACAGGCCTTCGCCCGCATCCGCCTGCACCATGGCGCGAGCCTGCACGTCGATGTCTGCATGACCGGCGGCCTTCAGCAAGGCAGGCAAACGGTCGACACCATGCCGGGTCAACACACCTTCGGACGATGCAAGGTCGGGCGAGACACCAATGACGGGCTGGCCGTCCAGATACTTGGCAAGGTTCGCAACAAGACCGTCCTGACCAATGGGGACGATGATGTCATTGGGTCCAAACAGAAACCGGTTCAGATCGTCGCGCATGACGTGAACAAAGGTCCATTCTGCTGGCACAGCCTCTTTGGCGGCGGCGAGGGCGCGGGATTGCAGCGCATCCCGCACCTCCAGGTCTGCAATTGTCTGGCCACGGGTGGACAGAAAGAATTCGGCCTGACCCCGCGTGCCGTGCTTGGCCAGCAGGGCGGCATATTCAGTCTCGCGACTGACAAGAACGACACGCGGGTTCAAAGCCATCTCAAATCTCCCGCGCGGGCGGGCCCATCAGTTGCCTGGCCTGCTGAAACAGGCTGGCCAGCATGTCGGGGCTGATATTCAAACTGTCGATCTTCTCCAGCTTGGATGCGAATTCCTGCGCGGCCAGTGCGAACATCACAGCTGGCGGCACATCTGCAATCGCAGACATCCGGGCCTTTTCCATGTCGGCAGCGGCCTGTTCCACGGCGCGGATGCGCTTGGCTTCGGCTTCGGCCCCGATGATCTTGGCCTCGCTTTCCGCTTCGACAGTGATCCGCTTGGCAGCGGCCTTTGCCTCGGCTTCGGATCGCGCGTTGGCGTCTTCGCGTGCAATCAGATCTTTACGGCGTGATGCCAGTTCAATCTGGTTTTGCAATTCGTTTTCCGCAATTGCCCGTTCCTTGTCGACAGCCAACGCACGCCGCGAAAAAGTCGCTTCATCCGCCTTTTGCTGCAAGCTTTCGAAAGTCGGGGCCTGCAAGGCGCGATAAAGTTCAGAGCTGGGGGACAAAGCCGCCACACGAATGCTGACAACTTCAAGCCCCATCCCGTCCAAGGTCGGGTCCGCGTTGAATCCCGCGGCAATCGCGGCCTGCACGGGCGACAGGCCTGCTTCCAGCAGTTCGCGCACGCCTTTGTCCTTCAGGTATGCATCCGCGAAAGTCCGCACGAGGCCAGTCAAAACGGATTTGATCTGTTCTTCGGGTTTGTCCAACCGGACGCCCTTGTTCACATCTATGCCGAAATCAACACGCGATGCGATCTTGTCGGCGTCTGCGACGCGCCAGATAACAGATCCTTGAACGGCCAGATCCTGATAGTCGGACGACTGGCCTTTGATCATGAAAATCAGTTCGCGGTCGTTCATCGGAATTTCGGCCAGTGATGCACCATTCGGATCAAACCAGAATGACAGACCACGGCCCGATTTCCTGAGCGTCCCCTTGCGGAAGTATTGGATGTGCTGGGACGCTTCGGCCCGCAACTGATTGGCGAAAATATAGCGTTTAATGTGTGCCATGGTCCTTACTCCTCTGGCTTGACTTGGTAGAGTTCGGCGGGGCGATAGGCACCGCCGGTTTCGAACTCGCCTGTCGGGACGATCATCCCGCGATCCAGGAGCTTGCGCCGGAACGGGGGTTTCTTGAGTGCGCGGGCAAGAATGGCTTCGTGCACCTCTTGCACTTGGCGCAACGTGAACTTCGGTGGTAAAAACGCGTAGGCAACGTGCGAGTAGTCTAGCTTGCCGCGTAATCTTTTGACGACGTCGCCCAGTATGTCGGCGTGGTCAAAGGCAAGGGGCAAGGAAGCTCCGTCGATGATCGCCGCAGCTTTGCCGCCTTCTTCGGCGGGCCAACTCACAACAACATCGGCCAGTTGCACATCACCCAGAACATGCGCGGGACATAGTGCAAGGTAGACGATGCTGACGACACGCCCGCGCGGGTCACGATCCACAGCGCCGTAACTGGCAAGCTGTTCGAAATGGACGCCGCTGATGCCAACCTTTTCGGTCAGAACACGGGCCACGGTGTCGTCCAGTGAATCCGTGACACGGACGAACCCACCGGGCAGGGCAAAGCCAGGAATGTCGGTCTCGGGCCGATTGACCAGCAGCACTTTCAGCTGGCCATCCACCACTGTGATGATGGCAAGGTCGACCGCGACGCTGGGCTTTGCATATTTATCAAGATCGCTCATATCTTATATCCGTTTTGGTTATTACTTAAATAGATATAAGATATAACGTTGTCAATTAGGAAATGTCCTTCTTTGGAACATTTGCGGGGACAAGCGGTTTCTCCAATGAACCATGACAAAACCGGAGGATAGGATGACCCGCACGAATGACAGCCTCGTCAATCACGAAAGCAAGACGCTGGACCTGAAAGGGTCCGAGCAGCATCACGCGCTCAAGAACCGCCCCGGTGAAAAGGGTGATCCTGACCACGTGAAGGAAAACGACGAAAAGAAAGAGGACTAAAACCTAGTCCTTGGAATGGGTCGCGTTGAAAGCGGCCTGCGCTTCTGGCGTGGCATCTGTCTGATGCCGCGCCTTATATTCTTCAAAAGGCATGCCATAGAACGCCTCGCGCCCTTCGGCCTTGTCCATCGCAATGCCGCGCGCATTTGCGGCTTCTTGGTACCAGCGTGACAGGCAATTCCGGCAAAACCCGGCCAGATTCATCATGTCGATGTTCTGCGCGTCAGGGCGATCTTCCATAAGATGTTTCTGCAAGCGGCGAAATACTTCGGCTTCGATTTCGATACGCGTTTGATTATCCATCATTTCACTCCCTCAAAGCCCGGTACGGGCGAGTGTTTGTTGCAATATAGGGGCCAGCCGACCAGCCCAAAGGGTTTGACCGGCTTCATCCGCGATCAGATCGTGGCGCAGTTCAATCAGGACGTTCGGGCGGCCTTGGCGCAGCGCATGTTGATCCACCGCATCACCGGGCAAATGCCCGGCGTAGGGCTGATTATCACCGACACACCACCCTTGCTCGCGACAGGCTTCCAGAAACGGCAACGCCAATCTGGAATCATCCGCATACAGCACACCTACCTCCCAAGGTCGCGGCGACCGGCTGCGCAGGCGCGGGGTAAAGCTATGAATCGCGCAAACCACCGTATCCATGCGCCGGGCCGCCAGCTTTTCGTATGCGGCGTGGTAGGGGCGATAAAGACGTTCAAGCCGAACGGCCAACTCTGCGGCATCCGCTTTGCGGTTCGCCGGAATAATCGTGCCGTCATAAAGGCGCATCATCAGGGTCGGATCATCTTCGCCCCGGTTCGGATCGACAACAAGGCGCGAGAATTTCGACAGGATGGCGGGACAATCCAGCAGATCAGCCAGAACGCGTGTGACGCCAGCAGCGCCGATATCATAGGCGATATGGCGTCCCATATCTTTCGGCGGCAGGCCAAGATCGCCACCGTTGACCCACCCGGGCACATGGTTGGATGCATGATCACAGGTCACCAACCAGCGGCCCGGTCTCGACTCGCCAATAATTTCGAATGCTTCCGTCACGGGTAAACCCTGCCATTTCTTCGCCAATGCATTTAGGCTAGTTGTGACGGGAATGGAATTGCGCAATAAGAGCGCGACTCTTGTGTTACCGCTAACGCTAACGATTCCGTCCCCATGAAGGAAGACCCATGAAACGTCATCGCAATGTTAAGATTGTCGCCACGCTTGGTCCTGCGTCCAACGACTACAAGATGATCCGGGCACTCCATGAAGCCGGAGCCGACGTCTTTCGCCTGAACATGAGCCATGGCGATCACGCAGAAATCAAAGCGCGCCACGAAATCATCCGGCAGGTCGAAAAAGACCTGAACTCACCCATCGCGATCCTTGCCGATTTGCAGGGGCCAAAACTGCGCGTCGGCACCTTCAAGAACGGCGAAGAAGAGCTGATACCAGGCGCGGCGTTCCGGCTTGATCTGGACGAAGCCGAAGGCGATGTGAACCGCGTGCGCCTGCCGCATAAGGAAATCTTCGATGCGCTGGAACCGGGCGCGCACCTGCTTGTCAACGACGGCAAGATCAAGCTGCGGGTCAAGGATTGCGGCGCGACATTCGCAAATTGCGAAGTGATTGTGGGCGGCACCATTTCCAACCGCAAGGGCGTGAACGTACCTGACGTCGTTCTGCCGCTGGCAGCTCTCTCCGAGAAAGACCGCAAGGATCTGGAGTTCGTCTGCGAACTTGGCGTGGACTGGCTGGCGCTGTCCTTTGTGCAGCGGCCGTCCGACGTGGACGAGGCGCGCGCACTGGCCAAAGGACGGGCGGCGATCCTGTCCAAGATCGAAAAGCCCGCGGCGGTGAAGAATTTCGAAGACATCCTCGCGGTGTCCGACGGTATCATGGTCGCACGTGGCGATCTGGGTGTCGAACTGCCAGTACAGAACGTGCCACCGATCCAGAAGCAGCTGGTGCGCAAGTGCCGGGCGGCAGCCAAGCCGGTCATCGTTGCGACGCAGATGCTCGAATCGATGATCGAAAGCCCGATGCCGACCCGCGCAGAGGTCAGCGACGTTGCGACCGCTATCTACGAAGGCACCGACGCGATCATGCTGTCAGCGGAATCCGCGGCAGGTGACTACCCGATCGAAGCCGTCACAACCATGAGCAATGTCGCCGCCGAAGTCGAAGCGGATCCGACCTACACGGAAATCATCGAAGCCTCCCGCATGGCAAAACGTGCATCCGTGGCCGATGGAATCGTCGCCGCGGCGCGCGAGATCGCGGAAACGACGGACATCAAGGCCATCTGCTGTTTTTCGCAGTCCGGCACAACGGCGCTGCTTGTCAGCCGCGAACGGCCTCGCGTGCCGATCGTTGCACTGACCAGCCGTGTTGACACAGCGCGTCGTCTTTGCCTGTCATGGGGTACAAACTGCGTGATCACCGGGGATGTCACACGCTTCAAGGAAGCCGTGCTGAGCGCGGTGCGCGGCGCACTCGCAGAAGGGGTTGCCACCAAGGACGATTTGGTGGTCGTCACAGCCGGTGTGCCATTCAATACGCCCGGTTCGACAAATATTCTGCGTGTGGCCCCTTGTGACGAACGCTTGATCGTTCCAGCAGAGGCTGATTAAACTAACGCCGAAGGACGCTGCAAAAGGACAAGTCCTATGAACCCGGATCTATTTTTTGTGACCGGCGTGGTTATCGGTGTGTTTTCGATCCCGGCAATTGTCAGTGCTTTCGCTGACGGGCGTGCGCCACGCACGCCTGCTTTCCTGATCATTATCGGTGGCCTGATGATAGGCTATGCGATGCAGCAACGGCCGGGATCTTACGGTTTCGACACGCTGCCCGATGTCTTCGTGCGGGTGATCGCACAGTATTTCTAAGACCGTATTTTCGTGCGATTGCGCGATTCACAGCTTGCGTTGCGGGCCGCTTCCTCCTAGAAGGCGGCTTCACTCCGCGCGTCCGGCCGATATGGCATGCCGAGTCGCGCGTTTCGACCGACCTTAAGAGGAGACGGAAATGCCGAAGATGAAGACGAAATCGAGCTGCAAAAAGCGGTTCAAGTTGACGGCCTCTGGCCGCATCAAAGCGGGTCAGGCCGGCAAGCGCCACGGCATGATCAAGCGCAGCACCAAATTCATCCGTGATGCCCGTGGCACCACAGTCCTGTCAAAGGCTGATGAGCAGATCATCAAGCCAATGATGCCCTACGCACGTTAAGGAGGACTGAGATATGCGCGTTAAAGGTGGAACAGTCACACACCGTCGTCACAAGAAAGTCCTTGATGCAGCGAAAGGTTACTATGACCGTCGCTCCAAGACATTCAAAGTTGCAAAGCAGGCCGTCGACAAGGCGAACCAGTATGCGACCCGCGACCGTCACAACCGCAAGCGGAACTTCCGCTCGCTCTGGATTCAGCGGATCAACGCTGGCGTCCGCTCTGTTGACGAGACACTGAACTATTCCAAGTTCATCAACGGCCTGACGCTGGCTGGCATCGAAGTCGACCGCAAGGTTCTGGCCGATCTGGCTGTCAATGAACCAGCCGCGTTCGAAGCGATCGTTAACAAAGCAAAGGCTGCAATGGCCTAAGCCATCCAGACCTGAAGTCAAATGGGGGCCGCTCTGAAAAGGGCGGCCCTTTTTCGTATCAGGCCACCGGTCTGCCTATTGTTTCGGTACTGCCACGCAGGATTCGACAAACACGCCGTTCATCGTCTGCGCGCCATGATCGGTGACGATGATAACCGTTTTGTCCGCGACTCCGATGATATTTCGGATGGTTGCGGCACAATCATCCAACGTTTCATCAGATTCGATTATCAACTGTGCCCCGCTGCTCAGTGTGATTATCAGCGTTGCAGGTTCTTCCATTCCGATGGGCGGTGTTTGCACGCTGGCGATATGTGCCCCGCTGATGCGGTTTTCGATAAGGCTTTTCTGCGCCAACGCTATGGCAGGGCAGAGAATGAATAATGCGGCGAGGTATTTCATGAGGTCGTCCCAAGTCGCTTGCAGCTTAGGGCAGCGTTGCACGATGTATCGCGCCTTGGCAATTACCCGGCGGCCATGACGTCCTGGCGGACATGGGTGACGACCGTGTTGCGTCCCGCAGCTTTCGCCGCGTAAAGCGCCTTGTCGGACCGGCGCAGCGTTTCGTCGAAACTCGAATCCTCGTAATCCGGTGATGCGATCCCGATGCTGGCGGTGACGGCGACCAGACCGTCATTTGTTTGAAATGGCGTGTCCTGAATGACATTGCGCAGACGGCGGACGAATGGGCTAGCGGCTGAATCGCTCATCCCGCCGAGCAGGATGCAGAATTCCTCTCCTCCCATGCGGATGATCGTATCGCCCGACCGTAGCTTCGACTTCAGGCGACGGACGGTTTCGCGCAGCACGGCGTCGCCGATTGCATGACCCATCGAGTCGTTGACAAGTTTGAAATGGTCGAGGTCGACCGAGGCAATGCAAAACGGACGCGCAATTGCCATCCAGTCGTTCCAGTGCTGCGCAGCCGTATGTGCAAGGTGGTTGCGGTTGAAGGCACCGGTTAGCGGGTCGGTTCGTACCAGTCTTTTCAGGTCGGTCATTTGTCGCAGCAAAATAACCTGCGCGCCCAGGACGCTTGCGAGCACTTCGAATATCGCTCTGTCGCGGGGCGATACGACCCGCGCCTTGCGATAGGTCGCGCTGATGACACCAAGGCACAGCTTGTCACCAATGACCGGCACCGCAACGATCGTACCCATCCCTGCAGCACCCAACACCCGGCACCCGGCATAGCGCTGTTGTTCCAGGTGCCGTACGATCCGCATTTCCCGGCTGAAAAGAACATCGCCCATCAGGCTACCTGCAATCGGGTGACTGCGCCCGGCGGAGGCGCGGCCAGTGTCGCCGGATTGATGCACGACGAAGGTCGTGTCGCTATCCTGGATGGCGACGGCGCATCGTTCGGCATTTGTCATCCTGATGGCCCATCGCACAAACAGTTCTGACAAGGCATCCTCGCTTGTTGCGTTTGTCATTTCCATCAGGAAACCAAGGGGAATCTGGACGTCTTCCTCCACATCTGGTGGGCGCAAAGACGTGGTGTGGATAGTCATGCATTACCTCGCTGCAGCGACACCGATCTAGTCCAATTCCGTTAAGAATTGCTAAAGCGGTGCGCCAGCTCGCCCTTGCCCCTGTGCCGGCATTTCGCTAACCCATGCCGAACCATTCCAAGAGGCGTGACATGGACGATCTTAAAGCCAAGTACCTTGATCTGATCGGCAATGCCGGAGACGAGAACAGTCTTGAAGAACTGCGCGTTCAGGCGCTTGGCAAAAAGGGCGAGATCAGCCTGCAGATGCGCGAGCTTGGCAAGATGACCCCGGAAGAGCGGCAGGTCGCCGGCCCGGCTCTCAACGCGCTCAAGGATGAAATCAACAGCGCCCTTGTCGCGAAACGGACCGCACTTGCCGATGCGGCGCTTGATGCGCGTCTGCGCGACGAATGGCTGGACGTGACTCTGCCATCGCGTATGCGCGGACAAGGCACGATCCACCCGATCAGCCAGGTCACCGAAGAGGTGACGGCAATCTTCGCAGATATGGGGTTTTCCGTCGCCGAAGGGCCGCAGATCGAAAGCGACCACTATAATTTTGACGCACTCAACATCCCCGGTCACCACCCGGCGCGCGCGGAAATGGACACGTTTTATACGCACCGTCGCAAAGGCGATAATCGCCCGCCGCACGTTCTGCGCACACATACGTCTCCGGTGCAGATCCGGTCGATGGAACAAACCGGCGCACCGACCCGCATCATCTGTCCCGGCCGCGTCTATCGTGCCGATTACGACCAGACGCACACACCGATGTTCCATCAAGTCGAAGGGCTGGCGATCGACAAAGACATCTCGATGGCGAACCTGAAATGGGTGCTGGAAGAGTTCGTCAAAAGCTACTTCGAGGTGGACAACGTCGACATCCGCTTCCGCGCGTCGCATTTCCCCTTCACCGAACCCTCGGCCGAGGTCGACATCCGCTGTTCATGGGCAGGCGGCACATTGAAAGTGGGCGAGGGCGACGACTGGCTCGAAATTCTGGGATCCGGCATGGTTCACCCCAAAGTGCTGCAAGCGGGTGGGATCGACCCGAATGAATGGCAGGGCTTTGCTTTCGGCATGGGCATCGACCGGATCGCAATGCTGAAATACGGGATACCTGATTTGCGGGCGTTCTTTGATTCCGACCTGCGGTGGTTGCGGCATTATGGGTTTGCAGCGCTGGATCAACCGACGTTGCAGGGTGGTTTGAGTAGGTAGGCGTACCAAACGCCAACTTCGAGGAAAACCACCGCACATGTTTATCGAGTTGGTAAGGTGGACGACAGAGTTCGGGCGGGTGATTACCACCGCCGGAATTGGCTTTGGAATTCTCTGGTATTGTTTCTGGACGACGCAGGATTACAGGCTGCGCTACCGGTTCAGCAAGGCGACCGCCCACTTGACCGCCGAGGACCTGCACCTTGGACGGCAAAGGAACATTGACGTGCTTGTGGCGTATTACCAATCATGCGCGACGGCAAAACTTCTCGACACGCGCGTTGTAAAAGCAGAGCGGCAGGTGCATTTCAGGCGGGCGAAGGCTGCGCTTGTGATGGTCACGGTTCTGGATGAACATATCGCCGCGTCCGCTAAGGTGGCCGCACCACTAAGCTATCTCTACGCGAGACGGCAGATCATTCTTGAGGCGAAAAGGAAGCGAAAAATGGCGAACCTCTCAACATGACACTCCACCGCATCGCCCTCACACTCCTCGCGACCCTCATCGTCGGCGGACACATCGCGATGTGGACCTCTGACATGCCCAAAGACCTCGCACTCAAGCTGACGCTGATCAACGCGGCGGGGTGGGGGATCGTGCTGATACCAGCTTATGGAGTTTCACGCTGGGCGCGGGCTCAGCGCCCGATGGCGGCGCGCGAAGACTGACAACCGATACGCTTGGTGCTCAGTTCAAACCCGCTGGACTGGCATTTGCGGACACCGTCACCCAGCAAGGCCAGCCCGTTGCCGTACTGCTGCGATTCCGCGTAAAGCTTGAGGGACGCTGTCAGAACCAACAGCGCCGCTGCCAAAATTACATAATTTCGTCCTGCATCCAACATGATGCCCTCATTCGACAACAAAACCAGAATACTGTCCTGATTGGACCAGATGACGGAAACAATTTGTCAAAAATTTGATTGACGCAAGGTAACCTCAAGGCGTTTTTGACCCGCTCACTCAACGGTGACGTGACAAGTGTGGCGGCGTATCGCAAAACGCTTGCATGGTGTTGCGTGTCTTGATTGCCATCTTGTTGCTTGCGTCTCCCGTTGCCGCCTGCGAGGCCGACATCGCCTGCCGCATCGACAACCGGTCCTATCATGTGCGCCTGCCTGACGATTGGGATGGCGTCACCCCGATGCCCGTCATGCTGCATTTCCACGGCTGGGGACGCCAGGGTGATCTTGTCGTCAACCACGGCCGCATTTCCGCCTCGACCCGTAAACGCGGGGTTCTCTTACTGGCTCCAAACGGCAACGGGCGCACTTGGAATTTCCGGCGCGGGCGCAGTGAGGATGTGGATTTCGCAGCAGCAGTGATCGAAGATGCCGCGGCGCGCTTTCCGATCGACCGCGCGCGCATCTTCGTTTCCGGCTACTCCTTCGGGTCGGGAATGGCGTGGCGCTATGTCTGTGAAAACGGCAACGGCGTCGCTGCGCTTTTTGCGGTGTCCGGCACGATCGACCAGCGCGAAACCTGCCCAGAGGCACCGGGCGAGGTGCGCCATGTCCACGGGCTAAGCGACAATGTGATGGGCTATCCCAAGGGGCAGGGGAATGATCTGCTCTACCCTGTCGCGCTCTGGCGGGCAGCTTACGATTGTGACGGGGCCAGCGCGCCTGACCCCTATTTTATCCGCAGTTTCCTGACCTTTGATCGCTACACGTGGGATTGCCCGCGCGGGCGCGTGACCTTCGACCAGCATGCCGGCGGACATTTCATCCCGCACGGCTGGTTTGGACGGCAACTGGACGAGATGCTGGGGCTTACCCCAAGCTACCCCTAAGCGCACTTCCCCCTTGCGCTGGTCTGCGTTAGACAAACGCCAAACCGCAGACCGGACGGAACAAACGACATGAAATTCACACTTTCCTGGCTCAAGAGCCACCTCGACACCACCGCCTCGGTGGACGAGATTGCTGAAGCGCTGACCGATCTGGGGCTGGAAGTCGAAAGCATCGAAAATCCAGCAGACAAGCTGTCGGATTTCACGATCGGCTATGTCGAAAGTGCGGAAAAGCACCCCGATGCCGACAAGCTGAAGGTGTGTCAGGTCAATACCAAGGATGGCCCGACCCAAATCATCTGTGGTGCGCCGAACGCACGCGCGGGGATCACCGTCGTCATCGCATCCCCCGGCACCTATGTGCCGGGCATCGACACCACCATCGGCGTCGGCAAGATCCGCGGCATCGAATCCTTCGGCATGATGTGTTCCGAACGCGAGATGGAAATGTCGGACGAACATGACGGCATCATCGAATTGCCCTCTGGCGAGGTCGGACAAACCTTTCCGGACTGGCTGGCTGAACATGATCCAGCCAAAGTTGATCCGGTCATCGAAATTGCCATCACACCGAACCGCCCAGACGCCTTGGGCGTGCGCGGGGTTGCCCGCGATCTGGCTGCACGCGGACTTGGCACACTCAAACCGTGCAAAGTCACCCCCGTCCCGTCGGCGTTCAAGGCCGACATGACCGTCAGCATCGACGAAGACACGCTGGATGGCTGCCCGCTCTTTTGTGGTCGCGTGATCAAAGGCGTGAAAAACGGCCCTTCACCGCATTGGCTGCAGGATCTGCTGCGCGCGATCGGTCTGCGCCCGATCAGTTTTCTTGTCGATGTGACCAACTATTTCACCTATGACCAGAACCGCCCCTTGCACGTCTTCGATATGGACAAAGTGGCTGGAAACCTGCGCGTTCTTCGGGCCGCAGGTGGCGAAACGCTGACCGCACTTGATGAAAAAACCTACACACTGCAACAGGGCCAGATGGTGATTTCCGATGACAACGGCCCGGAAAGCATTGCGGGAATTATGGGTGGACTCGAAACAGGCTGCACCGAAGAAACAGTCAATGTCTTTGTGGAAAGCGCCTATTGGGATCCGGTTCAGATCGCCTATGCCGGGCGTGCGCTTAAAATCAACTCCGATGCCCGCTACCGGTTTGAACGGGGCGTTGATCCGGCCTTCACACCCGAAGGGCTGGAACATGCGGTGCGGATGATCGTGGATCATGCGGGTGGCGAAGCCTCCGAACTGATCCAGGCCGGTGCAGTGCCCAATACCTCGCGCGCATACGAACTGGATACAGCGCATATTGAATCGCTCGTTGGCATGGAAATCTCTGATGCAGATCAACGTGCGTCGCTCACAGCGCTCGGGTTCACTCTTGACGGTGACATGGCGCATGTCCCCTCGTGGCGACCCGACGTGCAGGGCGAGGCTGATCTGGTCGAGGAAGTTGCCCGGATCGCATCGTTGACCAAGCTGCAGGGTAAACCATTGCCCCGCGTCAACGCCGGTGTGCCCAAGCCAATCCTTACCGCAGGCCAACGTCGCGCCAGCATCGCGCGGCGCACGGCTGCGGCGCTGGGTTACAACGAATGTGTCACGTACAGCTTCATCGACGCCAAGGCAGCGGCCCTCTTCGGCGGCGGTGGCGATGAAACCATGCTGGAAAACCCCATTTCCACTGAAATGAGTCATATGCGCCCCGCATTGCTGCCCGGCCTCTTGCAGGCTGCCGCGCGTAATCAGGCACGTGGGTTCATGGATATGGCCCTGTTCGAGGTCGGCGACGCATTCCATGGCGGCGAACCCGGTGAACAGCACATGATGGTCAGCGGCGTCCTGATCGGGAGGACCGGGCCAAAAGACGTGCACGGTGAATCGCGCGCGGTCGATCTCTACGATGCCAAAGCCGATGCAGAAGCAGTGCTGTCCGCGATGGGCGCCCCGACCAAGGTGCAGATCCTGCGCGGAGCCAGCGGCTGGTGGCACCCGGGGCGGCACGGCATGATCTGCCTTGGCCCCAAGAAAGTGCTGGGCGTATTCGGCGAACTGCACCCCAAGGTGCTGCGCGAAATGGACATCAAGGGTCCGGCCGTCGCCTTCACGCTTTGGCCGCATGAAATCCCACAGCCCAAGAACCGCACGACCAACCGTGGCGCACTGCAGGCGACCGACCTGCAAGCCGTCGAACGGGATTTTGCCTTTGTCGTTGACGCCGATGTCGAGGCGCTGACGCTGGTCAATGCGGCCGCCGGTGCCGACAAGGCGCTCATTGCTGACGTGCGGGTGTTCGACGAATTCATCGGCGGCAGTCTGGGTGAAGGCAAGAAATCACTCGCGATCACCGTGCGCCTGCAACCGACCGAAAAGACGCTGAAAGAAGACGATATCGCTGCCGTCGGTGCAAAAATCATCGAAAAGGTCAGCAAGGCAACGGGCGGCACGCTCCGTGGCTAAGGGCAAGCATCTTGCATTGATCGCGCATGATCGCAAGAAGGATGCGCTGTCCATGTGGGTCAAGGCGCACGAAGCCGCGCTGACCGGCCACACAATATCCTGCACGGCGACGACGGGCGGTGTCATCGAAAAGAACAGCCCCGGCCTGAAGGTCGTCAAAACCAAAAGCGGCCCACTGGGCGGGGACCAACAAATCGGGGCACTGATTGCGGAAGGCGAAATCGACCTTCTGGTGTTTTTTACCGATCCGCTGTCACCGCACCCGCATGATGTGGACGTCAAGGCGTTGACGCGGCTTGCCACAGTCTATGACATCCCGATGGCCTGCAGCAAAGCGACCGCAGACCTGATCATCGCATCCGGTTTCTTGGACTAGGCGGCCCTTTGGGCTAGGTCCACCGGCAAGCAAGAAAGGACCGACCCCATGACTCTGAACGTCTATCTATCCGGTGAAATTCATACCGACTGGCGCGATCAGATTACCCAAGCGGCCAAAGGGCTGGATGTCACATTCAGCAGCCCGGTCACAGATCACGACGCATCAGACGATTGCGGCGTGGCGATCATGGGGGCCGAGGATCAGCAGTTCTGGCATGACCGCAAGGGTGCACAACTCAACGCAATCCGCACGCGGCATGG
This sequence comes from Cognatiyoonia koreensis, assembly GCF_900109295.1. Taxonomy (NCBI): domain Bacteria; kingdom Pseudomonadati; phylum Pseudomonadota; class Alphaproteobacteria; order Rhodobacterales; family Paracoccaceae; genus Cognatiyoonia; species Cognatiyoonia koreensis. The sequence continues at coordinate 1,127,403 of NZ_FOIZ01000002.1, forward strand.
GATCGAAAACGCCGACATCGTGGTTGTGCGTTTTGGTGAAAAGTACAAACAGTGGAATGCGGCCTTTGATGCGGGGATGGCCGCGGCACTTGGCAAGTCACTGATCGTGATGCACCAGCCCGAACACCAGCACCCTCTGAAAGAGGTGGACGCTGCGGCGCTCGCGGTCGTGCAAACGCCACAGCAGGTGGTGGATATCCTGATTTACGTGCTGACAGGCAAGCTACCGGCCTAGGTTGGACGGGCCGGAATATTGCGGGCCTTGGCGACGGCGGGGCGATCAAAGAACCGCGCGACGTAATCCGGAACATTCTTCAGGTCGTGATAGCCGACGACGTCTTTGACCTCATAGAAATCAAGGGCATTCAACCACGGGGCAATCGCCATGTCTGCGATGGAATACGCACCGGTGATCCAGTCCTGCCCGTCCAGCTGGCCATCCACCACCGCCAGAAGACGCTTGGCTTCATCGACATAGCGCTGACGGGGGCGGGGGTCATCGATCTCTGCTCCTGCGAATTTGCTGAAAAAGCCAAGTTGCCCGAACATCGGGCCCAATCCGCCCATCTGGAACATCAGCCATTTCGTGATCTGCGCCTTCTCGGACGCCGACGCACCGCCGAATTTTCCTGATTTTTCCGCAAGATACAGCAGGATTGCACCGCTTTCCCACAAGGCAATCGGTCCATCGGGACCAGTCGGATCGATGATGGCAGGAATCTTGTTGTTGGGGTTCAGCGACAGGAATGCATCGCTTTTCACATCGGCATCCGCAAGCGTCACAAGATGGGGTTCATAGGGCAATTCCATCTCCTCCAGCGCGATCGAAACCTTCACGCCATTGGGCGTTGGAAAGGAATAAAGCTGAATGACCGACGGATTTTCGGCGGGCCATCGGGCGGTAATCGGGAATGATGAAAGGTCGGCCATAAATTATCCTCTAGAAGCGTGGAAAGTAGGGGGTAAAGGTGGGGGAATAAGTCAGGAATGAAACCCTTTGGATGGTTTTAGTTTTCGGGTATGAATGTGCGCATATGCGCAATAGCCGTCAGAGCAGAGCGCGAGCTAAACTGGAATGGGACACAATGATTCAAGAATTCAAGGACTTCATCGCTAAAGGCAATGTCATGGACATGGCCGTTGGTATCATCATCGGGGCCGCGTTCACCGCGATCGTGACATCGCTTGTCGGCGACCTGATCAATCCGTTCATCGCTTTGTTCACAGGCGGCATCGACTTCTCGGGTTGGTTCTATGTACTGGGCGATGGCGAATATGCATCGATTGAAGCCGCAACAGAATCCGGCGCAGCTGTCTTTGCTGTCGGTCGGTTCATCATGGCAATCATCAACTTCCTGATCATCGCACTTGTGGTCTTCATGTTGGTCAAGATGGTCAACCGGGTAAAGGACGCCGCCGAGAAGAAAGAGGAAGAAGCACCCGAAGAGCCAAAGGGCCCAACCACGGAAGAGCTTCTTGCCGAAATCCGCGACGCGCTGAAAAGCCGCTAATCAGCCGGCAGTTATGGGAAAGGGCCCGCAAAGTTGCGGGCCTTTTCTTGGTTTTGGGGGCAGTCCACAATCCGACCGCATTCAGGCCCTAAAAATCCCAAACAGATGCGGTAACGTGTTGATCAACAAGGTTCGAAAACCAGACCAGCAGTATCAGGAGCCGCACCTATGGCCCACAGGTTAACGATTGCATTCGCCATATTCGGCGCGTTTCTCATTGCAGGCACCCTGTCACTTTGGGGACAACCGTGGATCTGCACATGCGGCGAAATCAAGATCTGGATCGGGTCGATCTTTGATGGCGGGAATTCGCAGCATATCGCGGATTGGTATACGCTCAGCCATATCCTGCACGGTGTTCTGGTGGCGCTTGTCGGGCGATGGCTCTTTCCGCGCCTCAAATTCCCCGCCCTGTTCTTTATCGCCTGTCTGACCGGCATCGCATGGGAAATCGTCGAACATACCGAATGGGTCCTGTCCGCGTTCCGCTCCACCACCGTAAATCAGGGATATACAGGCGATAGCGTGCTGAACGCTGTTGCCGATTACATCTGGATGATCGGCGGGTTTCTGGCCGCCTATTCCATGCGCACGGTCAATGTCATCGGGCTTGTGGCCGCACTGGAACTGTCAGCAGCTTTCGTGGCGCGCGACAGCCTCGTGCTGACGACGCTCATGCTGATCTATCCGGTTGAATCAGTGGACACATGGCAGCAGGAACTGAATCCGAACAGGATTCAAAGCTGACAGGATGCGTTAGCGTCACCTGCGTGTAATGATCGCCAGCGTGATCGGGTCCGTCAAAGGCACAGCGCCGGACTCATCCAGCGCCAGCATGTCTGCCAGCCTGCGACGGGCACGGTTGGCGCGGCTCTTGATCGTGCCGGGTGCCACGCCACAAATGACAGCAACTTCATCGTAGGAATAGCCAGCCCCGGCAAGCAGGGCGAGTGTCTCGCGTTGCGCAAAGGGCAACTGCTCGAACGCCCTGTAAAAGTCGCGCAGCTGCAATCGCCCGTCATGGTCGGGCTTTACGGACAGTGTATCCAGGTCAAAGCCGACAGGATTGCCCACCTCCCATTTACGCTTTCTCAGATCGGAAAAGAAACAGTTGCGCAAAATGCGAAACAGCCAAGCCCCCATGTTCGTGCCCGGCGCGAACTGGTGCATATGGGTCCACGCCTTGACGATCGTGTCCTGCACAAGATCATCGGCAAGGGTCGGATTGCGGGCCAAAGCAAGCGCATAGGCGCGCAGCGCCGGCAGATGAGTGATGATGTCATCTTTCGGGTCGTCTGACCGGTCCGGCGGTTTTGCCTGTTTGCGCTTGTGCGTCATGTGGGTGGGCGGGCTCTTGGCTTGCATGGCAGGCGGTCGGAAACCACCGCGTCATATCGGATTAGTGGGCAAGACCGTTAAGACTCCATTAACCCTTCACCGATCAGGATAAGGCGATGAAGACTGATCGCGCATCCACGATAGCCAAACAGCTGCCATACCTGCGCCGCTACGCGCGCGCTCTCCTTGGGACTCAGGACAGGGGCGATCGGGCTGCTGCCGCCACGCTCGAAGCGATTTTGGATGATCCGGCCAGATTGGATGCGTCCATGCCACCAAAAACAGCATTGTTCCGGGCGCTGCACAAAACCGTCTTTCGGGCAGTGCATGTTTCAACGACCGATGAATCCGACCTGACCATAGCCGACAAACGGCTTTCTACCTTGACGCTGGACGCGCGCGCAGCCCTACTGCTCTACGCGATCGAAGAATTCACCGCGGCGGATATCGGTCATATCATGGAATGCTCCGCCGAAGAGGCCGACGCAATTATCTCGTACGCGCGCCAGTCGCTCAAGTCCAGCGTGGCCGGACACGTCTTGATCATCGAAGATGAAACCCTGATCGCGATGGACCTCAAGGCGCTTGTCACCGCGCAGGGCCATACGGTCACGGGCATCGCGCGCACACGCGAAAGTGCCGTCGCACTGGGCCTAAGGTGCCGGCCCGACCTGATCCTTGCCGATGTCCGCCTCGCCGATCAATCGTCCGGAATCGATGCCGTTCACGCATTGCTTGCGGCATGTGGAAAGATTCCGGTGATCTACATTACGGCGTTCCCTGAAACGCTGCTAACAGGAAAACGACCCGAACCGGCCTTCGTTATCACCAAACCCTACACGGAAGAGCAGGTTCACTCCGCCGTGTCACAGGCAATGTTCTTTGCAATAGCAGGCGAGATCGTCGCGCCAGCCTAGCGTTTCAGCGCAAGGTTGGGGGCCAGTACATCCATACCAAGCGCCTTTCCAACGGCGTAGTAGGTCAGTGACCCGGCATGAACGTTCAGCCCGTTCAACAGATGAGGATCGTCTTCGCAGGCCTGACGCCATCCCTTGTCTGCAAGGGCAAGCATGAACGGCATTGTAGCGTTCCCCAGCGCGATGGTCGACGTGCGGGCAACCGCCCCTGGCATGTTGGCGACGCAATAATGCATGATGCCGTCCACGTCATAGATCGGGTCTTCATGTGTGGTGGCCTTGGACGTTTCAAAACACCCACCTTGATCGATAGCGACATCGACCAGCGCGGCACCCGGTTTCATGTCTGACAATTGCGCGCGCGAAATAAGCTTTGGTGCTGCAGCACCGGGTATAAGAACGGCCCCGACCACCATATCGGCCTGCTGGACAAGTTCAGCCGTGTTGCCCGCACTGGCATAGCTGGTCTTGAAGCTGCGCCCAAAGACATCGTCAAGATAACGCAAACGGGGCAGGAACCGGTCAAGCACCGTCACATCGGCACCCATGCCTGACGCAATGCGTGCGGCATGCGTGCCGACAACGCCGCCACCGATCACGACGACCTTCGCAGGGCCGACACCGGGAACGCCGCCCATCAAGACGCCACGCCCGCCGTTCGCTTTCTGAAGGGTCCATGCGCCGACCTGTGGTGCAAGGCGGCCCGCGACTTCTGACATGGGGGCCAGCAAGGGCAATCCGCCATTCGCGTCGGTCACTGTCTCATAGGCGATGCAAGTCGCGCCGGACGCCAGCAAGTCCTTCGTCTGTTCGGGATCGGGTGCAAGGTGCAGATAAGTGAACAGCAACTGACCGTCCCGCAGCATCTTGCGCTCACCCGCTTGCGGTTCCTTGACCTTGACGATCATGTCCGCGGTTTCAAAGACATCCTTTGCAGACCCGGCGATCTTTGCACCAGCGTCGATATAATCTGCATCGGGAAAGCCAGCCCCTTCACCGGCACCGGTTTCAATGGTGACGTCATGCCCGTGGGCGACAGCCTCGCGTGCTGCGTTCGGTGTCACGCCGACACGAAATTCCTGCGGTTTGATCTCTTTCGGGCAACCGATATGCATGGATGGTCCTCCTCTTCCCTGTAATCACTTTGGGCCGGTGCTTGCGAAATTGCTTGGTGTCTTTTACGTTCTCAAGGCGTATCTTTCGAAGAACTGCGCGCCATGTTGGGATTAGGCGAAAGGAACGTGCGCCATATGGAACTGGACAACATAGACTGCCGAATCCTCGCGGTTCTGCAGAAGCAGGGGCGCATGTCAAACGCGGACCTGTCGGAACTTGTCGCGCTTTCCGCGTCAGCCTGTCATCGGCGTGTACAGCGGCTCGAAAAGGATGGCTATATTCGGGACTACGTCGCCCTTCTGAACCCCCGCAAGGTCGGGCTGCCAACGACGGTTTTCGTGGAAATCACCCTGTCAGGGCAGGCGGACGAGGTTCTCGATGCATTCGAAAAGGCAGTGGCGCGGGTGCCGGACGTACTTGAATGCCATCTGATGGCAGGCAGTGCGGATTACCTGCTCAAAGTCGTGGCCGGCGACACAGAAGATTTCGCGCGGATCCACCGCCGCTATCTGGCAACGCTGCCCGGTGTCGCGCAGATGCAAAGCTCGTTTGCGTTACGCACGGTGCGTCAGACAACGGCGCTGCCTGTATGACAGACGACTCAGTCAGTCCAGAACGCCCGCTTGGCGACATCGTTGTAATGCTCCGCGATCTCGGACAGCAAAGAACCGTGAACGCGCGGAAGGTGATTGCGGCTTTCGGACACGCATCCTTCACGCCCGCAATGCTGGTACCCGCTTTCCTCGTCGCATCGCCATTATCCGGAATCCCGCTGTTTTCGACAATCTGCGGGCTGACGATTGCACTTGTCGCAGCACAAATGATCTTCCGGCGCGATCATCTGTGGCTGCCCGGGTTCGTTCTGGATCGTAGCATGAACGGCGCACGATTGCTGGCCGCAGTGGACAAAATGGCTGGCCTCGCGCGCTGGCTTGACGACAAAAGCCGCCCGCGGTTCCGGGTGATGATGCACAGACCGCTGGTCTGGGTGCCGCAATCGCTTTGCTTGTTGTTCGGGCTGGCGATGCCGGTGCTGGAATTGGTCCCGTTTTCATCCTCAATCCTGGGACTCGGCGTCATCTTGCTATCGGTGGGATTGATGGTGCGGGACGGCGCATTCTTCGTTGCGGGTGCCTGTGTGGGATCACTTGCGCTGCTGATTCCGCTTTTCGGGTTCAGCCGGTTGGTCACATGAAAAACCCCCGCCAGATTTTTCTGACGGGGGCATATTCGATACGTTGATCGGGTTGCTTAAAGCAGACCTTCACGCTGCGCTTTCTTGCGCGCCAGCTTGCGCTGACGGCGGATTGCTTCAGCTTTCTCACGCGCTTTGCGGACAGACGGTTTTTCGAAATGCTGCTTGAGTTTCATTTCACGGAACACGCCTTCGCGCTGAAGTTTCTTCTTCAGAGCACGCAACGCCTGATCGACGTTGTTATCACGAACACTAACCTGCATGTGGTTTACACCACCTTTCTAATCTGGATTTGCAATAAGTTGCAGGAAGTGGGCATATAGCAACCGCGTCCTAGCTTGTCTAGTACCCGCCGCCACAGGAGAACGACCATGCATGATGACGTAAAACAGAACCTTCTCGATGCGATCCTGCCCCACGTCGCCTTTGATGGCTGGTCGCCGGATGCCTTCCGTGCGGCCGCTACCGATGCGGGTGTGACACACGAAACCGCCCGTCTGACCTGTCCGCGTGGTGCGGTTGATCTTGCGGTACTGTATCATCAAAACGGCGATGCGGCGATGGTCGCCGCACTGAACGATGCGGACCTGTCGGACATGCGGTTCCGCGACAAGGTCGCCCACGCGATCCGGCTGCGCCTTGCGGCCGTTGACGACAAGGAAGCCGTGCGCCGGGGCACAACGCTTTTCGCACTCCCGCATATGGCGCCCGAAGGCTCAAAGCTGATCTGGGACACGGCCGATGCGATCTGGACCGCGCTCGGCGATACATCGGATGATATCAACTGGTACACGAAACGCGCGACACTGTCGGGCGTTTACGGCGCTGTCGTGCTTTACTGGCTGGGCGATGACAGTCTGGACGGACAAGCGACCGATGCCTTTATCGACCGGCGCATCGACAATGTGATGCAGTTCGAAAAGGTAAAGGCGGGGGTAAATAACAACCCGTTGCTCAAACCGATCACCGGGCCGCTCGGGCGTATGATGGGGATGATCAAAGCCCCGAACCAGACGCCGCGCGATGACTTGCCGGGGCGCTGGGTGGATCCAACCTAGTCCACCCCTTTAATCTGACCTTTTAAGGAATGCCTATGACCACCTCCGTCTCGTCCCGCGTCGTTGAAATCACCAAAGCCGGTGGGCCGGATGTGTTGCAGGTCACCGATCTGAAAATTCCGGCACCGGCGCATGACGAGGTACAGATCAGGATCGCCTCCGCTGGTGTGAATCGCCCCGATGCGCTGCAACGCGCAGGGCTCTACAACCCGCCCCCGAACGCAAGCCCGATTCCGGGGCTGGAAGCAGCGGGCACCGTCGCCGCCATCGGTGCAGGCGTGTCCGGCTGGTCCGTCGGCGACGAGGTCTGCGCCCTGCTACCCGGTGGCGGCTATGCGCAATATGCCAATACGCCTGCCGCCCATTGCTTGCCCGTCCCAACGGGAATGTCCTTGAAGCAGGCGGCGTGCCTGCCCGAAACCTTCTTTACCGTCTGGTCCAATGTTTTCATGCGCGGCGGATTGCAAGGTGGCGAACGGTTCCTGGTTCACGGCGGGTCATCCGGCATCGGCACAACGGCCATCCAGCTTGCCAAAGCCTTTGGTGCACGGGTCTTCACGACCGCGGGAACGGACGAGAAATGTGCGGCCTGCCGCGACCTCGGAGCAGAACGGGCGATCAATTACCGCACCGAAGACTTTGTCGACGTGATGAAAGCCGAAGGCGGGGCGCATCTGATCCTGGACATGGTCGGCGGGGACTACATTGCCCGCAACCTCAAATCGCTGGTCGATGACGGGCGACTGGTGCAGATCGCATTCCTGCAAGGGTCAAAGGCAGAAATCAACTTTGCGCCAATGATGATGCGGCGGCTGACGATCACCGGTTCGACCCTGCGCCCGCAAAGCGACGCCGCCAAAGCCGAAATTGCGCGGCAATTGCGCGAACACGTCTGGCCACTTCTGAACGCAGGGCGCGTTGCGCCAGTGATGGATCAGGAATTCGCACTTCAGGACGCCGCAGCAGCACACGCCCGCATGGAAAGCTCTGAGCATATTGGGAAAATCGTACTGCGCGTGCAAGAATAATCGCCCGCGCGAAGCGTTGAAATTTCGTTCATTGTCAGTGATTTACGTGGCTTGAGATGTTTCGCGCGCGAAACATCGGTACGCAGGCTTAACGTCCGAAATCAAAGATCGTGGCCTTGGCCAGATCGACGGCCCAGCCGCCTTCTACATCCATTGCAACCTTGCAGACTGGACGGGACGGATCAGCGATGGTCGCCCCCTTCTCATCGACGAACAGACCCGTTTCGATGAATGTGAACCGTTCGGGATAGACGCACGCCAGTACGGCAGTTGAATCATGCATCGCGCAGCCGTCGTGCTTGCCCACGGACTCGTAAAACCGCAGGTAATAGTGGGAAATCTCGTCAATGAACTGCCCCACCGCAGAGGCTTGCGCCATCTGCGCGAAATCATCAGCTGTCAGCAACGTCTGGTGCGTCGCATTCAACCCGACCATGACCAGATCGAAACCCGCCGCAAAGACGGCGTTCGCAGCCGCAATATCGTGAAATATATTCGCTTCTGCTTCGGGCGTGATGTTGCCGGGGATGTCATACGCCCCGCCCATGATGACAAGCTGTTTGACGTTGGTTGCAAAATGCGGATCCAGCTTGATCGCGTCTGCAATATTGGTCAGCGGGCCAATCGCACAGACAACCAGCGCGCCGGGATGGGCTGCGGCGTTGCGCACCAGAAATGCTGCCGCACTTTCATGCGCATTCTGGCCAATCTGCGGGATGTCCAGCAAATCGCCCAGACCTTCGGTCCCGTGAACATTGGCCGAGGGCTGATAAGTTGTCGCGCCCCACGGCAGGGCGGCACCTTCCGCAACGGGCAGATCGGCCCCCAGCAGGTCCAGAATATAGCGCGCATTGCGACTGGATTGATGGACAAACGTATTGCCGAAAACAGTGGTCAGCCCCAGCAATTCGATCTCTGGCAAGGCGTGGGCCAGCGCAATGGCCAGCGCGTCGTCAATCCCCGGATCGGTGTCGATAATCATTTTCATGGCTTGAAAGGCTCCATGCCTGCGCGTGCCAGCGCATCTGCCCGTTCGTTCTCGGGATGGCCCGCATGGCCCTTGACCCATTCCCAGGTGACGTCATGGCGCACGGTCGCCGCGTCAAGGCGTTTCCACAGCTCTTCGTTCTTCACAGGCTTCTTGTTGGCGGTTTTCCAGCCCTTTTTCTTCCAGCCGTGGATCCACTTGGTGATCCCATCCTTCACATAGGCGCTGTCTGTCACGATGGTCAGCTTGGACGGTGTCGCCAGCGTTTCCAACGCGTTGATCGCGGCAAGCAGTTCCATGCGGTTGTTGGTCGTCTCGGCCTCGCCGCCGGACAACTCGCGTTCCTTCAGAATGGTATCGCCATCCTTGGCAACCAGCAGGGCACCCCAGCCGCCGGGGCCGGGATTGCCGGAACAGGCACCGTCCGTATAGGCAAGCAATTCAGGCAATCTTGCGTCCCCGCATCGCAATCCAGGGGGCGATGACGCCGTCACAGCCGCGCGACTCCCCTCGGTCTGATCCGATCACATCGAAACCGGCATCCTTGAACAGATCACGCAGCTCGTCTTCAGTGACATAGGTATATCGCCGGTCAATCCGGTCGCGCGCCTCACCCGTGCCGGTTTTCATCGCAACATGGATGATCCCGTCTGATCGCAGCGCATGTGCCAGCGCGGCAAGATGGCGCGGCAAGGCATCGCGCGGCGCGTGCAAAAGCGAAAAATTGGCCCAGACCCCGTCATAGCGATCCACCATATCGATCTGATCAAAGGTCATCTGCCGCGCATTGATCGCGTTCTTGGAATTGGCCAATTCCACCATGCCAAGCGATGCATCCACCGGATCAGGATGAAATCCCGCCTCTCGCATCTTGACCGAAGCCAACGCCGGGCCGCACCCGACGTCCAGCACATCCGCACCTTTGGGCAACAGGTCCATAAACGCCTGCAGTTGCGCATCGGGCTTGGGTTCAAAGAACGCATTTGCGTATTCGTCGGCCTTTGCGTCGTAAAACGCGATTGTTCGTTTATCGACCATCAGATGACGACCGGCAGGAATGACACCACGACGAAGGCGGTAATGATCACCCGTAACTTGAACCACCAAGGCGGTGTCATGCCCAAGTTCCAGAAATGCCAGTCCAGCATCAAGACCGCCAGAAAGCCGACGATCAGATTGGTGGCAGCCGCCGTCGGGCCGGACCCGGTCATGAAAAACCCCCACAGGGCAGGAAGAACAGACAAGGCGTAGCCCACTGCATAATCCGCTTTGGCCGCAAAGCCCCAAAGCACGCCCGACATGAACGACAGAATGATGACACCGTAAAAGAACAGCACCGACGCGCCGACAAAACGCGCACCAAGCAGCGACGCGACAGGGCTGCCAATCTCGGGCCGCAAATAGGTCAGACCACCCCACAGAAATGGGATCGCCCCGGCAAGGGCCAGCAGAAAGGGGGTGCGGGGAATGCCGACGAACATAGGTCGCTCTTGTTGGGATCAGGTGTGCGGCAGGAAGCTAACATGCGCGCACAGATGTGCAATCCCGCTTAGACGATCAATCCGATCTGGCGTGCACCAGAGAGCAGGTCAGGTGCGATTGTGTGGCCAAGCGCGCGCAGCGCCGCAGAAGGCGAGACAAGGTCAGGGATCTGTACGGTCGCAAGTCCCGCCGCATGGGCCGCACGCACGCCGTTCTCGCTGTCTTCAAAGGCTGCACAACGGGCCGGTGCGATGCCCAGCGCCGCGACCGCTTTGTGATAGATATCGGGTGCCGGCTTGCTGTTCTGGACCTGATCACCACCGATCAGCGTCTCAAAATGATGGTCAATCCCCGCTTCGGACAGGTGTTTCCATGCCTTGGCCGTGTTCGAACTGGTGGCAATGGCAAAGGGCGTGTTTTGTGCGGCAAGTTTTGCGAGCAGATCTTGCACGCCCGGTTTGACGGGGATGCCGCTTGCGATCGCCTCCGCGCTGGTCTCGGCCCAGTGGGCCTCGAATGTTGTCAACGGAAGCGCACCATCAAGTCCGGCTTCAAGGATCGTGCGCCCGTGCCGGTTGTTTGTGCCAACCATGCGCAGGAAAAGCGCATCATCCTCGGGCAATTCCAACGTCCGCCGCGTGGCGCGATACGCTTCGAAATAAAGCCGCTCGCTGTCCAGCAAAAGCCCGTCCATGTCAAAGACGACGCCCTGAATCACGGGCCAAGTTCCTTGATCAGCGCGGCGATCCGCTTCTTGCGCGTTTCGGCCCGCTTTGCTGCCTGGATCTGGTGAAGAAGTCCGCGTTGCCTACCGGGAGTTAGTGCATTCCAAAGATCGGTTTTCCCAGCTGCGCGCAAGGCTTGTGCCACGTCAGCGGGGGTTTCCACGTCGTTGGGATCTGCTTTGCGAAGGCGGACTTCGACGTCTTCACCGGGCGTGATGTCGCATTCCTTCAGCAGGGTCTTGCCCGCGTAAAGAAACGTCTGGTCAATCACCGGCGCTTTGGTCAGGGCCAGATTGATCGGGTGGTCGTTGATCTCGCCTTCGACCCGTTTTGCCCCTTGTTTGCCAAGCTCTTGCATGACCTCATCTGGCAGTGGCAAGACGGTGTAGGTACTGTCGCCCCACGCCATCGGAACAACCTTGCCGATGAAGCTGATGTAGTTGGACATGCTTGTCTACGCCGGCTCTCGTAGCACGCGGGGCACTTTGAATTCGACGTTTTCGACGGCGGTTTCGACCATCTCGACCGTGACGTCAAAGCGCTCTTTGAAGGCGTCGATCACTTCATTGATCAGCACCTCGGGGGCAGAGGCCCCTGCCGTGATTCCCATGGAATTGATCCCGTCAAGCGCGCGCCAGTCGATGTCGCTCGCCCGTTGTACCAGTTGGCTGTAGGCGCAGCCAGCCTTGGCCCCGACTTCGACAAGCCGTTTGGAGTTTGACGAATTCGGCGCGCCGACCACCAGCATCGCCTCGCACTTCGGGGCCATGGCCTTGACCGCCTCCTGGCGGTTTGTGGTGGCATAGCAGATATCTTCTTTATGTGGCCCGACAATGGCAGGAAAACGGGTGTGAAGCGCTTGCACGATGTCGATCGTGTCATCAACCGAAAGCGTGGTTTGCGTCACGAACGCCAGTTTGTTCGGGTCACGCGGCGAAACACTTGCCACGTCCGCGACAGTTTCCACCAACAGCACCTCGCCCTCTGGCAACTGCCCCATGGTGCCGATGGTTTCAGGGTGGCCGGCATGGCCGATCATGATCATCTGAAGGCCATTGTCATGGTGGCGCTGGGCTTCGATATGCACCTTGGACACCAGCGGACAGGTCGCATCAACATAAATCATCTCGCGCTTGGCGGCAGCGGCCGGGACAGCTTTCGGCACGCCATGCGCAGAAAAGATGACGGGGCGGTCATCGGGGCATTCATCGAGCTCTTCGACAAAGACCGCGCCCTTGTCGCGCAGGCTGTCGACGACAAATTTGTTATGCACGATCTCATGACGGACAAAGACAGGCGCGCCCCATTTTTCGAGCGCCATCTCGACAATCTTGATGGCGCGATCCACGCCCGCGCAAAACCCACGCGGGGCAGCAAGGTAAAGGGTCAGGGGTAGCTTTGTCATCACATTCTCCGGTCTGGACGCTAGAGGTAAGGCTTTCACGAAGTGAGGTCTAGGGCCTGTCCCAAGATGGCTTTGACCAAGAAGCGGTGGTTGACGATCCTGTGCCGACACAGTGAATGGCCTCGGCGCGGTCGGCGGTGAAAAACTGTGGGTAAACATAAGGGGGACCGCAGGCGATGCCCATTATCCAGCTTGTCGCATCACCAGATTGGCGGCTTCGACGCGATTTTGAACGCCCAGCTTGCGATATGCTGATTTCGTGTATTCGGCGACCGTATTGGGCGAAATCCCGCAAAGCCGCGCACATTCCTTGCGACTGATGCCTTGCGCCACAAGATAGATCACCTCTTTCTCGCGCGGCGACAACACATCAAGATTTGGCTGGTCCGGCGCGACGAGAAGATCACGGAAATCACCGGCGACGGAAAGGCCCTCGCGGGTCAATTCTTCGATCCGGCGGTGGACCAAGAGGCAGAAAAAGCGGAACTCCTCGGCGCGGGGCATGATGGTTTTCTCGAACGTTTCACAATCCATGCGCGTGCCGATGTTAAAACCGCCGTAGCGGTTTGATCCTTGCAAACGCATGGGAATGCCAATTCCCGTTTGAAAACCGGTGTCTGCGGCAGCACGGATAAACGCTTTCGCCTCGTTGGGGAGGTATTCATAGCTTGGCAGATAAGCCGGACCGGTGCGGGTGATGTCATAGCTTTTGCAACAGTGGGCAAGGAACGGGTCATCCGCAGAGCACACGTCGGCAAATATTTGGGGGATATTGGTCAGAACGAAGGGGTCGGTCTTCTGCGAACTGACGGTGTTATAGATCGCGAAGGCGGCCCCCTCATTTGCCAGTGCGGCAAGTGTCTGGTTCCAAAGCACGTCGATCGAGTCGAGCTGTTCCAGTTCGCTAGCACGTTCAGAAAGCATGATCGTCTACTGATCCCCCCAAAGGTGGGGATACGCATTATCTTTTGAAATTGCTAGGTTATTTGCGTGAGTGAGCCGCTTTGACGCGGGCAATTTTTATTGGTTCTTCTTTAAGGTTTGGTCGCGTCCGATTGGACGCGACCTATTTGTTCAGGACTCTGTCGTTGCCAGTTCGTCGTTCTGATCATCACGCGGTTCGCGCGGTGGGCGGCCGACGACGTCACGCAATTCATCCAATTCGATGAAATTATCGCACTGACGGCGCAATTCGTCCGCAATCATGGGCGGCTGGCTGCGGATCGTCGACACAACAGACACGCGCACGCCTTTGCGTTGTAGCGATTCGACCAGTGGGCGGAAATCGCCATCGCCCGAAAAAAGAACGATGTGATCGACATAGGGCGCAAGTTCCATGGCATCGACAGTCAGTTCGATATCCATGTTCCCCTTCACCTTCCGGCGGCCCATGCTGTCGGTGTATTCCTTGGCGGGCTTTGTCACCATGGTAAAGCCGTTGTAGTGCAGCCAATCAACCAACGGGCGGATCGGCGAATATTCGTCATTTTCCAGCAAGGCGGTATAGTAGAATGCACGTAACATTTTTCCGCGCCGCATGAATTCTGCGCGCAGTAACTTATAGTCGATGTCAAACCCCAGCGATTTAGCGGCGGCGTACAGGTTTGATCCATCAATGAAGAGCGCCAATCGCTCGTCACGATAAAACATAAATAGTCCTTCCGATGTGCGCCTTGGAGGTGTTCGTGAGTGTGTGAGTGGTATAATATATGCCAAAGCGTGCATCTATTTTAAGGCTTTTGGAACTTGAAACAAGCCCAGCGTCGTAACGGAACCGGCCGGAAATCGCTGATTTCCACTGGAAGTAACGAAAATTCAGTTTGGGGTGACCCTGCGGAAACTGTACTTAAGGCAAGGCTCTCATTGGAAAATCGCCTAAAGACCGACGTCGTGATGAGTCGTCTTTACACCACACCTGCTTTTCCTGCGGGATCCGGTCCCGATTTCGTGAATGCCGTCTTTTCCCTGACCACAGATATCGGTCCAGAGACCCTTTTGACCATCCTGCACGAGATCGAGTCAGAGGCAGGTCGCGTGCGTGAAAAGCGGTGGGGACCACGAACGCTTGATCTGGACCTGCTCGCCTATGGCGACCTGATCCTCCCCGATCTTGACGTCTGGACGGACTGGCATGATCTGCCGCCGGAACAGCAGACCGAAGTCGCGCCTGATCGGTTGGTATTGCCCCACCCACGCATGCAGGACCGCGCGTTTGTCCTTGTTCCTTTGGCGGATGTTGCGCCGACATGGGTGCATCCGGTCCTTGATCTTGGCGTGGACGATCTGCTTGACGCATGTCTGGGCGAAGATTTGGCGTCTATCGTGCCATTGACCTAGACGCTCGCGCGGCACGGCCTGCAAGGTTCGGCGCGGTGTGCCTGTCTTCCGGCGGTGGGGACGCAGCGTGAATGAAAGGCCGAAACCACGGCTGACATCGGTGCAATCATTGGCATGGTGGCGCTGCAATAGCGCGCAAACAATGAAAGAACACCGCGAATCGCCTTGTCAATTCGCGAGCCCTGTCTTATGTGCTGTGCTTCTGATCCAGCCTAGCCCTAGGAGCATACCCCATGGCCCGCGTCACAGTTGAAGATTGCGTCGACAAAGTTCCCAACCGTTTCGAGTTGGTGATGCTTGCCGCACACCGCGCCCGTGAAATCTCTGCCGGCGCGCCGATCACCGTCAATCGCGACAACGACAAGAACCCCGTCGTGTCGCTGCGCGAGATTGCAGAAGAAACCCAGCAGGCCGACGATCTGCGCGAGCGCATGATCGAAGCCAACCAGACCCAGATCGAGGTTGATGAGCCGGAAGAGGACAGCATGTCCCTGTTGATGGGCGCTGAGCAGGACAAACCCGTCGAAGACGACATGTCCGAAGAGAAACTGTTGCGCGCTCTGATGGAAGCTCAGGGACAGCGCTAACCCCAAGTTACGGACCAGCATGACGACTGACGATGATCTGATCGCGCTGGTCCGCACTTACAACCCTCGCACGAATGAACATATGCTGCGGGACGCTTTCGCGTTCGGCGCAGAAATGCACGCGGGCCAGTTCCGCCATTCCGGCGAACCTTATTTTACACATCCTGTCGCGGTTGCCCTTCTTCTTGCCGAAATGCAGATGGATGATGCGACACTTGTGACCGCGCTGCTGCACGACACGATCGAAGACACCAAAGCATCCTTCAGCGAGGTCGAGCAACGGTTCAGCCGGGAAATCGCGGAATTGGTTGACGGCGTCACCAAGCTGACGAACCTGCAGCTGAATTCCACAGAAACAAAACAGGCCGAAAATTTCCGAAAGCTGTTCATGGCCACCTCGCGGGATCTGCGGGTGACGCTGGTCAAGCTTGCCGACCGTCTGCACAACATGCGCACCATCAAGGCCATGCGCCCCGAAAAGCAGGCCCAGAAGGCCCGCGAGACGATGGACATCTACGCCCCGCTTGCCGGCCGCATGGGTATGCAATGGATGCGCGAAGAACTCGAAGACCTTGCCTTCCGTGTGCTCAACCCCGAGGCCCGCAGCTCGATCATCCGCCGTTTTATCACGTTGCAGCGCGAAACCGGTGATGTGGTGCAAAAAATTACCGCCGACATGCGGGTCGAACTGGAAAAGGCCAATATCCAGGGCGAGGTCATGGGCCGCGCCAAAAAGCCCTATTCGATCTGGCGCAAGATGCAGGAAAAGGATCAGGGCTTTTCGCGCTTGTCGGATATTTACGGGTTCCGCGTCATCTGCGCGACCGAGGCCGATTGCTATCGCACCCTTGGTGCGATCCATCAACGCTGGCGTGCCGTGCCCGGACGTTTCAAGGATTATATCAGCCAGCCTAAATCCAACGGGTATCGCTCGATCCACACGACGGTTTCGGGGCGTGATGGCAAACGCGTCGAGGTTCAGATCCGCACCCGCGAAATGCACGAGGTCGCGGAAACAGGCGTTGCCGCGCATTGGTCCTATCGCAACGGTGAGCGGGTCGAGAACCGCTTTGCCGTCGATCCGGTCCTGTGGATTTCGTCGCTCACCGAACGGCTGGACGACGATCAGGACCACGATGAATTTCTCGAAGCAGTCAAGCTCGAGATGTATACCGATCAGGTCTTCTGTTTCACGCCGAAAGGCGATGTCATCAAGTTACCGCGCGGCGCGACGCCGATCGATTTTGCCTATGCCATCCACACCCGGATCGGGTCCAAATGCGTCGGTGCCAAAGTCGACGGTATCCGCGTGCCGCTTTGGACCCGTTTGAAGAACGGCCAGTCGGTCGAGGTCGTGACCGCGGAAGGGCAGAAGCCGCAGTCGACATGGATCGATATCGCGGTGACGGGCCGCGCCAAGACCGCGATCCGCCGGTCCTTGCGGGAAGAAGACCGTGAACGGTTTGAGAGACTGGGGCGCGAATTGCTGCGCGTAGCCTTCGAGAACGTCGGCAAGAAATTCACCGAAAAGGCGATCCGCACAGCGGCCAAGACCCTTGCCCTTGAAAGCAGCGAAGAAATGCTGGTGCAGCTTGGCAGTGCCGAGCTGTCAGCGCGGCTCATCGTGGCTGCACTTTACCCGGAACTTGCCACCACCAACGGCGATCAGGTCGAACCGGGCCGCGCTGTCGTCGGTCTGAGCGGCGATCAGACATTTACCCGTGCGCAATGCTGTCAGCCGGTCCCGGGCGAACGGATCGTCGGTCTGACGTTCCGCGGACAGGGCGTGGTGATCCACGCCATCGATTGCGCCGTTCTCGCAACATACGAAGACCAGCCGGACCGCTGGATCGACCTGCGATGGCAGGAAGGCAACCACCCGGCGACGAACAATGTGACCTTCGATATCTCGATTACGAACGATGCAGGCGTGCTGGGGCGCATTTGCACATTGATTGGCGAGCAGAACGCCAATATCTCGGACTTGAAGTTTATCGACCGGAAACCAGACTATTATAGGCTGCTGATTGACGCCGATTTGCAGGATGCGTCACACCTGCACCGCGTCATGACCGCGTTGGAGGCGGAAAGCACGGTGTCGTCGATCGAACGCCATCGTGACCCGGCGCGTGCCGGAAACAGCCCATAGGCGCGATGCGCCCAAGAAAAGGAAGACAGGTTTTTGGTATTCAAACGACGGGATAGACGACCAATCTGGAAGGTTGCGGTCGATTTCATCTATCCCAAAGGCGGGTGGGGCCGCGCGTTCGAATATGTCAAACACCGGGTCCGCCGGCTGCCGGACACGCCTGAAAAGATCGGGCGCGGCGTCTGGGCCGGTGTCTTTGCGGCCTTCACGCCATTCTATGGGTTGCACTTCGTCGTCGCCGCTTTGCTCGCCAAGGTGATGCGCGGCAATATCCTTGCGGCCTTGATGGGCACCTTCTTTGGCAACCCGCTCACCTATATCCCCATTGGCGTGGCAGCTTTGTCGACCGGGCACTGGCTGCTTGGCACAACCTTCGACGGCTCGATCATCGGCGGCAACGACACGTCTTGCCGGATCGGCTGTCAGTTCTCGATGGCTTTTGCCGACTTGTGGCGCAATCTGATCGCGATGTTTACAGGTGAAACAGCCGACTGGTCCGGTCTTGCCGGTTTCTATGCCGAGGTTTTCTATCCCTACCTTGTCGGCGGCATCATCCCCGGAATCGTATGTGCCACGGTCAGCTATTACCTCTGTGTGCCGCTGGTGTCGGCCTATCAGAACCGCCGCCGCAAAAAGCTGAGAGAGAAGCTCGACAAGCTCAAGAATAAATCCTTGCCCGAGAATGGCTAAGGCCTGAAAACGCGTTAGGTTGCTGTCAGAACTTCAGAAAGGGATTAGAAGATGAGCAAGCTGCGTCTGGGGGTCAACATCGACCATGTGGCAACTGTGCGTAACGCGCGCGGCGGCGACAATCCCGATCCCGTCCGTGCCGCGCTCATGGCGCAGGACGCCGGTGCCGATGGCATCACCGCACACCTGCGCGAAGATCGCCGCCACATCATCGACAGTGACATCGACCGGTTGATGGACGCGTTGCGCGTCCCGCTTAATTTCGAAATGGCCGCAACCGCCGAGATGCAGGCTATTGCCTTGCGTCACAAACCGCATGCGGTCTGCCTAGTTCCTGAAAAGCGAGAAGAGCGGACAACCGAAGGCGGGCTGGACGTCGCCAAGAATGACAACGCGCTTGGGGCCTATATCGCGCCACTGCGCGATGCGGGCGCGCGCGTGTCCATGTTCATCGCCGCTGAAAAGTCGCAGCTGGATGCCTCTGCCCGTATCGGTGCCCCTGTCGTCGAATTGCACGCCGGGGCCTATGCCGATGCCTGGGCCGAAGAACGCTGGGACGTGCGCGACAGCGAACTGGCCAAGATCACCGACATGGCGGCCTATGGCGCGTCCATCGGGCTAGAGGTCCACGTCGGGCACGGGCTGACCTATGACAGCGTCGGCCCGATTGCCGCGCTGCCAGAGGTGATGGAACTGAACATCGGCCATTTCATCATTGGTGAAGCGATCTTCAGAGGCCTGCCCGAGGCGATCAAGGAAATGCGTCGCTGCATGGACGCCGCCCGCGCTTAAACCCATCGTTCGCGAACTGGAAACAGTGCGTTCGCGATACCGCACTGGCCTAAACCGGAATCCAGCGCCAAACTGCCTTGGGTCATGCAAATGACGCGTTGAAACCTCTGGGGGGAGGCGGATGAAGGGTTGGGTCACGACGTACCCTGTCAGGGCGATTGGGCTGGTTGCAGCAGCCCTGTGCTGCGGGTGGCTGCCGATGAAAGCAAACGCGCAGGTGGTTTCGCCCTGCACAGAAGAATCCCAGATTGATCTGATTGCCCAGCCCGAACATCTGAACATCCGGCATTTCGCCAAGGGTGCGGTACTTGTCGCCATCACCGATGATGGCCGGGACGACGCGGCAACGGCGCTGTCCGTACTGATCCTGTCGCCTCCGCTGAACGATCTGAGCGAGCGGCAATGTCGCCGGATCAGCTTTTCGGACACGGACGGCTACGCGGCACTTCTGCTCGACAAGGCCGAGTCCGCCTATGACCCTGCCAACGGTCTGTCATTGCGCTTGCCAGCGATCTATGTAGCTTCCTCCGAAAGTGCAGGTGACGCAGTGGAGTTGGACGTGACAGTGAATGCGCAAACCGGGGTCATCACGCCCGTTCAGATCACGGCCACCAATTGAGCGGCCGCATTCTGCACGTCGTCATGCTGCGCCTGGCCCCCGACACGCCAGCGGCTAATTTGGAGTCGGTGATGTCCGGCCTGGCCGCCTTGCAAAAGGACGTCCCCGGATTTCTGGAGTTTGCACACGGTCCAAACCGCGACTTTGAGAAAAAGTCGCCAGAGTATGCCTATGGCTTTCAATGCAGCTTCGCTGATAAAGACGCTCTGCAATCCTATGCCGATAACCCGACCCACAAACAGCTTGGCGCGAAACTTGTCGCGATGTGCGTCGATGGTGCAAATGGAATATGGGTTGCGGATATCGAAGTCGGCTAGGGACGCTGCGATGCGTGGTTTCATCACATTTTTTCTGACTGTCTGTGCATCCGCGGCGATGGGGCAAGAGGTGCAGGACTGCAATCACGCGTTCCAGTTCGGCGGGGCGGTACAACCTGCGGATATGAACACCCGTGCCTACGCCAACGGCAGCGTCAAGTTCGTCGTCATCCATGATGGAAAGTCGCAAGCGGCAGATGCCTTCTTCCTTGCGGTCCTGTCCCCCTTCGGTCCTGACGACGCACGCCAGCGGTGTCACCTGATCGGTCGGGACGTCGGGGTTGGCTATGCGAACATCGCACTCAATCTGGCAGAGGCCGAATACAACGCGGCAACCGGCCTGACCGTGGCCGTGCCCGCGCGCATCTACCTGCCGGACGTTGGGTTCAGCAATGGCACGCTCTTGTCGGTGAACGTCAATCAGGCAACGCAGACGGTAAGTGTGAGCCAGGAATTGGGCAACGAATGATCCTTGGGATCGGAACAGACCTCGCCAACATCGAGCGGATCAGCGGTACGCTCGACCGGTTTGGCGATCGCTTTCGCAATCGTGTCTTTACCGACGTCGAACAACGCAAGGCTGAACGGCGCAAGGACGTCGCAGGCACCTACGCGAAACGCTGGGCCGCAAAAGAGGCGTGTTCCAAGGCGCTGGGCACTGGCCTGCGCATGGGGATCAGCTGGAAAGATATGGCCGTCAGTAATCTGCGCACGGGACAACCCGTCATGGAAGTGACAGGGTGGGCGAAAGAACGGCTTGATGCGATGACGCCGCCGGGCCACGAGGCAATTATCCATGTGACATTGACGGACGATCACCCATGGGCGCAGGCCTTTGTTCTGATCGAAGCAAGACCGCTGGTCGGGGCAGTGACAGACTGATAGGGATTATGAACGCTAACGCCGCGTTGGCTTGCTTGACAGACAAAGGCCTTCGCCCCATGAAGCGCTGCAACCAAACGCCGAAAGGGTGAAGTATGGCTGAAAAGTCGGGATTCTTCGGATCCGTCATCGAAACCGTCAAGACCGTGGTCTATGCGCTGCTGATCGCGGGACTTTTCCGGACGATCTTTTTCCAGCCTTTCTGGATTCCGTCAGGTTCGATGAAGGACACCCTTCTGATCGGCGACTTCCTGTTCGTGAACAAGATGGCCTACGGGTATTCCTACGCGTCCTGTCCGTCGATCCGTATTCCCGCGCTGGGCATCGATATCGGTGCGGATGATTTCTGCGGTGTGTTTCAGGGTGACGGGTCAGAACGGCTCTGGGGGTCGGATCCGGAAGTCGGCGACGTGGTGGTTTTCCGCCATCCCGTCAACGGGCGCGACTTCATCAAGCGCCTGATCGGCAAGCCGGGTGATCGCATCCAGATGAAAGACGGCGTGCTGCATATCAACGACACACCCGTCAAGATCGAGGATGACGGGCTGTTCATCGAAACGATGGAATATCAGGGACCGCAAAGCGCGCTGCCACGCTGTTCCAACGGGGCGGTGGGCCAAGGTGCAGACTGCGTGAAGGAACGCAGCTATGAAACGCTGCCCAATGGCGTGCGCCATGCCGTTCTGAATATCGGCCCGCAGCAATCGGACAACACGGGCGTCTATACCGTTCCCGCAGACCACTTCTTTTTCATGGGTGACAATCGCGACAATTCGACTGACAGCCGTGTGGCGCAGGCTGCCCGTGGTGTCGGGTTCGTGCCGCGCGCAGATATCGTGGGACGGGCCGACCGGGTGATGTTCTCTTCCGCCGGACGCTCCATGCTGGCCTTCTGGACGTGGCGGGGCGATCGCTTTTTCAAGGAAATCGAGTGAAGCTGTCAGCCGATCTTGCCGCGTTCCAGACCCGGCTCGGGCATATCTTTGCCAAGCCAGATTACCTTGTGCGGGCCGTGACGCATTCGTCCATGACCTCGGCACACCGCGACGATAACCAGCGGCTGGAATTTCTGGGTGACAGGGTGCTCGGGCTGGTCATGGCCGAAGCCTTGCTGCAAGCCGACCCGAACGCGCCCGAAGGGCTGCTGGCCCCGCGCTACAACGCGCTTGTGCGCCGCGAGGCCTGCGCTGACGTGGCGCGCCAGATCGACCTGGGGGCGGTGCTGAAACTGGGCCGGTCGGAAATGAAATCAGGCGGGCGGCGCAAGGAAGCCCTGCTTGCTGACGCGATGGAAGCAGTCATCGCGGCAATCTATCAGGACGGCGGGTACGATATCGCCCGCAAGGCGATTTTGCGGCTGTGGGGCGACCGGATCGGCAATGTCGCTGATGATGCGCGCGATCCGAAGACGGCGTTGCAGGAATGGGCGCAGGCCCGTGGCGAACAGCCGCCCGCCTATGTCGAAATAGCGCGCGAAGGTCCGGATCACCAACCGGTCTTCACGATCGAGGCCCGTCTTGAATCCGGGCAGTGCGAACAGGCGACAGCCGGGTCCAAACGTCATGCAGAACAGGCGGCAGCGAAAGCGCTGCTGGAAAAGGTAAATTCATGAGCGACACACGCGCAGGTTTCATCGCTCTTATCGGAGAGCCGAACGCAGGCAAATCAACGCTGCTGAATCGCATGGTCGGGGCCAAGGTGTCAATCGTGACGCATAAGGTGCAGACCACGCGGGCGCGCATCAGGGGTGTGGCGATGGAAGGGCAGTCGCAGCTGGTCTTTGTCGATACGCCGGGACTGTTCCAGCCACGCCGCAGACTCGACAGGGCGATGGTCGCTGCTGCATGGGGCGGGGCTGCAGATGCTGACGTGGTCGTCCTGATGATCGAGGCGCATCGCGGCATGTCCGATGGCGTCAAAGCCATTCTGGATGGGCTTGGCGATCTGGGCGACCGCCGGATCGCACTTGCGATCAACAAGATCGACAAGGTCAAGTCAGAGACGCTACTGGCGCTCACGCAAGCCATGAACGAGGCGTTCGCTTTTGAGAAGACCTTCATGATTTCCGCGGAAAAAGGGCACGGGTGCGATACTTTGCGCGCGTGGCTCGCGCAAGCGGTGCCACTTGGTCCCTGGCTCTACCCAGAGGATCAGCTGTCCGATTTGCCCATGCGCATGATCGCCGCCGAAATGACCCGCGAAAAACTGACGCTGCGACTGCATCAGGAATTGCCCTATCAGCTGACAGTCGAAACCGAAAACTGGGAAGAACGCAAAGACGGGTCCTGCAAGATCGACCAGCTGGTCTATGTCATGCGCGATGGGCACAAGGGAATCGTGCTGGGCAACAAGGGCGAAACGATCAAGGCTGTCGGGCAGGCTGCGCGCGCGGAACTCGAAGAGTTTCTGGGCCGCAAGGTCCATCTGTTTCTGCAGGTCAAGGTCCGTCCGAACTGGTTGGAAGAATCCGAACGCTATGACGAGATGGGGCTGAACTTCAAGGACGGCAATTCGTGAGGCTCACTGCAGGGATATGGGTCTCTGCTTACCTCAAACGGTTAAGCCTGCTGAACATCCCGGCCTTCATCGTCGCCAAGGGTGATGCCACGGCGGGCGCGGTGCTGATCAAACTCAACACACTTGACGGGCAGGCCTGCTGCTTCCAGCGATCATTCGATGTGATGACCGGAGAGCGCAAATGGGTCGTTCTGTCTGACGGGGCGGAGGGGGACGTCGATGCCTCCGTCGCCAAACAGCGGTCCTTTGATCCCGACCTCTGGGTGATCGAGGTGGAAGACCGCGCAGGGCGGCACTTGCTCGACGAACCCGGTCTCGCGTGACGTGGGGCGGATTTTTGAGTATTTTTGGCAAGATGATACGAAAAAGACGCCCTCCATTTACGGCATGTTAAGGTTAATGCGCGAGTCTGACCGTGCGGTACAGGGTGGAGACCCGATGGCCGTGCAAGGTGATGCTTTTGAAAAACGGCATGCACAGGGCAAGATGGTCTTTGGTATCATCTTGCCCAAAATACTCCCGCCGGAGGCTTTGCAACATCCGCAGGTAGGCGGACCCGCGCATGATTGAATGGCGCGACGAAGGGGCGGTTCTGGCGGCGCGGCCACTCGGCGAAACGTCCGTTATTCTGGACGTCTTCACACCGACCATGGGGCGGCATACCGGCGTGGTCCGTGGCGGCACGTCGCGCAAGCATGCGCCCGTTCTTCAACCCGGTGCGCAAGTTTCGGTCGCATGGAAGGCCCGTCTGAACGAACACCTCGGCACCTTTACCATTGAACCCGTCCGCAGCCGCGCGGCACAGGCGATGGGGGACCGCCTCGCGCTCGCTGGGTTGAATGCCGTCTGCGCCTTGCTGTCTGCGGTTCTGCCTGAACGGGAGGCGCATGGCGCACTCTACACGCAAACGATCAGCCTTCTTGACCTGCTCGGGCAATCCGAGGTCTGGCCACTGGCCTACTTGCGCTGGGAACAGAACTTGCTTGAAGAAATGGGCTTTGGCATGGATTTGTCAGCCTGTGCCGTCAGGGGCGTGAACGAAGATCTTGCTTTTGTGTCGCCGAAATCGGGCCGCGCCGTCAGTCGTGAAGCGGCGGGTGACTGGGCGGACCGCTTGTTGCTTTTGCCGCCCGTGTTGGCGGGGAAAGGTGATGCAACCGCGTCCGAAATCGTCAAAGCGCTCGCCACGACAGGCTTCTTTGTGGAAAAGCGGCTGATGCGTGCAATGGGTGATCGCCCGGTTCCGGCAGCGCGCCAGCGCTTGCTCGACGTGATCGCGCGTCAAGGCGACTGAAAGACCAGACTGTCGTCGGCGTCGTTGGACAGGATCAGAACGGGGCCGCTGATCTCGGCCAGCGTCATCGCAGCAAGCGTTTCGAAATAGCGGGATTCAAGCGCAAGTTCCGGGCAGGCCCGTCGTGTCGCCATGACCGGTCCGATTTCAAACCACGGATAGGGAACAAGCTGGTTCGCTGTGTAGGAATTGCAGGGCGCTTGCCCACTGATCTGTCCGGTATCGCTGATGTTCAATGTGATCTGCGTATTTACCGGAGCACCGTTCAATTCGCGCAGAACGTAATCATCGCCGCTGCCAAAGGCCGAAATGGTTTCGTCCGGTCCACATGCGGCAAGCGCAAACAGAAGGACATAGCGTTTCATACGTCTTCGTATCTCACAACGGCATCTGCGGCGGCTAGGATGGCTTCGGATGCTGGCGTGAACGTGATGCCCAGAACGTCCGTGGTCGCTTGATTGTCGGCTGACAGGTTCATGTCGACGATGGGCAGGATCTGCTTGGCCTGCGCATCAAACAGCGACATCAGCCAGACCATGAATTTCGGGGCCGTCCGTTTGGGCAGATTGCGATCGGCGTATTTCGTACGGAGGATCTCTACGACGTCCGGTGCCATCATGTAACGATCTGCGAGGATAAATCGCTTTCCGACACTTCCGGGGGCCGTCAACGCGTTCACATGCGCGCGCGACACATCTGCGATATCGACGATGGCCAGCGGAAAATTCGGCACCAATGGCAACTTGCCAGTCAGGAACTGCCCGATCAGCGATAGCGATGTGCCATAGTTGCCATCCATCGGCGTACCCACGACCAACCCGGGATTGATCGCGGTCAGCTGCATTTCAGGGTGGTCCTTGACGAAATCCCATGCTGCCTGTTCGGCAAGCGTTTTGGACTTTGCGTAAGGTCCCATCGACTTGTGGCCGACCTTTGACCAGTCGTCGGGGGTCAATTCCTCCCCGGGTGCCACGTCCTTGTGCTGTATGGCCACCACGGACGATGTCATGACAAAGCGCGTCACCCCGGCCGCCTGTGCAGCCCTGAGCGCACGCAGCACGCCATCGACTGCCGGACGCACGACATCGTCTTCATTCTTGGGCACGCCGCCGGGAAAGGGCGAGGCGGTGTGCAATACTGCATCTACGCCGCGGACAGCGTCCGACCAGCCTTTGTCTTTCATCAGATCAAGTTCACAGAAACTCAGACGTGTCAGCAGGCCCGGATCGTCCAGATGCGGGGCGACTGCGGCGTTCACCTCTTGCACCCGCTTGGTCGACCGCATCGATCCCCGCACGAAATAGCCCGCGTTCAGCAGGTCCACCGCGATGCGTTTTGCGATAAATCCGGTTATGCCTGTCAGCAGGATGGTTTTCATGTCACGCCCCAATCATTCTTGCATGACATATGACCCAATTCAGCTATCTAGCAAGCGCCTTGCGATCACCTGCGCCTGAATTTCGGCCGCGCCTTCGAAAATATTCAGGATCCGCGCGTCACACAGGATGCGGCTGATCTTGTATTCCAGCGCGAAACCATTGCCGCCGTGGATCTGCAACGCGTTGTCCGCACAGGCCCACGCCACCCGCGCACCAAGCAGTTTTGCCATGCCCGCTTCAAGGTCGCATCGACGGTCGTTGTCTTTTTCCTGTGCCGAGAAATACGTCAGCTGCCGTGCCACCATGATCTCGGCCGCCATGAGGGCGAGTTTGCCCGATACACGTGGGAAGTTGATCAGCGCCTTGCCGAACTGGTTGCGTGTCTGAGCATAAGCCATGCCTTCATCCAACGCGGACTGCGCGACACCAACAGCCCGTGCAGCGGTCTGGATGCGCGCGGACTCGAATGTCTGCATCAGTTGCTTGAACCCCTGGCCTTCGACACCGCCAAGAAGGTTTTCGCCCTTCACTTTGAAATCGTCGAAGTTCAGCGTGTATTCCTTCATGCCGCGATAGCCGAGCACTTCGATCTCGCCGCCGGAAATGCCGGCGTCCTGCCAGGGTTCCGCATCTGTGCCGGGCGTCTTTTCCGCCAGGAACATCGACAGTCCCTTGTAATTGTCCGTGTCAGGAATGGTGCGGGCCAGCACGGTCATGACGTGCGTGCGGGCCGCGTGCGTGATCCATGTTTTGTTGCCGGAAATGATCCAATCGTCGCCATCCTTGCGTGCCTTCGTGCGCAGTGCACCCAGATCGGACCCCGTGTTCGGTTCGGTAAAGACCGCCGTCGGCAAGGTCTCACCCGATGCCAACGATGGCAGCCATTTCTGTTTCTGCTCTTCGGTGCCTCCGCAGATAATCAGCTCTGCTGCGATTTCGGACCGGGTGCCAAGCGAACCAACACCGATATACCCGCGCGACAGTTCCTCGGACACGACGCACATTGATGCCTTGGACAGGCCGAAACCACCGTATTCTTCGGGGATCGTCAGGCCGAACACACCAAGTTCCGCCATTTCGGAAATGATCTCCATCGGGATCAGTTCGTCTTTCAGGTGCCATTCATGCGCGTGTGGTTCGACCCGGTCCACGCTGAAGCGGCGGAACTGTTCGCGGATCATCTCCAGTTCGTCGTCCAGACCGGACGCACCGACGGTCAGGTTTGCCGAATGCTCTTGCATCAGATCGCAAAGCCGCGTGCGTGCGGCCTGCGTGTTGCCCGACTGCGTCAGCGTCATGACAGCAGGGGCCATCAGATCGCGCATGTCGTCCTGAGCCAGCCCAAGGTCTTGCAGGCGCACCATTTCACCCTGGTTCATCTGGATGCCGCCATACATCTGCCAGAGGTATTCACCAAAGATGATCTGGTGGATCAGATGTTCGGTTTCCCCGAACTTGCCCGCTGCATCCAGCCGTTCGGCCCATTTCTGCATTTGACGCAGGGATTCCGTATAGGTCGCAAACCAAGCAAGACCGTGCGTAGCAGTCTGGTTTGCCTCGATCAGGCTATTTGAAACGCGCTCGCCTTCGGTGACGCGTGATCTGACAGAGGCCTTCGCTTTTTCAAAGGTCGCTTCGACGGCTGGTAGGGCTTTGGCCGTCAGGTCCAGTAGATCCGGCAGGATTACATCAGTGGTCATTGTCATATCCTGTCCGTCATGCGCCATTGGTCGAATCCTCATTATTGTGCAGGTGCAGAGATAACTGCTGTGCAACTGCAGCGCAATAATAATTCAATAAGTGCGACGAAAATGCATATTTATGTCGCAATGACCTCGGTTGTTGGGCGCTGGTCAGTCACTGTGCCCAAACTCAGGACAGCAGTTCCTCGAAATTGCAGATTGCCGCCAGCTCGGGCACCTGATTTGGCGGCACAACCTGAAATGACGTGGTGTAAAGCACCTCGTCACCGTCGGTCGCCGTCATCGTCCACGTTCCAGGCAGCAGCTCGTATTCATAGTCGAACTGGTAGAAGGTAATCGAACTGTCGACACCACTGATGCTGGTCTGGAACGATTGCGATTTCGCTCGACCATCGCCCATTGGCGGGTGGGTAATTGTCATGGTTACGTTATCGATACCGAACGCGGATTCCGACATCGCCTTGACCCCGAAACCGATCCCCATGACCGCAGGAACCTTGTTCACGGTCGACACGAAAGGTGGCTCGTCAACGATGACATTCGTGATGCCCGCAACCGTATCGGGGGCAGGGCGGGTGCCTGTGCTTTCGGGCGGGCAGATCACGCCACTTTCAAGCGCGGCGATCGCGGGACCTGTCTTGTCCTGTGCCAAAAGAGGGGTGGCCAACAGAAGGAATGGAATGAGATATCGCATGCCCCCAACTTGGGAGGCGGAGTGCATTTGTCAACGGGATTGAATGACGTCAGCAGGAAACGCGCCTATTCCGGATGAAACAGGCGCGTGTCGCTTAACCGATGGCCGCGGCCTTGACGTCCGCGTCGATGAAGGGGACGTATTTTTCAAAGTTGTTCGAAAACATCTCGACCAGTTTCGCGGCCTGTGCGTCATAGGCGTCCTTGTCCGCCCATGTATCGCGTGGGTTCAGCAGCTGATCGTCGACGCCGTCGCAAGTCACCGGCACTTCGAATCCAAAATTTGGATCCTTGCGGAACTGGTTTTCGACAAGCGTGCCGTCCAGCGCTGCGGCCAGCAGGGCGCGGGTCGCCTTGATCGGCATCCGCGACCCGGTGCCATAGGCCCCGCCCGTCCAACCGGTGTTCACCAGCCAGCAGGTCGCCCCGTGCGATGCGATCTTCTTGCGCAGCAGGTTGCCATAAACCTCCGGGCGGCGCGGCATGAACGGCGCACCGAAACACGTGGAAAACGTGGGTTCCGGTTCCGTTACACCGCGCTCGGTGCCCGCGACCTTGGACGTAAAGCCTGACAGGAAGTGATACATCGCCTGCGCGGGTGTCAGGCGTGAAATCGGGGGCAACACGCCGAAGGCATCGCACGTCAGCATGATGATGTTCTTTGGATGGCCGCCAAGCGCGCTTTCGGATGCATTGCTGATGTAATTCAGCGGGTAGGCGCAGCGCATGTTGGCCGTCAGGCTGTCATCTTCGAAATCCAGTTCCTTGGTTTCGGGATCAAAGACCATGTTTTCAATGACCGTATGGGGCATGGAACAGGTCGCGTAGATTTCCGGCTCTGCCTTCGGGTCCAACCCGATGGTCTTGGCATAACACCCGCCTTCAAAATTGAAGGTGCCACGGTCGGACCAGCCATGTTCGTCGTCACCAATCAGGGTGCGCGACGGATCGGCGGATAGCGTCGTCTTGCCCGTGCCGGAAAGGCCAAAGAAGACAGCCGTATCGACAGGGTTGCCCGGTGCGTGGTTGGCCGAACAATGCATCGGCATGATGCCCTTTTCCGGCAGCAGGTAATTCAACAGGGTAAAGACGGATTTCTTGTTCTCGCCTGCGTATTCCGTGCCGCCGATCAGGATAAGCTTCTTGGCGAAATTCAGCGCAATGACCGTATCGCTGCGGCAGCCGTGCTTTGCCGGGTCCGCCTTGAAGGACGGGCAGTTGATAATCGTCCAGTCAGGGGCAAACGTATCAAGCTCAGACGCTTCGGGGCGGCGCAGCAGGTGGCGGATGAACAGCCCGTGCCAGGCAAGTTCGGTAACGACGCGCACATCAAGACGGTGAGCAGGGTCGGCCCCGCCGAAAAGGTCCTGCACATGATAGGTACCGCCCTGCATGTGGGCGAGCATGTCCGCGTGCAGCGTGTCAAACGCTGCCGGATCCATCGGGGGATTGTTTTCCCACCAGATTGTATTCTTCGTTTCCGGCGTCACGACGACGAATTTGTCCTTGGGCGACCGGCCGGTATGTTTTCCGGTTGTGACAAGAAAGGTGCCACCCTGACCTTCGACACCTTCACCAGCAGCAATCGCGGCCTCCTGCAGCGCGGCTTCGGACAGGTTGTAATAGACGTAACCCAGCCCTTTGATGCCTTGATCTTCAAGTTTCATCTGTGGGTTGACCTGTCCTTGGTCCATAGGAACGCTCCTGAATAATCAGCCGGGATTGGCGTGCGTAGGTCCATCTAGCACCATGCTTTGCCAGCGGAACACCCTGATTTCATGGCGTTAGCGCAACCAACTGCATGTTAGCGCAACCAAAAGGAGCCGATCGGAAAAGGTGGGCCATTTTAGTCAATTCTTAGGGCCTAGTGGCGCAAATAAGGCACGCCCATGTGGCCGAATCACACTTTGGGATTGATTCGTGGGCGCAAAACGGTGAAACAATTGGAAAAAAGCAGGCTAATAACAACAATCGAGCAGTAAGGGTTAAACCTATGTCAAAAATTGCACTGGTGGACGACGACAGGAACATCCTGACGTCTGTGTCCATGACTCTTGAAGCAGAAGGCTTCGAAGTCGAAACATACAACGATGGTCAGTCCGCCTTGGATGCGTTCAATAAACGCATGCCCGATATGGCTGTCCTCGATATCAAGATGCCCCGCATGGATGGCATGGATCTACTGCAACGGCTGCGCCAGAAAACATCCATGCCGGTCATCTTCCTGACCTCCAAGGATGATGAAATCGACGAAGTACTCGGTCTGCGCATGGGTGCGGACGATTACGTCAAGAAACCATTTTCCCAGCGCCTTCTCGTGGAACGTATTCGTGCGCTGTTGCGCCGTCAGGACGTGATCAGCGGCGATGTGGTCGAAGAAACCGAAGAAACCAAGATCATGGTGCGCGGCGAACTGACGATGGACCCGCTGCGCCACGCGGTGAAATGGAAAGGTCGGGACGTATCGCTGACCGTCACCGAATTCCTTCTTTTGCAGGCGCTCGCACAGCGCCCCGGCTTCGTAAAATCGCGCGACCAGCTGATGGATGTCGCCTATGATGATCAGGTCTATGTCGATGACCGGACCATTGACAGCCACATCAAGCGGTTGCGCAAAAAGATGCGCTCGGCGGACGATGAATTTTCCGCGATCGAGACGCTTTACGGGATCGGTTACCGCTACAACGAAGAATAGTAGCGATGAGCGATTCAACAGCCATTGATGTACGCGACCTGAAATCGGTGCGCCGGGCGGCAGACGCCTCGGCGCCCGACGTCGTTTTGGGTGATGACTGGGTGTCGCCGCAGGCGGCAGGCGAACAGGAACTGTTCGACAAGCGCCGCAGCCGCGGCTTGCTGACCCTGCGCAAATCGCCTATCGCGCGCAAGATCATCACGTTCAACCTGATCGCAATGATCCTGATGATCGCAGGTGTGCTTTACCTGAACCCGTCGCGTGACAACCTCGCGTTCCAAAGGGCCAATGGCCTCGTGAACGAAGCGGAACTCATCGCCGACGTACTCGAAGCGCGGATGCCGCTGACCGCGCCGGTGAATATGGTCACGGGTGACGGCATTGATGTCCTTGGGACACTGCTGGAAATGGACCTGCGCGGTGGCATCGAAGTATCGGTATTCGATCCGAACGCTATCCTTGTCGCCACGGCGACAGGTGCCAGCGGCGGATCATCCATCGACGGTCTGAACCGCAACGAAGGTGGCACCTTCATTACTGATATCCTCAGTTCGGCCTGGTCAAGCCTGCTAAGCGTCGTGGGTGCCGACAGCGCAGTGAACGGTGCCGGACTGCAACCGCGGCTAAACCCCGAAGACATTCTATCGGTCGTTGAAAACGGCACAAAGGTGCAATCGCTCAACTCTGCATCCGGCACGACATTTGTCGTTGCCACGCCGATCCGGCAAGGCACCAACACGGTCGGTGTCGTCGCGATTTCCAGTGCTGCGGGCGAACTTGACCGGCTTGTGCGGCACGAACGCGAACAGGTGTTGCGCCTGTTCATCGTCGGTATCCTTGTCAGCGTCGGCCTCAGCCTTGTGCTTGCATCGACCATCGCCAACCCGCTGGCTGACCTGTCCGCTGCGGCGGAACTCGGCCGTGACAAGAACGCGCGAAAGATGTCCCCGACCAAGGTGCGCATCCCCGACCTCACCGCCCGCCCTGATGAAATCGGGCGCCTGTCCGGCGCGCTGCGCGGCATGGTGCAGGCACTTTACGAACGAATCGAAGGCAACGAACAATTTGCCGCCGACGTCGCGCATGAAATCAAGAACCCGCTGGCGTCGCTACGCTCTGCTGTTGGCACGATGCGCGTCGCCAAGCGCGAGGATCAGCGCGAAAAGATGCTCGAAGTCATCGAACATGACGTCCGTCGCCTCGACCGGCTGGTCAGCGATATTTCCAACGCGTCGCGGCTCGACAGCGAGCTTGTGAAAGAGGAAGAAGAATCCTTTAACCTTCTGAAGATGCTGCAGAACATCAACGAATTCCTCGGCAAGGAAGCAGAATCCAAAGGCATCGACTATATCGCCGATCTGCCAAGCGAACCGATCCACGTCATGGGCCTTGAAGGGAGGCTGGCGCAGGTCTTTGTCAACCTGATCACCAACGCGATTTCCTTCTGCGAAGACGGGGATGCGATCCGCGTCTGGGCGCGTCGGCGCGAAAACCGCGTGCTGATCGTGGTCGAAGATACAGGCCCCGGCATCCCGAACGAGGCCCTGCAAAAGGTGTTCAAACGGTTCTATTCCGAACGCCCCGAACAGCAGTTTGGCAACAATTCCGGCCTTGGCCTCGCCATCTCCAAACAGATTGTCGAGGCGCATGGCGGCGTGATCTGGGCCGAAAACATCCGCCCGACAGAGGCTGACATGACATCGGAACCGCTGGGCGCGCGTTTCGTTGTCGGCCTGCCGGTCTAGGGCAGGGGCATGGACACCCAATCGCCCCTCCACGCGACCTGCGTGGCGGTCGGCGGTGCGGGCGTTCTGATCACGGGTGCATCCGGCAGCGGAAAATCGAACCTTGCTCTCCAGATGCTCGCGCTGGGTGCGGTGCTTGTCGCGGATGACCGCGTCTTGCTGACTGAAACGGACGGGCATCTGATGGCCACTTGCCCGCCGACGTTGGTGGGCCTGATCGAGGCGCGTGGAATTGGCATCCTGAATGCGCAATCCTGCGCGGGCGCACCCGTTCGGCTGGCCGTTGATCTCAGCACGGTTGAAACCGAACGGATCCCACCCCGACGTGAGGTCACACTTCTTGGGGTTCATATCCCCTTGTTTCACAGGGCCAGTGACATACATCTGGCTTCTGCGATACTTCAATTCATGCGCGCCGGCCGGAGTGAGCGATGACGCAAACCAAGGATGCAGACGATCCTAAAACACCGAGCCTCTTGCTTGTGACCGGCCCATCTGGCGCCGGGCGGTCGACAGCTGTCAATGCGTTGGAAGATCTCGGTTACGAGGTCATCGACAATCTGCCACTTTCGCTATTGCCCCCCTTGCTTGCGGTCACCCATGAACGCCCGCTGGCGCTCGGGCTAGATGTGCGCAACCGTGACTTCAGCATTGACGCGCTGATTGCCGTGATCGACGCCGTGCACGAACGGCTGGGTGATATGGCGCAGGTTCTTTATCTGGATGCGGCCGAAGACACGCTGCTGCGTCGCTATTCTGAAACACGTCGCCGCCATCCGCTGGCCCCCGCCGGTCCGCCACAGGCGGGGATCGCGCGCGAAAATGAAATGCTGGCCCCGATCCGCGTGCGCGCCGACTATGTGGTCGACACGACAAAGATGTCGCCCCATGACCTGCGGGCCGAGATCGACAGTATCTTCGCACCCGGTGAAGGGCGGATGCTGGGCGTGACCGTGCATTCCTTTTCGTACAAACGCGGCCTCCCGCGCGGGCTGGACATCGTGCTGGACTGCCGCTTTCTGCGCAATCCGCATTGGGATCCAAAACTGCGTGCACTTGATGGACGCGACCAGGCTGTCGCGGATTATGTCGCCGCTGATGACCGGTTTCCGACGTTCTTTGCCAAGGTCAAAGACCTGATTACGCTGCTTTTGCCAGCGCATAAGGACGAAGGCCGATCGCATCTTTCAATCGGTTTTGGGTGTACCGGCGGGCAACACCGTTCCGTCATGATGGCAGAAAGACTGGCCGCAAGTCTTGAAGAAGACGGTTGGCAGGTGTCTAAGCGGCACAGGGAAATGGAACGGCGCGACGGTGTGGGGCTGTCGGGCAAACAGGGACAAGGCGTTTGATCGGGATCGTTATTGTTGCGCATGGTGGGTTGGCGCGCGAATATCTTGCAGCTGTTGAACACGTGGTTGGTGTCCAGGAAGGCATCAAGGCCATCACCATTGCCCCCGAAGAGGACCGCGCCCGCAAGCAGCAGGAAATCTGCGAGGCCGCCAACGCCGTCGATTCAGGAAACGGTGTCGTGATCGTCACCGACATGTTCGGCGGGTCCCCGTCCAATCTGTCGCTGCGCGCCTGTTCGATCGAGAACCGTCAAATCCTTTACGGTGCGAACCTGCCCATGCTGATCAAACTTGCCAAGTCCCGTCACAAGCCGGTGCCGGATGCCGTGACCGCCGCGATCACCGCCGCCCACAAGTATATCAATGCCCACAGCGTCGGACCTGCGTGACCATGGCGAAATTTCAGATCCAGATCCAGAACATCAAAGGCCTGCACGCCCGCGCCTCTGCAAAACTTGTCGAAGTCGTCGAAGCATTTGATGCCACGGCCGTCGTTTCCAAGGACGGAATGCGGGCCGAGGGCGATAGCATCATGGGCCTTTTGATGTTGGCAGCTACCATCGGAACCTTTATTGAGGTCGAAACAGATGGCCCAGACGCAGAGGCCCTGGCCGCCGCAATCACCGATCTGGTGAATGACAAATTTGGTGAGGGTGACTGACTGTCGGGACAGGGCAGAGCAAAGGCGACCCGATTGACCGAGACCACCAGCGATCGTGTTCCGGACGTGGCGAAACCGACAGGCAAGGCCCATGTGCTGAACCGCGGTGCCCTGACCTATGCCAATACCTTTGAAAGCCCGATCAAGCGCGGCATCGTCCATGTCATCGAATGGCTGACCGGCAAGGTCACGATCATCAATCTGGTGCGCCGCTTTGAAAAGGGCGGCCCCTACGAAGGCAGCGCATTCTGGGTTGCCGCGCTCCGGATCATGGGAATCGAAATCACGACGCCCGAGTCCCAGTTGAACAACATCCCAAAGGAAGGCCCCGTCATCCTTGTCGCCAACCATCCGCACGGCATGGTCGACGGGATGGTTCTGGCCGGGCTGATCGCAAAGCGTCGGGAGGATTACAAAATCCTCACCCGGTCGTTGTTGACCAATATTGACACTGTCGCCAGCAACTATCTGATCCCGGTGCCATTCCCGCACCAGTCGGATGCACAAAAACAATTTGTCGAGATGCGCAAACAGGCGATGGCAGCCCTTGCCGATGGCGGTCTGATCGCCTTGTTTCCATCCGGCGTCGTTGCGTCGTCTGACACGATGTTCGGTCCCGCAATTGAACGTGAATGGAACGTATTCACCGCCAAGATGATCCGCACGTCCGGCGCGACAGTTGTGCCCTGCTATTTTCCGGGGTCCAATTCGCGCTGGTACCAGATGGCCAACCGCATTTCCGCGACCCTGCGCCAATCATTGTTGCTGTTCGAAATCGTGCATGCGCGCAACAAACCGCAAGCTCCGATCGTGGGTGAACCTTTGACGCCGGACGATATGACCGAACGCCTGAAAGATCCGCGCGCCTTCATGGTCTGGATCCGGGATCTGACGCTATCGCTGAAGGATTAGCGCGTCGGCACGGGCACATCGCCGCGATAGTCATAAAAACCACGCTTTGATTTGCGGCCAAGCCAGCCAGCTTCGACATATTTGGTCAGCAGTGGGCAGGGGCGGTACTTGGTATCCGCCAATCCGTCATGCAGCACGTTCATGATCGCCAGACAGGTGTCCAGACCGATGAAATCGGCAAGTTCCAGCGGACCCATCGGGTGGTTCGCGCCCAGTTTCAGCGAGGTGTCAATCGACTGCACCGACCCAACGCCTTCATAAAGCGTATAAATCGCCTCATTGATCATCGGCATCAGGATGCGGTTGACGATGAAGGCGGGGAAATCTTCGGACGCCGTTGACGTCTTGCCCAGCTTCTCGACAACGCCCTGACAGGTTTTGAAGGTCGCCTCATCCGTGGCGATCCCGCGGATCAGTTCGACCAACTGCATCACAGGGACGGGGTTCATGAAGTGGAAGCCCATGAATTTTTCCGGCCGATCCGTGCCAGAGGCCAGACGCGTGATCGAAATCGAAGACGTGTTGGATGTGAGGATCGTATCGGGCTTCAGATGCGGGACGAGGTCTTCGAAGATCGCGGTCTTGATCGTCTCGCGCTCTGTTGCGGCTTCGATGATCAGGTCGGTCTTGCCAAGGTCGATCAGTTTGTCCGTCGTGCCGATGCGCCGCATCGCGTCGTCCTTGGCGCTCTCGGAGATCGCTTCCCTGCCGACCTGCCGCGTCAGGTTCCGGTCGATCAGTGCGACAGCGGCATCAAGCGCGTCGCGGCTGACGTCGGTCATCAGAACATCGAACCCGGCAAGGGCGAACACATGGGCGATGCCATTGCCCATCTGACCTGCTCCGACGATGCCTACACGTTCAATATTCATGGCGCTTTCTCCTGCGGCTTGGCGCACCTTATGCCCGCCTCACATGCCGCATCAAGCGGTGATGCTTGTTAAAACCTTATTCAACTTCGCACTTTAGCACTTTGGCAATGGCTATCGGTGATTCTGGCTTCAGCAAAAGCAATTAGAATCGTTGGAAGCAAGCAGATGAAACATGAAACGATAGATGGCGGCGGGCTTTCCTATGCTCCATGCCGCTACGGTATGTCGCGTATCTTCTTCCGTGGTCCGCGGCGGCGGCTGGACAGTCCCTACATCGCCTTTATCGGTGGCACGGAAACCTACGGCAAATTCATCGACAGACCGGTGCCCGATCTGGTCGAAAGCGAAATCCACGAAACCTGCGTAAATTTCGGTTGCGTGAATGGCGGGGTGGATGCGTTCGTCAACGACCCGACGATCATGGCCGCCTGCCATGATGCCGAAGTGACCGTGGTCCAGATCATGGGGGCCAACTATCTGTCGAACCGGTTCTATTCCGTGCATCCCCGTCGCAACGATCGCTTCCTGCGCACATCCACCGTGATGCAGGCCATCTATAACGAGGTTGATTTTTCAGACTTCACCTTCACCCGCCATATGCTCGGCTCGCTTTATGCGCGCTCGCCCGAACGGTTCGATATCGTGGTGCAGGAACTGCGCGAAGCCTGGGTCGCGCGGATGAAGAACATGCTGGGCCAGATCGGGCAGCGCGTCATCCTGCTGTGGTTTTCCAAGGAAGAACTCAGCGATAAACCCTGGGATCAGCGCATGAACCCGATGCAGGTTGATCCGCTGTTCATCACCGCATCAATGATCGACGCCCTGCGCAATATCGTCATGGACGTTGTCGTGGCGAACCCCTCGGATGTGGCCCTGTCCCAAGGGACGAAAGGGATGTTCTACCCGCCGATGCAGGCAAAGGCGGCGTCTGAAATGCTGGGCGTCGCCTGCCACAAGGAAGCAGCAGCACAGCTTGTGCCGGTCTTGCGCCGCGCCATCGCGACAGGGCGCTGAAACGTAAGAAGGCCCGCGCTTGGCGGGCCTTTTCACGAATAGATAGGGGGCAGCTTAGCCAAGCTTGCTTGTCAGCTCCGGCACAGCCTCGAACAGGTCAGCCACTAGGCCAAAATCCGCGACCTGAAAGATCGGTGCTTCCTCGTCCTTGTTGATGGCAACGATGACCTTGGAATCCTTCATCCCGGCTAGGTGCTGGATCGCACCCGAAATGCCGACGGCGATATACAGATCAGGGGCGACGACCTTACCGGTCTGCCCAACCTGCCAGTCGTTCGGCGCATAGCCGGAATCGACCGCAGCGCGCGATGCACCGACAGCCGCGTTCAGCTTGTCTGCCAAACCTTCGATCAGTTTAAAATCATCTTCGGACCCGACACCGCGCCCACCAGACACAACGACACCGGCCGATGTCAGTTCGGGACGATCGCTGGCAGCAACCTTGTCCTCGACCCATGACGAAAGACCCGGATCAGCAGGTGCACCGATCATGTCGACTGCGGCAGAACCGCCCAGTTCGGCCGCATCGTAACCAGCAGTCCGGATCGTCATGACCTTGGTCGCGTCAGTCGATTTGACTGTCTGGATCGCGTTACCTGCATAGATCGGACGCTCGAACGTGTCGGCATCAATGATGGCCGTCACTTCGGAAATCACCTGCGTGTCCAGCAAGGCTGCGACGCGGGGCATGATGTTCTTGGCGTCGGTCGTGCCGGGGGCCACGATGTGGCTGTAATCACCGGCAAGTGAAACGATCAGGTCTGCGGAAGGCTCTGCCAGTTGGTGGCCCAGCACGGCGTCTTCGGCGCACAGCACCTTGGCGACACCGCTGATCTTTGCGGCCTCATCTGCGGCCCCTTTGGAATTCGCACCAACGCAAAGCACTGTCACCTCGCCCAGCGCCTGCGCGGCCGTCACGGCCTTGGCTGTGGCATCAACAGACAGTTCGCCCGCATTCACATCAGCAATCAGAAGAACAGCCATTATACAGCCCCCACTTCTTTGAGTTTTTCGACAAGTTCATCAACCGATCCGACTATGATACCGGCCTTGCGGGCCTCAGGCTCGGTTGTTTTGACGATGGTCAGGCGTGGCGTGACATCGACGCCGTAATCGGCAGGTGTCTTTTCATCCAAAGGCTTTTTCTTGGCCTTCATGATGTTTGGCAGCGACGCATAGCGGGGTTCGTTCAAACGCAGGTCGACCGTTACAATCGTCGGCATCTTTGCCTTGATCGTTTGCAAGCCGCCATCGACTTCGCGGGTGACGACAGCATGCTCGCCCTCGATCTCTACCTCGGACGCAAAGGTCGCCTGCGACCAGCCCAGCAGGGCCGCCAGCATCTGACCGGTTGCGTTCATATCGTTGTCGATTGCCTGCTTGCCGCACAGCACAAGGCCGGGCTGCTCTTCATCGACGATCGCCTTCAGGATCTTCGCAACGGCAAGTGGTTCGATATCCGTGTGGACGTCGTCGGTTGCAACAACAAGGATCGCGCGGTCCGCGCCCATCGCCAGCGCCGTGCGCAGCGTTTCCTGGTTCTGTTTCACGCCAATGGATACGGCGATGACTTCTTCGGCCTTACCGGCTTCGCGCAGACGGATCGCTTCTTCGACTGCGATTTCGTCGAACGGGTTCATCGACATTTTGACGTTCGCAAGATCGACACCGCTGCCATCCGCTTTGACACGGACCTTCACGTTGTAGTCGATCACACGCTTGACGGGTACGAGGACCTTCATTGGCGCAGTTCTCCCATTGATACGCAACATTCTTCCGTCACCGCATAGCAATCATGACGTGTCAGTGACAGTGCAAAATCGACGCGGGGCAGCACACCGACGCCACGTTTTCACGTGGGCTGCTGTGAAATGGGCAGGATCGGACTTTGGATCAGCGATTTGCGCCGGGCACCCACAGGACATCGTCCTTGCCGTTGTCGTTGGCAATGCGGCTGGCCTGAAAGAACCAGTCCGACAAGCGGTTCAGGTATTTCACCCCGACCGGATTGATCGACTCGACAGTGCCCAGTTCGACGGACAGGCGTTCAGCGCGGCGCGCAACAGTCCGGCACAGGTGCAGATGGGCGGCAAGAGCCGACCCGCCGGGCAGGATAAAGCTTTTGAGCGGTGCAACTGCCTTTGTCATGGCGTCCAGTTCCGATTCAAGCCGGTCGATCTGCCCTTCGCTCATGCGTAGCACGGGATATTCAGACTCGCCGTCCTTTTCCATGTCGGGGCGGCACAGGTCGGCCCCAAGATCGAACAGATCGTTCTGGATCATCGACAGTTGCTTGTCGATGTCGCCGGTCGCGTGCAGCCGGGCCATGCCGACCGTGGCGTTCAATTCGTCCACCGTCCCATAGCTTTCGACGCGCAGCGAATGTTTGGCGACACGGCTCCCGTTGCCAAGCGCGGTTTCACCTGCATCGCCGGTTTTTGTGTAAATCTTGTTCAGTACGACCATCTAAATTCAGGCTCCACGTCGGATATAGACAAACAGAAGGATCAGCAGGATCGCGATGAACTGCGCGCCGATCCGCCAGCGCATGATCTTGTTGGCGTTCCTGCGGTTGAATTCGCCGCCTTTGCCAAAGGTACCGATGCCGAACAGCATAATGGCAGCGACCGCGACAACAGCGATCAGGACGAGGATGAAGAGAGGGTCTTGAAACATGGGGCAGTCCTTTGATCCGGTCCTTGGCGATGTAGCGGCGACCTGCGCAAAGGAAAGCGCTAGTTTTTCGCCGCGACCCAATCAAGCATGCGCGTGGGAAGGATTCGCCGCAAGGTGCCCATCAGATAGGTCGGGAAGGTCACGTAATAACGCGGCTTCGGGTTTTTCGCCGTCAGCGCCTTGATCAGCTTGCGGGTAACCGCTTCTGCGGGCAGTTCGAACTGGTCAGGGCCAGAGTCCTCGTAAAGCCGTTTGCGCAACGCCCCGTACTGCGGTTTGCGCGCGGAATTTTCCCAGTCGATCCACCGTTCGAAATGCGGAATCGCATTCTGGCGGATGTCGGATGTGATCGGTCCCGGCGCAATCAGGATCACCTTGATCCCCGTGTCCGCCATTTCCAGCCGCAATACGTCCGTCAGCCCTTCCAACGCGAATTTCGTCGCCACATAGGCCCCGCGCCATTTCAGACCGACCATCCCCAGCACCGAGGAATTGTTGATGATCCGACCGTGTCCTTGCTTTCGCATCACCGGAATGACCAACGCAGTCAGCTCGTGCAGGCCGAAAACATTCGTTTCAAAGATTTCCTGCAATGCACCACGAGGCAGGTCTTCGACCGCACCGGGGCAGGCATAGGCACCATTGTTGAACAGCGCGTCAAGCGTGCCGCCCGTGGCCTCAAGCACTTCGGCCAGACCGTTCATCATCGTGTCGGTGTCCGTATAGTCGATCAGCGGGCTTTCAAAGCCTTCGCTTTGCAGCCGCGCGCAGTCTTCGGCCCGTCGGCAACTTGCGAAGACTCGCCAGCCCTGGGCACGCATCCCAAGTGCTGCGTCATAGCCGATACCGGACGAACAGCCGGTGATGAGAATGGATTTTTCTGTCATGGCCGCTTCGTGCAGCTTCGCAATCAAAAGGGCAAGCCCCTTCGATCAGCCATCGCTCAGCAACCGCTCAGCCATCCAGCCGATCTGGCCGGTGTCACTGATCCGCACACGTGCCCAACCGTCGGCATTCACCTCGATTACCTCGGTTTGTGTGCCACCATCCAGCGTATCAAGCACGGCATAGGTCGTGCCGGGGCCGGCGCGCATGTTCACGCGGCTGCTGCCAACCAGACGCAGGTCAAGCGGCTCTGGTTCTGTGACGGCAATCTCGACTGGCGCGGGGGCGGGCTCGGCCTCTTCTTCGACCACTTCAGCGACCGCCTGCAGGATTTCAGCCTCCGGGACAGGGGTCGGCTCCGGTTCAGCGGCCACGTTGACAAGTGTTGCATTGCTGGCCCGGGTCACTTCGGGGGCAGGTGCCTCTTCAATCACCTCGGCCGTCGCGACCTGCGTGATCCGGCTTTCCGGTACGAAATCGGAACCGCCTGACAGCTCGTAGAATGCGAGTCCGAGAATCAGAAAAGTTCCAACGATAAGCTTGCCCATAAGGCCCCCTGGTGAGTCTTGCTTTGAATTTTGGCGCGTGCAGCGTCTACAGATTACCTGAAACAAGGTAACAATTGAGGGGGAAAAATGTTCCCTGTCGCGTCCTGTGTCGCCTTTACCCCATTCGCACGCTCGGCTACACCAAATCGAAATGAGCGACGACAACAAAAACACACAGGCTGACTTGACCGAACCGCTGCACCGCGCACTGGGTGATCGGTATTTGACCTATGCATTGTCGACGATCATGAACCGCGCGTTGCCGGACGCACGCGACGGGCTGAAGCCGGTGCATCGCCGCATTCTTTACGCCATGTCCCGCCTGAAACTGTCCCCGACGGGCGGCTTTCTGAAATCGGCCAAGATCAGTGGCGACACGATGGGTGATTTCCACCCGCACGGCGACGCCGCGATATATGATGCGATGGCGCGCCTCGCGCAGGACTTCAACGTCCGCTATCCGCTGGTGGACGGGCAGGGGAACTTCGGCAACATCGACGGCGATAACCCTGCCGCAGCCCGCTACACCGAAGCCCGGATGACCGTCGCGGCAGAGGCCCTGATGGAAGGGCTGAACGAAAACGCCGTCGATTTTCGCCCCAACTACGATGGCCGCCTCGAAGAACCATCCGTGCTGCCTGCAACCTACCCGAACCTGTTGGCCAACGGGTCAAGCGGGATCGCAGTCGGCATGGCGACAAATATCCCGCCGCATAATCTGCACGAACTGATTGATGCGTGTCTGCATCTGATCAAGGCCCCAAATGCGCGTGATGAAACGCTGCTGGAATACATACCTGGCCCCGATTTCCCGACCGGCGGTATCATCGTCGAAACACGCGAGAATATCGCGGAGGCCTACCGGACGGGGCGTGGGTCCATCCGTCTGCGCGCCAAGTGGGAAAAGGAAGACTTGGGCAAGGGGCAGTGGCAGATCGTCGTCACCGAAATTCCTTATCAGGTCCAGAAATCCAAGCTGATTGAAAAGCTGGCAGAGGTGATCCAGACCAAAAAGGTACCGCTGCTGGCCGACGTGCGCGACGAAAGTGCCGAAGACATCCGCGTTGTCCTTGAACCCCGTGCGCGCACCGTCGATCCCGAGGTGATGATGGGGATGCTGTTCAAGAACTCTGATCTTGAAACACGTTTCAGCCTGAACATGAACGTGCTGATCGACGGGCTGACACCCAAGGTCTGCAGCGTCAAGGAACTGCTGCGCGCCTTCCTCGATCACCGCCGCGACGTGCTGATCCGGCGCAGCAACTACCGCCTCGAAAAGATCGATCATCGCCTTGAAGTGCTCGAAGGCTTCATCGTCGCTTTCCTGAACCTCGACCGCGTGATCGACATCATCCGCTACGACGACT
Source organism: Cognatiyoonia koreensis (assembly GCF_900109295.1). Taxonomy (NCBI): domain Bacteria; kingdom Pseudomonadati; phylum Pseudomonadota; class Alphaproteobacteria; order Rhodobacterales; family Paracoccaceae; genus Cognatiyoonia; species Cognatiyoonia koreensis. The sequence continues at coordinate 1,170,852 of NZ_FOIZ01000002.1, forward strand.
CCCCGAAAGAGGCGTTGATGGCGGAGGATTGGGCACAAGATCATCGCCGCGCGACCGACGAAAAGGATTATGTGTCTCCGCTTGGCCCTGACGCCGACCCCGAAGTGTCGCTGTCAGAAGTGCAGGCCGAAGCGATCCTGAACATGCGCCTGCGCAGTCTGCGCCGCCTTGAAGAACTCGAACTGATCGCGGAACGGGACGCCTTGATGAAGGAACGCGCCGAGATTGAAGATCTGCTCGACAGTGAAGACCTGCAGTGGAAGGCCATCTCCGAACAGCTGCGCGAAACCCGCAAGATATTTGGCCGCGACGCCCCAGGCGGTGCGCGCCGCACGCAATTCGCCGAAGCCGGTGAAATCGCCGACGTGCCGATCGAGGCGATGATCGACCGTGAACCGATCACCGTTGTCTGTTCGCAGATGGGCTGGATCAGGGCGATGACCGGCCATATCGACCTGTCGCGCGAATTGAAATTCAAGGACGGCGACGGCCCGCGCTTTATCTTCCATGCCGAAACGACCGACCGCCTCCTGGTGTTCGGCTCGAACGGGCGGTTTTACACGGTGCCTGCCAGCAACCTGCCGGGCGGGCGCGGTATGGGCGAACCCCTGCGTCTGATGATCGACCTGCCGAACGAAGCACAGATCGTGGACATTTTCGCGCACAAGCCCGACGCAAAGCTGCTCGTCGCCTCTGCCGAAGGCAACGGCTTCATCGTTCCCGAAGAAGACGTGCTGGCCCAGACCCGCAGCGGCAAGCAGGTGCTGAACGTCAAGGACACAGAAGCGCGGATCTGTCACCGCATCAAAGGCGATCACGTCGCCGTCGTGTCCGAAAACGCCAAGTTCCTCGTCTTCCCGCTGGAAGAACTGCCCGAGATGGGGCGCGGCAAAGGCGTGCGCATCCAGAAATACAAGAAAGCCGCCGGGCGGCAGGGCACGCTTGAACTGGACGGCGGGTTGTCGGACCTTGCGACTTTCGTCTGGGCCGACGGGCTGTCATGGGAAATGGGCGGGGGCAAGACCCGCACCGAACCCGACATGACAGAATGGAAAGGCGCGCGCGCCGGTGTCGGCAAGCGGCCACCTTATGGTTTCCCAAAAGACAACCGTTTCAGCTGACCGCGACGGGCTTGGCCTGTCTGACCAGTCAAACTGGCCTTGCGCGCAAATGTGGTGCACGCGTGGTGCACGCCCTGTGCACGCGGCGTGACACCCGATTTTCAGCGGTGCTGGTCGATCAGGATCGCATGTCCGTCAGGGTCGATCAGGGTGATATAGGCCGGGCCTGACGTGCTGTCGTCGCAGGTCGTTATCAACTCGACGCCCTTTTCCTGCAGGTGTTTCTGGATCTCGCGGACATCATCAAACGGGTCGACGTTCTTGGCGTCCTGGCTCCAGCCGGGGTTGAAGGTCAGTGTTGTCCTGTCGATATGACCTTTGAACAGACCGATGAGCGTATCGCCGTTCTTCATGATCAGGTAATTATGTTCCGGATTGCCGGCAAAGGTTTCAAAGCCCAGTTTTTTATAGAAATTCTCGCTTACATCGAGGTTTTCGACATTCAGGCTGATCGAAAAAGCTCCCAGTTTCATTATCTTTCCTCCTATCATCTTGCCGGAAATACTCCCCCCGGAGGGTCCGCAGTGTCTATCATAACACAATCGCTTGATTTCCACGCCAATCCGCAATACATCGCCCGCGATGTTTCAATCCGGGCGCGCTAAGTCCCCAAAACAAAAGGTGCCTCTTCATGGCTAAGGCAAAGTTTGAACGTAACAAACCCCACGTTAACATTGGCACGATTGGCCACGTTGACCACGGCAAGACGACGCTGACGGCGGCGATCACGAAGTACTTCGGTGACTTCCAGGCCTATGACCAGATCGACGGCGCGCCCGAAGAGAAGGCCCGCGGCATCACGATCTCGACGGCGCACGTGGAATACGAGACAGAGTCGCGCCACTACGCGCACGTCGACTGCCCCGGCCACGCCGACTATGTGAAGAACATGATCACGGGTGCGGCGCAGATGGACGGCGCGATCCTGGTTGTGAACGCAGCCGACGGCCCGATGCCACAAACGCGCGAGCACATTCTGCTCGGCCGTCAGGTGGGCATTCCGTACATGGTTGTCTACATGAACAAGGTTGATCAGGTCGACGACGCCGAACTGCTCGAACTGGTCGAGATGGAGATCCGCGAACTGCTGTCGTCCTACGAGTATCCCGGCGACGACATCCCCGTGATCCCCGGTTCCGCGCTTGCAGCCATGGAAGGCCGCGACGAGGAAATCGGCGAGCAGTCGATCCGCAAGCTGATGGAAGCTGTCGACACGTACATCCCGACACCTGCGCGTGCGGTTGACCTGCCGTTCCTGATGCCGATCGAGGACGTGTTCTCGATCTCGGGTCGTGGTACGGTTGTGACCGGCCGTGTGGAGCGTGGCGTGATCAACGTCGGCGACGAGATCGAGATCGTGGGCATCCGCGACACCACCAAGACGACCTGCACAGGCGTCGAGATGTTCCGCAAGCTGCTGGATTCCGGCGAAGCTGGCGACAACATCGGTGCGCTGCTGCGCGGTGTTGACCGTGAAGGCGTCGAGCGTGGCCAGATTCTGTGCAAGCCGGGTTCGGTGAAGCCGCACACGAAGTTCGAGGCAGAAGCCTATATCCTGACCAAGGACGAAGGCGGCCGTCACACGCCATTCTTCGCGAACTACCGTCCGCAGTTCTACTTCCGCACGACCGACGTGACGGGCACAGTGAACCTGCCGGAAGGCACCGAGATGGTGATGCCGGGCGACAACCTGAAGTTCAACGTCGAACTGATCGCACCGATCGCGATGGAAGACGGCCTGCGGTTCGCAATCCGCGAAGGTGGGCGGACAGTCGGCGCTGGCGTTGTGTCAAAGATTATCGAGTAACTTCGCCCAGGCGAAGTTACCGGTGGGTG
>NZ_FOIZ01000003.1 GCF_900109295.1 Cognatiyoonia koreensis
TCATGGCTAAGGCAAAGTTTGAACGTAACAAACCCCACGTTAACATTGGCACGATTGGCCACGTTGACCACGGCAAGACGACGCTGACGGCGGCGATCACGAAGTACTTCGGTGACTTCCAGGCCTATGACCAGATCGACGGCGCGCCCGAAGAGAAGGCCCGCGGCATCACGATCTCGACGGCGCACGTGGAATACGAGACAGAGTCGCGCCACTACGCGCACGTCGACTGCCCCGGCCACGCCGACTATGTGAAGAACATGATCACGGGTGCGGCGCAGATGGACGGCGCGATCCTGGTTGTGAACGCAGCCGACGGCCCGATGCCACAAACGCGCGAGCACATTCTGCTCGGCCGTCAGGTGGGCATTCCGTACATGGTTGTCTACATGAACAAGGTTGATCAGGTCGACGACGCCGAACTGCTCGAACTGGTCGAGATGGAGATCCGCGAACTGCTGTCGTCCTACGAGTATCCCGGCGACGACATCCCCGTGATCCCCGGTTCCGCGCTTGCAGCCATGGAAGGCCGCGACGAGGAAATCGGCGAGCAGTCGATCCGCAAGCTGATGGAAGCTGTCGACACGTACATCCCGACACCTGCGCGTGCGGTTGACCTGCCGTTCCTGATGCCGATCGAGGACGTGTTCTCGATCTCGGGTCGTGGTACGGTTGTGACCGGCCGTGTGGAGCGTGGCGTGATCAACGTCGGCGACGAGATCGAGATCGTGGGCATCCGCGACACCACCAAGACGACCTGCACAGGCGTCGAGATGTTCCGCAAGCTGCTGGATTCCGGCGAAGCTGGCGACAACATCGGTGCGCTGCTGCGCGGTGTTGACCGTGAAGGCGTCGAGCGTGGCCAGATTCTGTGCAAGCCGGGTTCGGTGAAGCCGCACACGAAGTTCGAGGCAGAAGCCTATATCCTGACCAAGGACGAAGGCGGCCGTCACACGCCATTCTTCGCGAACTACCGTCCGCAGTTCTACTTCCGCACGACCGACGTGACGGGCACAGTGAACCTGCCGGAAGGCACCGAGATGGTGATGCCGGGCGACAACCTGAAGTTCAACGTCGAACTGATCGCACCGATCGCGATGGAAGACGGCCTGCGGTTCGCAATCCGCGAAGGTGGGCGGACAGTCGGCGCTGGCGTTGTGTCAAAGATTATCGAGTAACTTCGCCCAGGCGAAGTTACCGGTGGGTGGCAGGGCCCTTTTCCCCCGATCAGGAAAAGGTCCCAAGAACCCACACCAACGTGATCTGGGTGCTACAACACCCACAAAACCAAACAAGGCCGTCGCAGACATGCGGCGGCCTTCTTCATTCGCCCATCGGCAGAAATCCCCGCTTTTGCAACACTAGCTGTTGCTAATTTCTGCAATACACGTCACTGCACAGGTGCGACGTTAACGCTATCTACGATATTGCTCCGAATTTTTTGGTTCAGTCTTGTGATCTTGCACTGACCGAGCTGACCTTCCGTACATGTGTGCGGATCAAATATATTTGGAGAAATCAAATGGCTAACGGCACCGTAAAATGGTTCAATGGAACAAAAGGCTTCGGCTTTATCGCACCTGATGGGGGCGGCAAGGACGTCTTCGTTCACATTTCCGCAGTCGAGCAAGCAGGCCTCACAGGTCTGGCCGATGATCAGAAAGTGACTTTCGACATCGAAGCCGGCCGCGACAACCGCGAGTCCGCAACGAACATTAAACTGGCATAACGTAACTTTCGGCCCAGCCGAAAGTTAACGGTGGGATACGGCAGGGGCTTTTTGTATCTACAAAAAGCGCCCGAGAGTGTCCCACACCCATGACATACAGAAGGCCGCCCTACACGGGGCGGCCTTTTCCAATGTTTGCACCGCCATGAACCAAGTGCATCGCAGGCCAATCAGCGCCACCCCACGTGGAAACAAGGCCCAGCATCCGGACCGCGCTGCGAAATGCGCAGTAACCTGCAAAAAAGCGTTGCATATACTCCCGACTCCCCCTAAACGCCCCCTATCCAACAGGGTGCACCCCGCGTGCGCCCTTTTCCGTTGGTATATAAAGACGCGATGAGGGGTGCCGATGAGCGGTACTCGTCCAATCCGATCTAGACCCTATGATAAAGGGTGATGACATGGCCGCACAAAGCCAAAACATCCGTATCCGCCTGAAGGCGTTTGATTACCGGGTGCTTGATGCAAGCACGCAGGAAATCGTTTCCACAGCAAAACGTACTGGGGCCTCCGTTCGCGGACCGATCCCGCTGCCCAACAAGATCGAAAAGTTCACCGTTCTGCGTGGACCACACATCGACAAGAAATCCCGCGACCAGTTCGAGATCCGCACGCACAAGCGTCTGCTCGACATCGTCGACCCGACACCACAGACCGTGGACGCGCTGATGAAGCTCGACCTGGCTGCTGGCGTTGACGTCCAGATCAGCGTGTAAGGAGGGTCACTGATGCTCCGTACAGGACTTATCGCGAAGAAAGTGGGCATGACCCGCATCTTCCAGGAAGACGGACGGCAGATCCCTGTCACTGTTCTTTCCCTCGAAAACCTGCAGGTCGTCGCACAGCGTACCGCTGACAAGGACGGTTATACCGCCGTTCAGCTGGGTGCCGGTGCCGCCAAGGCCAAGCGTACATCCAAAGCGATGCGCGGCCACTTTGCAGCTGCAAAGGTGGAACCAAAGCGCAAGGTCGCCGAATTCCGCGTTGCAGAAGAAAACATGATCAATGTCGGCGAGACGATCACGGCCAACCACTACTTCGAAGGCCAGTTCGTTGATGTGTCCGGCACATCCATCGGTAAAGGTTTTGCCGGTGCGATGAAGCGTCACAACTTTGGTGGTCTGCGTGCCACGCACGGTGTGTCCGTATCGCACCGTTCGCACGGCTCTACAGGCCAGTGTCAGGATCCGGGCAAAGTCTTCAAAGGCAAGAAAATGGCCGGTCACATGGGGTCAGCCCGTGTCACGACGCAGAACCTGCAGGTCGTCAAGACAGATGCAGACCGCGGCGTCATCATGGTCAAAGGTGCTGTTCCCGGCTCCAAGGGCGGTTGGGTCACAATCAAGGATGCGGTCAAAAAGCCGACACCCGAGAACGTGATTTATCCGGCCGGTCTGAAATCCATGGCCGAAGAAGCCGAGCGTCTGGCCGCTGAAGCCGCCGCACAGGCTGCTGCTGAAGAGGAAGCTGCCGCAAAGGCCGCAGCCGAGGCAGAACAGGCCGCCATGGAAGCTGCTGAAGCGGAAGCCGAAGCAACCGATGCCCCAGAAGAAGGAGGCGAAAACAATGAAGGCTGATGCAATCAAACTTGACGGTGGCAAGGCCGGGTCCGTGGACCTTGACGACGCCATCTTCGGTCTGGAACCACGTGTGGACATCCTGCACCGTGTTGTCCGCTGGCAGCGTAACAATGCGCAGCAAGGCACACACAAGGTCAAGACCCGTCGTGAAGTGTCCTATTCCACCAAGAAGATCTATCGCCAGAAAGGCACCGGCGGCGCTCGCCACGGCGCACGTTCTGCACCGATCTTCCGGTCCGGTGGTGTCTACAAGGGCCCGACCCCACGCAGCCACGGCCACGAGCTGACCAAGAAGTTCCGCAAACTGGGCCTGCGCCACGCGCTGTCCGCCAAAGTTGCGGCTGGTGAGCTGGTGATCATCGACAATGTCGACATCAAGGACGCAAAGACATCCGCATTGGCCAAACAGGTCAATGATCGCGGCTGGAAGCGTGCCCTGATCATCGACGGTGCCGAAGTCAACGCAGACTTCAAGCGTGCCGCGGCCAATATCTCAACTTTGGACGTGCTCCCTTCCGTGGGCGCAAACGTCTATGACATCCTGAAGTCAGACACGCTCGTGCTGACCAAAGCCGGTGTCGAAGCACTGGAGGCTCGCCTGAAATGAGCACGAAAGCCGAACTCTACGACGTGATCCGCAAGCCGATCATCACCGAAAAAGCGACAATGGCATCTGACGCCAATGCAGTCGTTTTCGAAGTGGCGATCGACGCCAACAAGCCGACCATCAAGAACGCAGTTGAAGAACTGTTTGGTGTAAAGGTCAAAGCGGTCAACACGACAATCACCAAAGGCAAGGTCAAGCGTTTCCGCGGCCAGCTTGGCACGCGCAAAAACGTCAAGAAAGCCTATGTGACGCTTATGGAAGGCAACACGATTGACGTGAGCACGGGTCTCTGATCCATCCGACATGAATTGGAAAAGGCCCTCGCATATGCGGGGGCCTTTTTCGTTTGGGGACGAACGTCTTGTGATTTCCGGCGCGGCGGTTCGCCTGGTCTATCAAACGAAATAGCGCGGCATTGGATGCAGTTCGGCGGGATAGTCTCTCCAACATATTCGGATTTCTCAAAACTGCATTATCGGGAATCGAACGGACAATGTGAGCGCTTGCAGGAATGAAATCCAAGCGCTTACGCTGGTCATCGATCCAGCATTCGGGACCTTTCCAACGCGTCCTGCAGCTGTCGCCTCTGGCGTTGCGATCCTGCCAGATATCTACCGTTAGGATTTCCGAAAATGACACGTGATTACCTTAAGAAAGCGACGCTGACCGCAAAGTCGGACGCCACGCAAGTCCACGACACCGTCAAGACCATTCTGGCCGATATCGAAGCGGGCGGCGATGCCAAGGCGATGGAATACGCAGCAAAGTTCGACCGTTACGAGGGCAATGTCCTGCTCACGGCCAAGGAAATTGAAGCCGCCATCGCGCAGGTGCCCGAAAAGCTGAAAGCGGATATCCGTTTCGCCCACGACAACGTGCGCCGTTTTGCCGAGTTGCAAAAGGGCACGACGACGGACGTCGAAATGGAAATCGCCCCGGGGTTTATCGCCGGTCAGAAAGTCATCCCCATCGACGCCGCCGGATGCTACGTGCCCGGCGGGCGCTATAGTCACATTGCCAGCGCGATCATGACGGTGACAACCGCCAAGGTCGCCGGCTGCAAGCATATCACCGCCTGTTCACCGCCGCGCCCCGATGTCGGTGTCGCCCCCGCCATTGTCTACGCGGCGCATATCTGCGGTGCGGACAAGATCCTTGCCATGGGCGGGGTGCAGGGCGTTGCGGCCATGACGTTCGGGCTTTTCGGGTTGCCCAAGGCCAATATCCTTGTCGGCCCCGGCAACCAGTTCGTGGCCGAGGCCAAGCGCATTCTGTTTGGCCGTGTCGGGATTGACATGATCGCCGGACCGACGGACAGCCTGATCCTCGCCGACAAGGACGCTGACCCGCACATCGTCGCGACCGATCTCGTGTCGCAGGCCGAACACGGGTACAACTCGCCGGTCTGGCTGGTGACGGATGATCGCACCTTGGCCGAAAAGGTCATGACGCTGGTGCCCAAACTGATCGACGATTTGCCCGAGCTGAACCGCGAAAATGCCTATGCCGCGTGGCGCGACTATGCCGAAGTCATCGTTTGCAAAGACCGAGAGGATATGGCGGCCTGTTCGGATGAATACGCGCCCGAACACCTGACGGTGCAGGCGGCGGACCTCGATTGGTGGCTCAATCGGCTGACCTGCTACGGCTCACTGTTTCTTGGTGAAGAAACAACCGTGTCCTATGGTGATAAGGCAACTGGCACGAACCATGTGCTCCCGACGTCGGGCGCGGCCAGCTATACCGGTGGTCTCAGCGTGCATAAATACATGAAAATCGTGACATGGCAGCGCGCAACCCGCGACGCCTCCAAAGCGGTGGCCGAAGCCACGGCGCGCATTTCCCGCCTCGAAGGCATGGAAGGTCACGCCCGCGCGGCTGACGTGCGTCTGGCCAAATACTTTCCCGGAGAAAACTTCGATCTGACCGCCGATGGATGACCCGGACCGTTTCATTGAACTATTGTGCCATGACGCAACCGACCTTTTAAGTTATCGGGTCCTGACGAATTTCAAGGGGTTTATCGCAGAATGAAAGCCTTGGTCTATGATGGTGTGGAACAACTGGGGTTTCGGGATGTCCCCGATCCGGTGCCTGCCGACGGCGAACACCTTGTCAAAATTCAAGCCGTGGGGATCTGCGGGTCGGACATGCATGCCTATCTGGGACATGACGCGCGCAGGCCAGCCCCGCTGATCCTCGGGCACGAGGCGGCAGGCACAATTGTAGGCGGCCCAAAGGATGGCACCCGTGTGACCGTTAATCCGCTTGTCGCATGTCAGACCTGCCCGGCATGCAAGGCGGGGCGTGAAAACCTCTGCCCCAATCGCCAGATCATCTCGATGCCGCCGCGCGAAGGTGCATTTGCCCAGTATATCAGTATGCCCTTGTCGAACCTGGTCACGGTTCCGGACGATGTGCCGCTGGCCAAAGCGGCACTGGCCGAACCCTTGGCCGTCAGCTGGCACGCCGCAAGACTTGTGTTGGAGGCGCTGCATCCCAGCATGGACAAAACCGCGCTTGTGATCGGCGGCGGAGCCATCGGTCTTGCAGCCGCACTCGCCTTGCAGGCGATGGGGGTGACGGATGTCACGATTGCGGAACCCAATGATGCCCGCCGGGCGTTTCTGATCAATACCTGCGGGCAAAGCACCGTTGCGCAGGCGCACGGGCAATGGGCCTTTGTCATTGATGCTGTCGGATATGCGGCAACCCGCGCTGCGGCCTCTGCTGCGGCGCAACCCGGTGGTGTCATTGCCCACATTGGATTGGGGCAGGATACCGGCGGGCTGGATGTGCGGCGGATGACGCTGCATGAAATCACGTTTATTGGTACATATACCTACACCGCGCAGGAATTTCGCGACACAGCACAGGCGATCTTTGACGGGCGGCTCGGGCCGCTGGACTGGACGGAAATCCGCGCGCTTGGCGACGGCCATGCGGCCTTTGAGGACCTGCATGCAGGCACCGTCGCGTCGCCGAAAATCATTCTGGATCCCTGGGCCTGACGCGCCCGCATCACACAGGAGAGAGCACATGTACAAGAATATCCTCGTCCCTATGGCCCTCGACCACGACATATCGCCCCGCACGCTCGAGATCGCGCATGCGCTTAGCGAAGACGGGGCAAAGATTACCGCGCTTCATGTCTATGAAGCACCGCAGGGCGTTGCTGCGGCCTACCTCGATGCGGACACGGTCAAGAACGCCTATGAACGGGCCAAAGCCAAGCTGCATGAAAAGACAGCAGGGATCGCTGGTTTGGATGCACAGATCGTTCAGGGACACACCTATCGCACGATCATCGACTATGCCGGAGACAAGAAGATCGACTGCATCGTGATCGGGTCGCACAAACCGGGGCTGAGTGACTATCTGCTGGGATCGACGGCCGCGCGGGTTGTGCGCCATGCGCCTTGCGCGGTTCATGTGCACCGCAGCTCCTAATCCAGAATGACGCGCATTCCCGCGCACTGATCGAAAGGCAAACCCGCTATGAACATCGACAAGAAGATCACGGACGATCTTGTCGCGAACGACATCTCCTTTGTGACCACCGTGCCCTGCAAACAGCTGGCCGGTGTGATCGAGGAAGTGGACGCGCGCGAAGAGATTTTCCACATCCCGTCCAACAAGGAAGACGAAGGGATGGGCCTTTGTGCGGGGGCGTGGATGGGGGGCAAACGGCCCGCGATCATTATGCAGAACACGGCAATCGGTGTAACGATCAACACGCTGGCGACGCTGATCCAGTATTACCGGATGCCCCTGCCGATGCTGATTTCCTATCGCGGCGAACTGCGTGAACCGGTGGCCTGTCAGGTTGAAATGGCGGTGCACACCAAGGGGCTTCTCGCGCAGATGAACATCCCGACCTATCACTTCCACCACCAAAAGGACGTGAAAGAATTCGACATGATCCTGAAATACACCTTCATGTGCAACAAGCCGGTCGCGATCCTGACCGATGCCAACTTCTGGGGAGGCTACGGCGACCAATGATCCGTTCTGAAATCCTGAAAGAAATCGCCCCGATCCTGCGTGACCACCTGGTTGTCTGCAACATCGGTATCCCCTCACAAGAACTGCACGCGATCGACGACCAGCCGACCAATTTCTACATGCTGGGCACGATGGGGCTGTCCTCGTCCATCGGGCTGGGCCTTGCGCTGGCGCAACCCAAAACCGTCATTTCGATTGATGGCGATGGGTCGGTTCTGACGAACCTCTGCACGCTGCCGACCATCGCAAACAACGTGGCCGACAACTACATCCTGATGATCATCGACAACGGGTCATACGGGTCCACCGGCGACCAGCCGACCTATACGGGCAAGAAAACCTCGCTTGCCGGGATGGCGCGTGCGGCGGGTTGCGACAACGTGGTCGAAGTGCAGGACGTCGATACCGGCAAGGCGTTGCAAGCGGCCATCGACAGCAAGAAGATGACGGTGATGGTTGTGAAATGCGACAGCGGCAACGCCAAGATGCCCGTCATCACGATGGACCCTGTCGTGATCAAGGACCGCTTCATGAAGGCGGTGCAAGCCTGACATTCCGCCGCGCATCTGTCATTGGATGCGCGGCGACACCCATCTTACACCTGATCGCGCGTGCGCCCGATCCACAGCAGGATCAGCGCGATGGCTGACGGCACGGCCTGCACAAACAGGATGCGCCCGGATACGGTCGCCGCACCAAAGACACCAGCCGCAAAGACGAACAGCAGAAAAATGGTCGCGACGTTCAACTGCCACTTGCGATCGCCGATCAGCAAGGCCCAGATCAGCCCTGCGGCCAGAAACGCATTATAAAGCCCCTGGTTCGCCGCCATCGCGACCGTGGGGGTGAACAGATCGGCTGGCAGAACGGGAAACACCTCTGGCCCGCGCGTTTCCCAGGCGAAGATTTCGAAATAGGCGATATAGACATGGATCGCGGCGATTAGCGCGACAAGGACAAGGCCGACGAAACGCATGGAAACCTCCGTGTTTGGGAAAGGCTAGGGGGTTTCGGGCAAGCTGGCAAATCAGGGTGGTCCGGTGCCAGCGAAACTTGACAAAGGTCAATCCTGCGTGCGCCGATATGCTATGGTCCGCATGATCGAAAAGGGAGTTGCCACATGCTGAAAGTCACCAAAACCGGGGCCAACCGTCTGAACATCACGCTTGAAGGGACATTGGATTCCGACAAGATGCGCACGGGGCTGGACCACATGGCAGAGCTGTCACAGGACATCAACGCCGGGCGGATGCTCTACCGGATCAAGAATTTCCACATGCCCACGCTCGGGGCGATCGGGGTTGAATTCAGCTATTTGCCCAAACTTTTCAGCCTGATAGGACGCTTCGACAAATGCGCGGTCTGCTCTGACATCAGCTGGATCCGCACCGCCGCCGAAGTCGAAGGGGCACTGATCCCCGGACTGGAGATCAAGGCATTCGGACTGAAGGAAACAGACGCGGCTGAGGCGTGGCTGGACGCTTAGGGGCAGCTTACGCTGATGGAAGGGAACGCCATCGATGTGAACCGCAAACCAACCACCAATAAAGCAGTGGAAGAGCTGTTTGGTGTGAAGGTCAAAGCGGTCAACACGACAATCACCAAAGGTAAAGTGAAGCGTTTCCGCGGTTCCCTTGGCAGCCGTAAGGACGTCAAGAAAGCCTATGTGACGCTTGAAGAAGGCAACACAATTGACGTGAGCACTGGGCTTTAAGCTGAGTGTAGCGAATTGAAAAAGGCCCTCGCTGAAAAGCGGGGGCCTTTTTCGTGCTTATGCGCTGTTTTCTAGTTCGGACAAGAATAGGCGTCGCCCTGTGCAATCGATCCATCAAGCGATGAGGTCGTATTGCTGAGTACGAAAGCATTGCCTCCTCGATTGGCCGTTTCATTGCGGAGCTTGTTAAGAGCGCTGTTTGCGTCGTCAGCTACTGTTAAGCCAAGTAGTTCAGTGCCGGAAACTGGCCCCAAGAATTGGCATTGTTCTGTCATCTGTGGTGTTACTTGCCTTACTAGCTGAGCTTCTGGCGAGATTTCGGCGCTACAGGCGGCGATTGCAATAAGTCCGGTAAATAGTATTAGTTTGCGCATCTAGTGGTCCTTCTTTTCTAGTGATATCGGAGCACAACTAATGGTGGATCACAATCTTAAATTGTATCGCCCAAGATGGGCGCGCGCCAGCCAGTCGAGGCGGACCATCGCGCGCCCGGCCCCTTCAGCCTTATTCCGTGCGGGACGGCGCAAGCAGTTAGAAGTACAGAGCTCAGGAGGTCGCAGAATTTATAATAGGAGACCCTCTTGGCAACAGGGAGCACTACTGTACTTTGGTTCATTCAATCACGCGGAAAGGAATTCTTGATGATTGATTCAATTCCAGAATGGCTGACATATCCAGCCCTTACCACGACATTTATTATGCTTATTGGTTATCTCCTTAGGGGGCCTTTGACGTCGTACTTCGCAAAATCAGTCGAACATAAATTCAATGCTCGGCTCGAAGAAACAAAGGCATCCATCCGTAAGAACGAAAGGGAGCTAGAGACTATAAACAACTTTCTTGCTGCTCGGCATAGCGACAGGCTTACTGCAATTGATGCAAAACGGTTGGAGGCGGCAGAGGAGCTACTAATAGCAACTAGAAATTTGGCCAATTTTACAATGTTCTTAGAGTTAATGAAAATACTCAAGATTGAAGAGATTTCTAAAGGAAAGGTAGATCCGGAACTACAAGAGTTCTTTGAAATGCTAATGAAAACACTGAATTTCGATGAAAACATCGCGAAATTGGGCAAGCAAGACCTAACCAAATCGCGGCTATATTTGTCAGATGCTGCACTCAATAACTATGATTGTTACAGTGGAATTGTTATTCATGCCACGATGTTTGCAAAGTCGATGAGCTTAGGCTTAAGCCCCTCGAAACTGTTGAATACTGACGCAATGAGCAAGAAGATCATTGAACTAGCACCAGTCACAAAAAGTGGCTTTGAAAAGTTTGGTGAGGGGTACGCGTTCTACTGGGCTCAATATTTCTATGACCAAGTTTTTAAGACGCTGAGGGCTGACGTGTCCGGTGAAACTGATCAAGCGAGGGATGAAGCAACTGCTGTTCAGATAACAGCTTCTTCCATAAAGGCACAGAGTGAAGCACGTCAGCTTGTAGCGGCATCAGGATTGCCAAGTGACTTTATTAGGGATGACGTAGATAAACCTGTCTAGTAGGTTAGTCGTCTACAATTTCTTTGGGGTAAAACCTCGACCAACGACATCTTGCTAATGCTCGGCCAACACCCCTTGCCACACCCCTCCAACCCTTCTATACCCCGCCCATTCCTGCAGCCTCGGATTCGTCCGGGGCTGTGTGTTTTATCGAACCGGGCACCTACGGGGGCCTCTCACATCAGGGTTCGCAAGAGCCCGCCAAGCAAACGGAAGAAGCTAACATGGCACTCAAGTCGTATAAACCGACGACGCCGGGCCAGCGTGGGCTGGTGCTGATCGACCGTTCGGAGCTTTGGAAAGGACGTCCAGTCAAGGCCCTCACAGAGGGTTTGACGAAATCGGGCGGCCGGAACAACACCGGACGGATCACCTCGCGTCGTATGGGTGGGGGCGCAAAGCGTCTTTACCGCATCGTTGATTTCAAGCGTAACAAGCTGGACATGTCCGCTGTTGTCGCACGGATCGAATATGACCCGAACCGCACTGCGTTCATCGCGTTGATCCAGTACGAAGACGGAACACAAACCTACATCCTCGCGCCGCAGCGCCTTGCCATTGGTGACAAGGTGATCGCGTCCGCAAAGGCCGACATCAAGCCCGGTAACGCAATGCCCTTCAGCGGCATGCCGATCGGCACAATCGTACACAACATCGAATTGAAGCCCGGCAAGGGTGGTCAGATCGCCCGTGCGGCTGGCACCTACGCCCAGTTCGTCGGTCGTGACGGGGGCTATGCCCAGATCCGTCTGTCATCCGGCGAATTGCGTCTGGTTCGCCAGGAATGCATGGCGACAGTCGGTGCGGTGTCCAACCCTGACAACTCCAACCAGAACTTCGGTAAAGCCGGCCGCATCCGCCACAAGGGCAAGCGTCCGTCTGTCCGCGGTGTCGCGATGAACCCGATCGACCACCCGCACGGTGGTGGTGAAGGCCGCACATCCGGTGGCCGGACACCTGTGACCCCATGGGGCAAGGACACCAAGGGTAAGCGTACCCGCAACAAGAACAAGGCGTCTCAGAAGCTGATCATCCGCGCGAGACACGCCAAGAAGAAAGGCCGTTAAGATATGGCACGTTCCGTCTGGAAAGGCCCGTTCGTCGACAGCTACGTCCTGAAAAAGGCCGAAGCCGTCCGCGAAGGCGGCCGCAACGAAGTGATCAAGATCTGGTCGCGCCGTTCCACCATCCTGCCTCAGTTCGTTGGCCTGACCTTCGGGGTCTACAACGGCAAGAAGCACATCCCTGTCAACGTCACAGAAGACATGATCGGTCAGAAGTTCGGTGAATATTCGCCAACCCGCACCTATTACGGTCACGCTGCTGATAAAAAAGCGAAGCGGAAGTAAGCCATGAGCAAGGATAAGAATCCCCGCCGCGTGGCCGACAATGAAGCAATGGCAAAACTGCGCATGCTGAAAACGTCCCCGCAAAAACTCAACCTCGTTGCTGGCCTGATCCGCGGCAAGAAAGTCGAGCAGGCATTGACCGACCTGACTTTCTCCAAAAAGCGGATCGCCGTGGATGTGAAGAAATGCCTTCAGTCCGCAATCGCCAACGCCGAGAACAACCACAACCTTGACGTCGATGAACTGGTCGTCGCAGAGGCGTATGTCGGCAAGAACCTCACCATGAAGCGTGGACGCCCACGTGCCCGTGGCCGGTTCGGCAAGATCATCAAGCCGTTCGCCGAAATCACCATCAAAGTCCGTCAGGTCGAGGAGCAAGCGTAATGGGTAATAAAGTCAATCCAATCGGCATGCGTCTTCAGGTCAACCGCACATGGGACAGCCGCTGGTACGCAGATACCAAAGACTACGGCGATCTTTTGCTGGAAGACCTGAAGATCAAGGACTTCATCAAGAAAGAGTGCAAGCAGTCTGGTGTCAGCCGCGTCATCATCGAACGTCCGCACAAGAAGTGCCGCGTCACGATCCACGCTGCCCGTCCGGGTGTGATCATCGGCAAAAAAGGCGCTGACATCGAAGGTCTGCGCAAGAAGCTGGCGAACCTCACCTCGTCCGAACTGCACCTGAACATCGTCGAAGTCCGCAAGCCGGAACTGGACGCTGCACTGGTTGCCGAAAACATCGGTCAGCAGCTCGAGCGTCGTGTCTCTTTCCGTCGCGCCATGAAGCGTGCGGTTCAGAACTCGATGCGTATGGGTGCCCTTGGCATCCGTGTGAACCTCGCCGGCCGTCTTGGCGGTGCCGAGATCGCGCGGACCGAATGGTATCGTGAAGGCCGCGTGCCTTTGCACACGCTGCGTGCCGACATCGACTATGCGCATTATGAGGCGATGACGCCTTACGGGATCATCGGCATCAAGGTGTTCATCTACAAAGGTGACATCATGGAGCACGACCCATCCGCGCACGACCGTAAACATGCCGAGCTGCAAGAGGGTGCTATCCCTCGTGGCGCTGGCCGTCGCTAAGGAAAAAGTGAAATGCTACAACCAAAGCGTACAAAACACCGCAAGCTGCACAAAGGCCGGATCCGTGGCGAAGCAAAGGGCGGGTCTGACCTGAACTTTGGCACCTACGGTCTGAAAGCGATCGAGCCGGAGCGTATCACTGCGCGCCAGATCGAAGCTGCCCGTCGTGCCATGACCCGTCAGATGAAACGTCAGGGCCGCGTCTGGATCCGTATTTTCCCGGACACGCCTGTCACCTCCAAACCCGTCGAAGTGCGTATGGGTAAGGGTAAAGGTTCCATCGACTTCTGGGCATGCAAGGTCAAACCCGGCCGGATCATGTTCGAAATCGACGGCGTCTCCGAAGACATCGCCCGCGAGGCCCTGCGCCTTGCCGCGATGAAGCTGCCGATCAAGACACGGACCGTGGTTCGCGAAGACTGGTAAGCCGAACGTCGGTTTGAGAAATGAAAACCCCCGTCGCGAAAGCGGCGGGGGTTTTTCGTGAGAATGTCCGCTTTGCGGATCGCCGTTCATTGCTTTGAAGCGCAACGAGACGCTTTGTGCCGCAAACCAAGAAGGGTGGCGCTCAGCTCGCTTGGGTGAGGCTGGCGCACGTCTTAGGCGACGGGCGCAGAGCACATTCGAAAGCGGAATTGGTTTGCAACAGCCCAGACGGGACCGCCACGTTATGACTGGCCAAGCGAACCTGTGACGCTGGCTACCGTTTTGGTCTTATCGTCGCGGTCGACTTTGCCGCTTGCTTCGAGGGAAGTGCTGCCGCCCTTGTCCACATCACGTTATACCACCACCGGCGAGGCGGAAACCATTACCCCGGTTCAGCGCATGGTGCCTGCCCATGCCGCATAGCGCAAACCACTTTCCGATGGCGCAGGGAAGGGCACCCGCGGTCATGAGGCAGAAAGTAACAGAACTGCGACTTGCCAGATCACATATACCCTATGTAGGTATACCGTATGGTTTTCGTCCGTATCCTAATGGTCGTCGTATTGACGCTGTCCGCTTCGCTCTCCAGCGCGATGTCCGCAGGACACACGCCTGTTGCAGACCATCAACACGCGAGTGTTGAGGTGATGGCAGATGAGCAACCCATGTGCTGTCAGGACGGAATGGACCGCGCGCAGACCTGTCATGCTCTGTCGGCACTTCTTCCGGCTTCGGAATTGAGCGACGCCGCGCCCGCAAAGGGCAAGGACCTGTTCTGCACATCCGGCGTGCTTTTGACCGGTTTTGAACCATCCGGCCCTTTGGATCCGCCCCGCCCGGTGTGATGCCCGCTGTGCCTGTCCGTGGTGCAGCGCAGACCAGCAATCACATCAACGCGGGCCGTGCCCGATGCCCCGAAACTTGGGCGTTACCTTTTAAGAGGATGATCTCATGAAACTTATCAAAACACTTCTGGCCTTCACACCTGTCATTGCACTTGCATTTGGAATGACGGTCTTTGGCTGGGCTGGCATGGCCGATGCCGACAGCCACGGGGCCATGTCCCATCACGGCACAATGCACGTCACCAAAAGCCCGACCTGTGGCTGTTGCGGCGCGTGGGTCGCACTGGCCCGCCAGGAAGGCTACGATATCGCAGTGACCGACACAGCAGATGTGAGCACCGTGAAACTGGATGCAAATGTTCCCGGCCATCTGTGGGCTTGTCATACCGCGACGATCCACGGCTATGTCGTTGAAGGCCATGTTCCGTTTGAAGCGCTCGCAAAGCTGCTTGAGGAACGTCCTGACGTCACCGGAATTGCTGTCCCCGGTATGCCCGGCGGCTCGCCCGGTATGGGGAATGATCCAACCGCGCGTTACGACGTGATCGCCTTTGGTGGCGACGCGGGCGATGGCGAGGTGTTCTATCAGGCCGGTCTGTGAAACGGACGGTTCTGATAGCCATCGGTGGAGCGGCCCTGATCGGGGCCGCTCTCTACGCTTTGAGCAATGTTTCGGCGCAAACCGACCGCATTGTCTTGCGGGACGCCGATCCTGAAACCGTCGCGCGTGGTGCCAGCGTGTACGCGGCAAACTGTGCCTCTTGCCATGGCGCCAATCTGGAAGGCCAAGCCAATTGGCGGTCTCCCGGTGAAGACGGGCGGCTTCCGGCACCGCCACACGATGAGACGGGACACACTTGGCACCATGACGGTGACACGCTATTCCGGCTGACCAAGTACGGAGTGGGCGCCTTGATCAAAGATCCCGACTACGCCACCAATATGCCGAATTATGAAGACGTTCTGAGTGATGAAGACATCATTGCCGTGCTAAGCTACATCAAATCGACCTGGCCAGAGGACGTCCGCGCCCGGCACAACGACATGGAAAGCAGACAATGAGATTGATAACTTTTGCGCTTCTGGTGCTGGCCGCAACCTCGACCGGAGCTTTGGCACACTCCAAAGCCGAACAAACCACGCCTGCCAATGAAGCGACGGTCGCGTCCGTGGACGTCATCGAAATGCGCTTTGATGATCCGATGCGCGTGACCGCAATTTCGATGACCGGTCCTGATGGTGATGTGGCCATCGCGCGGGAAACCGGCATGGACGCCGTGACAGAGTTTCGCGCGCTGCCGCCTGCCGGCCTTCCGGACGGGGCCTATACGGTGGATTGGCGCGGTTTGTCTTCGGATGGCCATCCCATGCAGGGCACGTTTGGCTTTACGATAGCCGACTGATCCTCGTGGAAGGTCTGGCACCAATCGACGGATGGGCCATAGCGGCCATCTTTGCAAAGGCGACTGGCTATGGCGCGGCGCTTTTGGCGATGGGCGGGCCACTATTTGTTCTGGCTTTTCCAAGCTCATCCGCGGATGTACGCCAACTGGCCCGGAAAATTGCCGTTATCGCCGCTTTCGTTGGACTTGTGGTGCTGGCGCTGCGCTTTGGAATCCGTGCCGCCCGTATATCAGGGATGGGTCTTCCGGGGGCCTTCGATCCGATGATGCTGGGCTTTGTCTGGGATAGCCCGCTTGGGGCAGCTGCCATCTGGCGCGGCGCGGGCGAGCTGCTGGTGCTGGCATTGCTGATGAGAGGCGGCGTAGGGCTCTGGGCAGGGCTGATCGGTGCTTTGATGATCGCAGTGTCCTACACGTTCATTGGCCATTCTCTTGGTGATCCCCGCTGGCTGCTCGCGTCATTGCTGACCTTGCACTTGCTGGCAGCGGCGTTCTGGGTCGGCGCACTGGCCCCGCTGCGTCATGCGGTCGGCAAACCGGACGGGGCCGTGCTGCTCCATCATTTTGGAAACGTCGCCAGCGTAACAGTCCCACTCCTTATCGTCTTTGGCGTGATCTTTGCTTGGTTCATGACCGGATCACTTTCCGCACTACTTTCGACAGCTTACGGCTGGACACTTCTTGCCAAGCTTGGCGTTGTGACAGGGTTGATGGCGTTGGCCGCGCTAAATAAATGGCGGCTGGTTCCGGCGCTCGCCTCTGGCGTACGCGCTGCCGAGACCCATCTGCGCCGGTCAATCCAGATCGAAGCCATGGCGGTCGTGCTCATCTTGCTGGCAACGGCAACGCTCACCTCGATCACCACACCTCCGGTCAACCTGTAAAGCGGACCGTTCCAGCCCCTCCCGATCCCGTCAACGGCCCTGCTATTTTGACGCCTTCTGCAAAAGCCCGATCAGTTCGCCAAACTTGGCTCTTTGTTCTTCGGGATCGCCGCTTTGAATGGCCGTCTCGACACAGTGTTCCGCGTGGTTTTCAAGGATCAGCTTTTCAACACCCAGAATGGCGGATCGTATTGCTGCTGTTTGCGCCAGAATGTCCATGCAATAGCGGTCGGCCTCGACCATGCCCTTGACGCCGCGCACCTGACCTTCCAGCCGCGACAGCCGGTCCAATGTCTTTTGCTTGTTCGCCTTCATGCGGCTGCACTCCCCGATTTATGGAACCAAAGCACTGTTCTCCAAGTTGTATACCCCGTATGGGTATCAAGAAAGGATTTGTCCATGACACACGCCGAAGACTCTACAACGCATGCACGCAGCGCGCATCACGATAGTCACGCACAAAGCGGCGGGGGCGGTTATGGTCGGTTTTTCGCGATGATCGGAACGTCGACCGTGGTGATGTACGGGCTGATGTATCTCAACACCTATGCGCTTGATCACGTCTTCTTTTCGCAGACGCGCATGTGGATGGCGTTGTATATGGGCGGGATGATGGCTGTGATCATGCTGGCCTTTATGCTTGGCATGTACTCTAATCGGAAAGCGAATATCGCGATCTTTGCAGGCGCACTCCTCGCTTTTGCGGCAGGG
The DNA here is from genome assembly GCF_900109295.1 of Cognatiyoonia koreensis. NCBI lineage: Bacteria > Pseudomonadati > Pseudomonadota > Alphaproteobacteria > Rhodobacterales > Paracoccaceae > Cognatiyoonia > Cognatiyoonia koreensis. Next base: position 17,844 of record NZ_FOIZ01000003.1, read on the forward strand.
CTTTATTTCGTTCGGTCCCAAGAGACGGTCGGTGACGTGGCGTGGATGAAAGCGATGATTCCGCATCATTCCATCGCGATCCTGACAAGCGAACGTGCAAACATTTCCGATCCCCGCGTGCGCGCGTTGGCTGACGCGATCATCGAGGCGCAGCGCGGCGAGATTGCGGAAATGAAGCGATACATTGCAGATATCGAAGCCAACGGGGATGCCGCAGCAGGAACCGTCCGAACAGAACCCTGATACAAAGGACAGTTATGATGCCAAAGGACACCCGCGATGTCGCAGATGTGACAACCGACCCCGCCGCCGCCGCGACCGGAAAAACAGCCGTTCTTTACCGCATGGCCCTGCCAGACCATTTGTGTCCGTCAGGGCAGAAGGCGCGTTGGCTTCTGGACCGTCACGGCTATGAAGTCGATGATCGTCTGTTCCGCGATCGGTCGGAAGTCGATGCATTCAAGGTACAGCACGATGTTCCGACAACACCGCAGATTTGGATCGAAGGTGAGCGGGTGGGCGGCTATCAGGCCCTGCGCGAAAAACTGACCGGCTACGACCCGAAGGCCACGACTTACAAACCGGTGATCTACCTCTTTGCCGTGGCCGCCGCGACAGCACTTGCGCTGTCGATCGGATTTCTCGGCACGATCACATGGCAAACGCTGGGCTGGTTTATTTCGGTCTCGATGATCCTGCTGGGGATGCAAAAGCTTCGCGACATCGAAAGCTTTACGACGATGTTCCTCAACTACGACTTGCTGGCACGTAAATGGGTGCCCTATGCCTATGTCTATCCTTGGGTCGAGACAGGGGCGGGCGTTCTGATGACCGGCATGTTGCTGACACCGCTTGCAGCCCCTGCGGCGCTTTTTATCGCCACGGTCGGCGCGATCAGCGTCTTCAAGGCAGTCTATATCGACAAACGAGAGTTGAAATGCGCCTGCGTCGGCGGCGGATCAAATGTCCCTCTCGGTTTCGTCAGTTTGACCGAAAACCTGATGATGATGGGGATGGCCATTGTGATGCTCGTGCGGATCGCAGGCTGATGGCCACGGTTGCTGTCTGGAAGCGGCGGGCTTTGCTGGCTGGCGGAGCCCTTGCCGTTGCCGGGTGGGTGAAAGGCGTCCCGTATCTGGCATCGCTGCGGCAACCCGACTTTGTATTCGAGGACATCCCCGACCTGTCGCCCTTCCGGCGGCTGAAGGGGGCTGGTGCATCGACACCGGGCGCTGGAATTTTTGCGGGTCTCGATACTGACGAACCGGAAATCGACGCTGATGACGCACTGGCACAGTATGTCAGGGAAAACCCCTGTGAGGCCTTTTACGGCGAGGGGTCCAGGAACACGGTGTCAGTCGCGATGTTCTCCGACTTTGCATGTCCGATCTGTCGTGTGATGGATGATCGTCTGATTGATCTTGAAGCAAGTGACCCGGAATCCTTTCACATTGTCCGCCATCAGCTTCCGCTTTTGGGGGTAGCTTCGACAGTTGCCAGCCGTGCCGTGCTGGCGGCGGACCTGCAGGGCCGGTATCGCGATATGCATGCCCGCCTTATGCAAACACCCGCCGTCACGGATGAACGCTTTATCGCGGCAATCGCGCAAAATCTCGACCTTGACGCCGATAGATTGCTTGAAGACATGCAGTCTGATGCCATCGACCGCCGCCTGCGGCTGACAGCAGCCATTGCAGATGTCTTCGGCTTTATCGGCACGCCCGCTTTCGCTGTCGGACGAACCGTGTTCATGGGGTCAATCCAGACAGGGGCGCTCCGCAAGCTGATCGCGGTCGAAAAAGCAAATCCTTGTATGACGGCCTAATTCATCGGCCCAGCGTGCAATCGCGAGGTTGTCTGCACTTTGCAGACGCGAACGCAGTGACTGCCGGCAATGCGGTCTGCGTTGCATCTTATGCCAGTTGCTGGACGGTCATCGGATGTCTGCTATGACAAGTGATAAGCAGCGTACGCCTCGCGCGTATCTTGTTTAGTGATCCCAGCTGAACCCTGTTGCTTCTTCGGACACGGCCCAAAGTTTTTCCATGACGGCCTTGTCGTAAGCGTGAGGATTGAGCGTGCCTTTGCCGACCGGTCCGACGAATTCCATCCGGCCCGTCGGGCCATAAAGCGCGCGCTGTTCCAGTCCGTCCTCGGTGGCACACATGACTTCGGGATAGGCACCCTTTTCGGCGGATTGCACCATCGGCGTAAGGGTCATCAGCCTGAAAAGCAGCCTGGTCAGCCAGTTGCCGCTGGTGGTAATCAGCGAGGTTGCCGAAGAGCCCGGGTGACAGACGTACACCGGAACGTCCTTATCCGTCCCTTGAAGGCGATCCTGCAGCTCGTATGCGAACATCATCTGCGCCAGCTTGCTCTGGCTATAAACCGGGTTGGCGCTATAGTTTTTGTCCCAATTCATATCGTCGAATTGGATCGTCTTGATCCCCATATTATAGCCGAGGCTGGCGACGACAACTATTCGGCCTTTGCTCTGTTCGATCCGGTCGAACAGCATCCCGCACAGCACGAAATGACCATAATGGTTTGTGCCAAGCTGACTTTCGAACCCATCAACGGTGAGCTTTTGTGTCGGCACCTGTGCGATCGCCGCATTGCAGATCAGTGCGTCAATACGGGGAACGGTTTGCAGAACCTCATCTGCCGCTTTGCGGACGCTTGCCAGTTCGGACAGGTCCATGCGCACGAAGCTCACATCGGCCTTGGTGCCAAATTCAACTTTCAATTCCTTGATCGCAGCGGTCGATTTTTCGGCGCTGCGGTTCAACATCACGACTTTGGCACCCTTGGACAGAAAGATGCGTGTGGCTTGAAATCCAGCACCCGCGTTGGCTCCGGTGATGACGTATGTTTTGCCCGCAAGTGAGCCGAGGCGATCAGGTGTCCAGCCTTTGGCTCCGAAAGTTGTGTCTGGCATTGTGTTGCTCCTTGTGGTGTCGGACTTGCGGCCGTGCGATGATAATTTCTGTCTTGGAAGAGTAAATAAATCTCAAGAGATGTCGAAAATAGGCTAGTTAGTCGCGAATACTTGCCTGATTGTATCACCGCGGTTTTCATGGCTGACCGAGAAGGGTTAACTTGGCCCCATGAGCAAAGTACAGATCAAACAGCTTATCGAAGACCGCGCCTCAACAGTGCTGCGATGAAGATAGCCGGTGGCATGACCGTAAACGAAGCAGCAATGGGCGTGGGCTATGTCAGCCCGTCTCAATTCAGCAGAGAGTTCAAACGCATGTACGGGCAGTCGCCGCGACAATGGAGCGATGCGCAGCAATACTCACTGGCGATGAGTTGAGCCGTTGACCGTGCGACACCGCGCGCAACGACACATCATCTAAAAGCCGTTCACGCAGGCAGGATAATCTTAAACCTCATCGCCGCGATGGGGGTCGCTTTCCGCGATAACGCAACGCAAACCGAATGAGGTTGGCGCACGGTAGGTTCGATGGGCTGATGGCTTCTTCACAACCGGAGCGTCCCTCGTTACGCTCCTCTCAACCAGTTAGGGAGCCACCGCCATGAAGCACGTCCCCAAGCCCACCACTGACGACGATCTTATCCAGCAATTCTTGAACAAAGGCGGCAAGGTCACGAAGGGCAAGACCAAACCCATGCCCGACGATCTGGGCCTGTCAAACAACGTGTGGGGTAACAAGCTGACGCGCGAGGAAAAGGCTGCCAAGAAGGCGAAATAGAACCGGCGTTGCCTGACAAACGGCGTCGTCCGATCAGTCCGCATGGGTCAATGCGCCCAGTCGAACCGGTCACACCGCAAAAAGTTTGTTTGAAAACCTAAAGGGACCAGCAACATTGCTGTTGCCGGTCCCTTCTGAGTTGTCAGCCGTCACTCAATCGTCCGCGAGCGCGTCGACCAACTCGTCCTTTGTCATATCGGATCGTCCCTCGATCTCGCGCTCTTGCGCGACATCGTAGAGTTCGTCCTTTGACTTTGCTTCCAGCGCGGTCACAGAATTCTTGCCGCGTCCGTTCTCATCCGTGGCCTCTTCGATGGCCTCCAGCAGTTCATCCTTGTCCATGGACGACCGGCCGGAAATATCGAGATCCTGCGCGCGTTCCATCAACATGTCCTTGGTCGGGCCGCCGTCCTTGATCTGGGCGACCTTTTCCTTCACATCGTCCGGCTGATCCACGAATTGTCTGGACCCGTCCTTTTTCTTCTGGGTCGAACGGGCATATTCATCTTCGGTCAGCAGCATGCGGACTTTCTTGGGAAGATAGCGTTCGCCACTCTCGCCCGAGTCCTCGCCGGATTTCGTGCCCCAGTCTTCCTCGGTCCATTCATGCAGATCGGTTTCGTCCTGATCGGGGCCGTCATCTTCATACTCGCCGCCACGCTTCTTGTATTCCTGCACGGCAAGCTGGGCCTTGCGGGCCGACCACTGGCCAGGCTCGCCGCCCTTGTCGCTTTGGGTGATCTCTTCCTTGACCTCTTCCCAAAGCTCGGGGTCGCTTTTCTTGGCGGATGACATCAGCTGTCCTCCTTAAGCGGGTCGTGGCCCCAGTTCATCAGCGAATAGCGCCAGTCCGAGTTCTTGACATCGTCATCCGGTCCGCCCTGCGACAAATGACGTTTGATGTAACCGACGACGGTGGCCATATGGTCCCACTGATCGTCGGTCAGCTCGTCCTTGTTGGTGCGCTTGATCTTCACGATGCGCCGGCCCGATTTGTGACCCGTGCTTTCGCCGTCGTCATTGTCACCGACAGATTTGGATTCCTCGGTGTCCAGCCAGTCTTCAAGCGTGGCCGGGGCCATGTTCACCAGATCGCGCCATTCGTCCCAGATCTGGTCATGTGATTTCGATGAGGACATGTCTCACTCCGCTTGCGTTAAAGAGCAAACCGCCGAAACCGCGTTGGGTTCCATGCCGCACGCATTTCCATGTCTTGACAGTCGGCAGGCAAGCACATCAAACAACGCCAAAAGCCAAAGGATCACCCATGCCCCGCATCGTTCTTTCCAGCGATCACGCCGCCATCGCGCTGCGCCAGACCATCGCGACCCATATTGCAGCACAGGGGCATGACGTGGTGGATATCGGCCCGACAACGCCGGAAAGCACGCACTACCCCAAGCACGGGCAGGCCGCGGCAGAGCGGGTGGCGTCAAAGGATTGCGACCTTGGCATTATCCTCTGCGGAACAGGGCAGGGGATCATGATGGCCGCCAACAAGGTCAAAGGTATCCGCTGCGGTGTCTGTTCCGATACGTTCTCGGCCCGCATGATCCGTGCGCACAACGATGCGAATATGCTTTCGCTTGGTGCGCGGGTGATCGGTGAAGGGCTGGCGCTGGATATCGTGGATGCCTTTGTGTCCACAGCGTTCGAAGGCGGGCGGCATGCCGCGCGCGTCAACATGATCGAACCCGCCACGGACTGATCCGCCGCGTTTGATCCAGAACAATCCGCGCTTTGGGCGCAGATGCTATCGTTTTCCTGCGCATCAATGCAGGAGGAGGCCATGGCGGTTCTGATCGAATACGGCACGATCGAAGGGCAAACCGGAAAAATTGCAAACTTTATCGCCGACCATATCCAGAGCCTTGGGCAGGATGTGACGCTTGTGAACACCGGTGACCGCGCCGCGCCGCCGGCGTCCTTTGACGGGGTCGACAAGGTGATCCTTGCCGCGTCCGTTCATGAACGGCGCCACCCCAAGATGTTTGAAACAACCATCGCCGCACAAAGGGATGATCTTGCCCAGCGGCCCACGTTGCTGCTGTCGGTCAGCCTGAACGCTGCTTTTCCCGAAGGCGTCGAAGAGGCCCAGGAATACGTCGAGGAAATGGAATTGCGCACCGGCCTCACCCCGACCGAGGAAATGCTTGTCCCCGGGGCCGTGCACACAGACCGCTGTGATTATTATGCGCTACAAGTGCTGCGCCACGTCATCTTGCGCGGCAAGGATTACGATCCGGCGCAAGGCACGCATGAGTTTACCGATTGGGATGCACTCCGCGACCGCGTCTCGGCCTTTGTGGCGGCCTGACGTAGTGGCCGCTAGTCCCATTTGTAGTTGAAGCTGACCGAAATCCGTTCGTCCTCTTCGGACATGTTCATCGGCACCTCATGGCGCAGCCAACTTTCCCAAAGCAGCACCTCGCCCACTTCTGGTGCGATATAGACGAAGGGCTTCAGATGCTCTGGCGCATCCTTGGTGCGCGGCGGGGCGGCCATCATCATCTGCAGGCGCGGGTCTTCGAACTTGATCGCTGCAGAACCTTCGGGGAGCGCGACATAGGTCGTCCCGCTGATAACCGAGTGCGGATGGATGTGCCCCGTGTGGATGCCGCCGGGGGGCAGGATATTGATCCAAATGTCCTCAAGCTTCAGCGCCTTGTCCCCCAGATCGAAATGACAGTCCTTGGCGAAAGCCGCGACGTGTGTGTCCAGCGCTTTGACCACATCCGCAAAGATCGGAAACCGCCACGGCAGGTCGGACAGGGATGCATAGGAGGTATATCCTGGAAACCCGTTCGCCTCGCACCAGTCCTGCCCGGCCTCGTCGTCATCGGCGATGACAAGGCAGGATTGGGTGAGTTCACGCTGGTCGATGTCCGGGGACAAAGCCGCGCGGTAGAGCGGGGTGGTGAAGAGGTTTGTGATCATCAGAGTTGCATATCGCAACTCGTGATAAGCAACCAGTGGGCGGCAGTCGCTTTTGGAACAAAAGCGATGAGAGCAGCACCCGGTAGCAATTAGAGCGCCTCACAACACAAGGGCCGCGCCCGACCTGGAGGGCGTTTGCCCGTGTGGATCAGCGTCGCACCTCAAAGCATGTATGTCGGGTGTTTTGTGCGTGATATCGCCAATGCGCCCTCCGGGGGGGGGCAAGCCGAATTGAAAAGGCCCAGTGGACCTATTCAGGCGCAGAACGGGCGGTGCCCAGTACGGGCGCGGCCTGGTTATGCCGGGCAACATCAATCCGCAGCGAGAGGGCAATTTCCTGTTTTTAGTTGTGGTTACTCGCGCTATGGATGAAATCCGTATCTTTGAATAATCGAGGTCAAACTTGTATCATTTAGTCGTTTTAGAAGGCTCGTTTTCTCAGAACCAAGTCAGCTGTGAATATGGACGGTTTCTAGAGTACACCTCAGAAGCAAATATAGAAAAATTTAAAGACCTTACCGATCTAGAATTGCTCGAATACCCAGCAATTTTTATGGGGGAAGGCTATGATGACGAGCCTGCAAGAATTGGAAAGTTGATTAAGATCAGCAAAGTAGGCCGAGAAGTCAAAGCCTACTACGTCGTCGATCCGGATCTACCGGCACTAACAAACCGGCAAATCTATGATTTGAGCGAAGAGCTTGATATCGCGAGCTTTGAGTTTTCGAGAAATCACTGGGCATTGAAAGACGTAGATTTGTTTGAAGTCTTGTTGCGCGCTGGTGTCAGGCAACCCTTCCAGCCATCAGTTTTTCGGCTGAGTCGCAATCCAGTTAAGAGTGATCTGATATCGGTCATGATGCCTTTCGATGCATCTTCAGACAAGGTCTATGCCAATCTAAAGAGAGCTATTGAAGGTGAGGGTTTGCGGTGCAATAGGGCCGATGACATTTGGAAGAATTCCCACATCATGGAGGACGTTATCGAGTTAATCTGTACTGCTCGTGTCGTTGTATGCGATCTGAGTGGCATGAATGCGAATGTTTTCTATGAAACGGGTATTGCGCACAGCTTGGGTAAGGAGGTCATATTGATTACTCAATCAATGGAACACGTGCCCTTTGACCTTCGTTCTCTTCGATGCGTTACTTATTTGAACAATGGCGAAGGCAGAGAGGAATTGGCCAAAAAAGTTGTTGCCCGGGTTAGAGACTTGATTGGTTAAACAACCCTCTTGCCACATCCCGCCAACCCTCCTATACGGCGCACTTCACCCACTCCACCGGGATTCGGGGTCACGCTTTTGCGGCCTGCCGGTGATGTTGATAAAGGAGCCGTCCGATGGACGCCAAAGAACTGCGGGACAAGACACCCGATCAGTTGCGCGAGGAACTCGCCAACTTGAAGAAAGAAGCCTTTAACCTGCGTTTCCAGCAGGCCACAGGCCAGATGGAAAACACATCTGCGATGCGCCAGGCACGCCGGAACGCGGCCCGTGTCAAAACCATTCTGAACGAAAAGGCGAAAGCCGCAGCAGGGGAGGCATAAGACCATGCCTAAGCGTATCCTCCAGGGTGTCGTGACATCCAACCAGAACCAGCAGACCGTCACCGTGTCTGTCGAACGTCGCTTCAAGCACCCGCTGCTGCAAAAGACTGTGCGTAAGTCCAAGAAGTACCGCGCACACGACGAAAACAACGCATTCAACGTTGGTGACACAGTCCGTATTCAGGAATGTGCCCCCAAGTCGAAAACCAAACGCTGGGAAGTGATCGCCAACTAAGATCGCACCCGGTTCAACGAAACCCTAGGGGCCCGGTCGGAAATCGGGATTGACCCTATAGGTCGGAAGGAAACCAAATGATCCAGATGCAGACCAATCTGGATGTTGCTGACAACAGCGGCGCGCGCCGTGTTCAGTGCATCAAGGTTCTGGGTGGTTCTCACCGTCGTTACGCCAGTGTTGGAGACATCATTGTCGTTTCGGTGAAAGAGGCCATTCCACGCGGCCGCGTAAAGAAAGGTGACGTCCGCAAGGCCGTCGTCGTACGCACCGCCAAAGAAGTCCGTCGCGCAGACGGCACAGCAATCCGTTTTGACAAGAACGCCGCTGTGATCCTCAACAACAACAACGAACCCATCGGTACACGTATCTTTGGGCCGGTTGTGCGTGAACTGCGTGCGAAAAACTTCATGAAAATCATCTCGCTCGCTCCGGAGGTGCTGTAACCATGGCTGCGAAACTCCGTAAAGGTGACAAGGTCATCGTGCTTGCCGGTAAGGACAAGGGCGTGACAGGCGAAATCAAATCTGTTGATCCCAAGTCCGGCAAAGCTGTCGTTGACGGCGTCAACATGGCGATCCGTCACGAGAAGCAATCCCAGAACTCTCAGGGTGGGCGCACGCCAAAGGCGATGCCGATCCAGTTGAGCAACCTGGCAATCGTAGATGCAAACGGCAAACCTTCGCGCGTCGGCTTCCGCATGGATGGCGACAACAAGGTGCGCTTTGCCAAGTCAACAGGGGATGCGATCTGATGCTTGATACCGCAAACTACACCCCGCGCCTGAAAGCGCTTTATGCGGACACTATCCGCAAGGCGATGAAGGAAGAGTTCGGCTACAAGAACGACATGCAGATCCCGCGTCTGGACAAGATCGTCCTGAACATCGGCTGCGGCGCAGAAGCTGTCCGTGACAGCAAGAAAGCCAAGACCGCGCAGGAAGACCTGACAACCATCGCAGGCCAGAAGGCCATGACGACCGTGGCAAAGAAATCCATCGCTGGTTTCCGCGTCCGTGAAGACATGCCACTGGGTGCGAAGGTTACGCTGCGTGCCGATCGTATGTACGAATTCCTCGACCGTCTGATCACTGTTGCGATGCCACGTATTCGTGACTTCCGCGGCGTGTCCGGCAAATCCTTTGATGGGCGCGGCAACTACGCCACCGGCATCAAGGAACACCTCATCTTCCCAGAGATCAACTTTGACAAGATCGATGAGAACTGGGGTATGGACATCGTCATCTGCACCACCGCCACAAATGACGCTGAAGCAAAGGCACTGTTGAAGCACTTCAACATGCCGTTCAACAGCTAAGCGCCAGGAGAGAAAAAGATATGGCTAAGAAATCCATGATCGCACGCGAACGTAAGCGTGAAAAGCTGGTGGCGCAGTATGCTGAAAAGCGTGCAGCACTGAAGGCAATCATCAACGACAAGGACGTCCCTGTGGAAGAGCGGTTCAAGGCAACCCTTGATCTGGCAAAATTGCCACGCAACTCCGCACCGACACGCTTGCACAACCGTTGCCAGCTCACCGGGCGTCCACACGCCTACTATCGTAAACTGAAGATCAGCCGGATCGCGCTGCGGGACCTTGGTTCCAATGGCGAGATTCCCGGCATGGTCAAGTCAAGCTGGTAAGGAGAGCACATTATGGCAATGAACGATCCTATCGGCGATATGCTCACACGCATCCGCAACAACCAGATGCGCGGCAAGCCATCGGTTGAAACACCGGCATCCAAGCTGCGCGCCTGGGTTCTGGACGTACTCGCAGACGAAGGTTACATCCGCGGCTACGAAAAGATCGACGGTAAGGACGGCCACCCGGCCATCCGTATCGAGCTGAAGTATTACGAAGGCGAACCCGTCATTCGTGAATTGAAGCGGGTCTCAAAGCCCGGTCGCCGCGTCTACATGGGCGCAAATGACTTGCCAAGTGTCCGTCAGGGCCTTGGTGTGTCGATTGTCTCGACCCCAAAGGGCGTGATGTCAGATGCAAACGCACGCGCAGCCAACGTTGGCGGCGAAGTGCTCTGCACAATCTTCTAAGGGGGCAAACATGTCTCGTATTGGTAAAAAACCGGTCGATCTGCCCTCTGGCGTCACAGCCTCGGTCAGCGGCCAAACGGTTGAAGTGAAGGGGCCGAAAGGCACCCGCAGCTTCACAGCCACCGACGACGTGACCATTTCGATGGGCGAAAACGCCATCAAGGTGGATCCACGCGGCAGTTCAAAGCGCGCGCGCCAGCAGTGGGGCATGTCCCGCACGCAGGTGCAGAACCTTGTCACAGGCGTGACCGAAGGGTTCAAGAAAGAGCTTGAGATTTCCGGTGTCGGTTATCGTGCACAGATGCAGGGCAACGTCCTGAAACTGTCACTGGGCTACAGCCACGACGTGAACTTCGAAGTGCCGGAGGGTGTCACCGTGACAGCCGCCAAGCCAACCGAAGTCACTGTGGAAGGTATCGACCAACAACTTGTGGGTCAGGTCGCGGCGAACATCCGCGCTTGGCGCAAGCCAGAGCCCTACAAAGGCAAAGGCATCAAGTACAAGGACGAGTACATCTTCCGCAAAGAAGGCAAGAAGAAGTAAGGACCAGCATCATGGCAAACAGCAAGAGACAACTGTTTCTGAAGCGCCGTATGCGCGTTCGGAACAAGCTGCGGAACGTTACTGCAAACGTGGGTCGCCCCCGTTTGTCCGTGCACCGCTCCAACAAGAACATCAGCGTCCAGCTGATCGACGATGCGAACGGGGTCACACTCGCATCCGCATCGTCGATGGAAAAAGATCTGGGCGTGGTCGGCAAGAACAACATCGAAGCCGCTGCAAAGGTGGGCGCTGCAATCGCAGAGCGTGCCAAGAAAGCCGGCGTCGAACAGGCGTACTTCGACCGTGGTGGTTTCCTCTTTCACGGCAAGATCAAGGCTTTGGCCGATGCTGCCCGTGAAGGTGGCTTGAAAATCTAAGACTTGCAGGGCGCGCCAGTGGTGCGCCCTCGATGATCGAGGTCCCGGATCAGTTTCGGGACACTGCGATCGGACAATCGGGCCTTTCGCCCACAAAAACAAAGGGATGCCCCATGGCAGAACGTGAAAATCGCGGCCGCGGCCGTAACCGTGAAGAACAAGCACCGGAATTTGCCGACCGTCTGGTCGCCATCAACCGCGTGTCCAAGACAGTCAAGGGCGGTAAGCGCTTTGGCTTCGCAGCCCTCGTTGTTGTGGGTGACCAGAAGGGCCGTGTCGGCTTTGGCAAGGGCAAGGCGAAAGAAGTGCCCGAAGCGATCCGCAAGGCGACAGAACAGGCCAAGCGCCAGATGATCCGCGTGCCGCTGCGCGACGGTCGTACACTGCACCACGACATCGAGGGCCGTCACGGCGCTGGTAAGGTCGTGATGCGCACGGCACCAGCCGGTACGGGTATCATCGCCGGTGGTCCAATGCGTGCCGTCTTCGAAATGCTGGGTGTGCAGGACGTCGTGTCCAAATCCATCGGTTCGCAGAACCCCTACAACATGATCCGCGCCACGATGAACGGCCTGACGAAAGAGGCATCGCCTCGCTCTGTCGCCCAGCGTCGTGGCAAGAAAGTCGCTGACATCCTGCCCAAGCGTGACGAGGCCCCCGCGGCCGAAGCCGCTGCCGAAGCAGACGCGTAAGGAGACTGACAGATGGCTAAGAAAACAATCGTCGTTAAGCAGGTGGGTTCCCCCATCCGCCGCCCCGCCAAGCAGCGCGCAACGCTGATCGGTCTGGGTTTGAACAAGATGAACCGCACCCGCGAATTGGAAGATACTCCTTCCGTACGTGGCATGGTTGAATCGGTGTCTCACATGGTCGAGATCATCGAGGAAAAGGGGTGAACACCGTCTAGGAATTGATCCAGTGGATCAATTCAGGTGTTCACGGGCGGAGCCCCGGATCGGCAATTGATGCAGATTTGGAACCTGCCGTTGGAAATTAAAAGCGCCTCGTGGGAAACTGCGGGGCGTTTGCAATATTTTGGACCAGAACATGCGTTAAACGTCAGGTTGAATTTGCGCAGAGGTTTCTTTGGTCACCCGCCATTTGCATATGACGACACCGGGCTAGCCACCCCGAGGTCAAAACGCGTGCGCCGTTGCGCGCTTGCGCCAACAGGCATCAGCCGACTAGTCCTGCCAGTCTTGAATTTGTTAGTGCAAATGACGCGCAACCAAGTCACGATCAGATCGGAAACAACTTGTTGGTGCGTAACAAAATCTGACGCGTTGCAAGATTGAAAAAGGCCACAGCCCGACGATGTGGTCGGAATTGGTATGACGAAGGGACCTCACAACATGCGCGTTGATTTCAGCCTTGGCAACACGCCCCTCCCATTGGAAATCCAATCGGTTGTCATAGCCGGGTGGACCGGTCGAAATTTGCAGGCAGTCCAGCACCATATCGACGAACTGGCCATGTTGGGTATCGCGCCGCCAAGTCAGGTGCCCCTATATTACAGGGTCTCGCATACGCTTTTGTGCCAATCCGAGAGCATAGAGGTGCTGGGAACCGGCACATCGGGCGAGGTCGAACCTTTGCTGATCCAGCAGAACGGCAAACGCTACCTTGGTCTGGCTTCGGATCACACTGATCGGGATCTGGAACGCCACTCTGTTGCGGCTTCCAAACAGGCCTGTGCCAAACCTGTTGCAACCGCACTTTGGGATTTTGACGCTATCATGGATCACCTCGATCAGATCACCCTGAAATGCTGGATCGAAGAGGACGGGCAGGAGGTGCTTTATCAGGACGGAACCTTGGCCGGTATTCGCCCGCTGACGGACCTTTGCGAAGGGGCTGGTATGGCGGACGGGACGGCGATGTTGTGCGGCACGTTGGCGGCCATTGGCGGCGTGCGCCCGGCCCGGCAATACCGCATGGAAATACACGATCCGACGACCGCAGACACGATCACGTTGTCCTACGACGTCAAAACGCTGCCGATCATCACTTAAGGCAGCACCTTGGTCTACTCATAGACGCAGCCATGGATCAGGTTCTCGCGCATCAGGCGCTGGGCCAATGATCCGCGCGCCACTGCGATATCCTCAAGGTAGTGGCCCCTTTGTTTTTGAAAGGCCCTGAGCGCATCAATCGCCTGCGGGCTGGAAATTGATGCGAACTTCACCGTGTCGCCCGCGCGAAATTGCGCCAACCGGTCGGTGTCACAGGAAATGACAGTGGCGATTTTCGGATAGCCACCCGTTGTCTGATGATCCGCAAGCAGCACCGTTGGAACGCCATCCCCGGACACCTGAACAGATCCGCGCACGATGGGTTCGGACGGGATCGAAAGCGCCGCGTCAAGTTCTAGGGGGGGACCGCTCAATCGCATCCCCATGCGGTCATAGGCCTCTGTCACCTTGAAGGTGTCCGACACAAAACACGCAACAGCCCCGTCGGCAAAATACTGATCCTGTGGGCCTGTGACAACGCGGATCGGTCCGTCGGGCATGAAGTCGGGCCGTCGGATATCGCCCAGTCGATCTTCGCGGAGGGCGGCATCCGAAACCGTGATGGTTTGTCCCGCTTGCACGACGCCACCGCCAAAGCCGGAGGTCGAATGCGTTGCACGACTGCCCAGCCATTCCGCGGCGTTCAACGTGCCCGCAAAGGCCAGATAGGCCCAGCTTCCGGTCTTTCCGGCGCTGATCGACAGTTGTTCGCCTTTTTGGATGGTGAGGATCGTCCAAGACGCGGTTTTCTGCGCGCCGCGCTTGACGACAAAATCCCCGCCGGTGATCGCGACGGTGACGGCACCGGCCGTGCATTGCAGGATCAAACCGCCAAGCGAGATTTCGATGGCCGTCATTCCCGCCGCATTGCCAAGGGCCGCGTTGGCGGCATCAAAGGCCAGACGGTCCATCGGGCCTGACGTGGCCACACCAAAGCGCATGTTGCCGGGGCGGCCCGCATCCTGAAAGGTGACCAGTGGGCCAGCAAAGGAAACGCTGAAGGCTGCCTCACCCATCATCGCGATCCCGATCCAGACGGTCGTATGTCGCGGTGTCGATCCGCTCGAAAGCGACGCGATCCCCGACATCGAACAGAAACGGATGTTCAGGGTCGCCGGTAAAGATCGGGGTTGGTGAGCCGCCGATAATCGACCAGCCTGTCGGCATAGTCAGGGTCGTGATCAGGCATTGTGCCCCTGCAATAATGACGCTGCCTGCCGGAACATCGCGCACGGGCTTTGGCTTGCGCGGCACCTGGATCTGCTTTTGCACGCCCGAAAGATAGGCATAACCGGGCGCAAACCCGTACATCAGAACCTGAAAATCTCCGGCAAGATGGGCGTTGATCACCGCCTCGGTCGTCAGGCCGGTTGCCGATGCAACAGCGTCCAGATCGGGCGCAAAAGGGGGCTCATAACAGACCTGCACATTGCGCTGGACGCCTGCCGACGCTTTTGTCTCCAACCCTTTCAGGCGGATGCGGACGTGCCCTTGCACGGTCACATGGTCCGTTTGTACCGGGTCGAACGACACCAGAAGGTTGACCAGCGCCGGCACCGTCTCGATCACACCGGTGGGGATGTCAGCACCGATCGCCTTGTCCAGCGCAACGACATGGGCATGTGCCGTGTCAGAAATGTCCTGCGCGAAACTGACCAGCAGCGCGTGATCGGCGATGGGCGTGAACTGGGGGTCCATTGGCATCTCAGGCCTTCGTAAATCCGGTGATCTGCACGCCCTGTGCCGTCAGCCGGTTGCGGACCTCGCGCGCCATGGCGACAGCGCCGGGGGAATCGCCGTGCACGCAGATGGATTGCGCCGCAAGCTTGATCGGAGGTCCGTCAATGACCGGCATCAGACCGGTTTCAAGAAAGGACAGCAGCCGCGCGGTCGCTTGCCCGGCATCGTGGATCATCGCGCCGTCCTGATCGCGCGGGACAAGTTGACCCGATGACAGATACCCGCGATCGGCGAAGATTTCGGAAAAGACCGGGGCGTTGGCCGCGCGGGCGGCCTGTTCACTTTGCGTGCCCGAAATCGCAAGGATCGCAAGTTCGGGATCAATCGTCTGGACGGCTGCGACGATGGCCGCAGCGACCTCTGCGTCGCGGGCGGCAAGGTTGCCAAGCGCGCCGTGCGGTTTGACATAGGTTACGGGTACGCCGACCTGCGCGGCAATCCCCATCAGCGCACCAATCTGGGCGGCACACATCCGCCCGATCTCCGCGGGCGACATGGGGATGACACGCCGTCCGAACCCTTCACGGTCGTTGTATCCGGGATGCGCCCCCACGGTGACGCCGTTCTCTTTCGCAAGTGAAAGCGTGCGGAACATCGTTTCCGGATCACCTGCGTGCCCGCCACAGGCGATGTTGGCAGAGCTTACAATCGACAGCATTTCAGCATCATCACCCATCGACCAGGGCCCGAAGCCTTCACCAAGATCAGAGTTGAGATCGATACGCATCCTGATCGGACCCTATTGCAGGAAGTTCGGTAGAAAAAGCGCGATGCCGGGAAAGGCGATCAGCAGGAACGCCATGGCCAGCATGGTCAGGCAGTAGGGCAGCGCGCCCAGCATGACCTCGTTCAATGTCCCCGACTTGCGCGCGCCTTGCACGACATAAAGGTTCAGACCCACGGGCGGAGTGATCAGCGCCATTTCGATCAGCACGATCATCAGGATGCCGAACCAGATCACGTCATAGCCCTGCACCAGAACCATCGGCACGATGATCGGGATCGTGACAACCATCAGCGACAGCGTTTCGATGAAGAATCCAAGCACAATGTAAAGCACGACAACCACAAGGATAAAGCCAAGGGGCGACAGGCCGAGCCCTTCCATAAAGGTCGTCAGTTCGCGCCCCAACCCCGCCGACGCCAGTGTGAAATTCAGAAACGAGGCCCCGATCACGATCAGCATGATCATTGAGGTAATTTTGACCGTGCCCGTCAGGCTTTGAGTCAGCATGTCCCAGGACACACCACCAAAGGCGAGGGCGATGGCGAAAGCGCCCGCAACGCCGACGGCTGCAGCTTCGGTTGGCGTGGCCCAGCCGCGATAGATCGACCCGACGATCAGGCCGAACAGGATCAGGATTGGTATCAGATCAATCAAGGCCCGGATCATCTGGGCGAAAGGAAAGGTCCGGCGAACGCCCCCCAGATCCGGGCGGATCAGGCAGATAAGGGCTGTGACCACCATAAAGGCGACGGCCAGGGCGATGCCGGGTATTAGACCGGCCAAAAACAGCTGCGGGATCGACGACTGTGTCAGGAACCCGTAGACGATCAGATTGATCGACGGGGGGATCATGATGCCCAGCGTCCCGCCAGCGGCAATCGCACCCGAAAACAGCTTGGGATCATAGCCCAGCTTTTCCGCTTGTGGCATGGCGACCGTGGCGACCGTCGCCGCTGTCGCCACCGATGATCCAGAGGTTGCGGAAAACATGGTGGCTGTGGCGATATTGGCATGAACCAACCCGCCGGGCAGCCAGGACACCCACCGGTCAAGGGCTGCATAGGTGCGTGTTGCCACGCCGCTGCGCACCAGAATTTCGCCCAGCAAGACAAAGAACGGAATTGCGATCAGCGTCGCCGAATTCGATGACGACCAGACCATATTTCCAAGGCCGCGCGTCAGTGGAAAGCTGGAAAAGAACGTATCAATCCCAAAGCCCAGCAGAAACAACACGATGCCGACGGGAATGGACAGGGCCAGCAGGCCAAGAAGCCCGATTGAGACATATCCGATCATTGCAGTGTCTCCTGCTCGGCAAAGGCACCGACGATGGCTTCGGTTTCTTCATGACGTCGCTTCAGCAAAAGGCTAAGCGCCGCGAGCGTTGTGAGGGTCGACATGAGCGCAAACCAGACCCAGCCTGCGAACCATGGCAACTGCACCCAGGCCAGCGGCGTTTCCAGCGGCGTGTTGGCCCGCGACCCGTTGGCCAGGGACCGTTCAAGAACGGGCCATGCCTTGATCGCGATGGTGATGATCACACCAGACATGACGATCATCGAGAAGACGTCGAACAAGGCGCGCGCAAAGCTTTGGAATCTGGATCGTAGCAGGTCAATCCGCACGTGGCCCAGTTCCAGCAACGTGTAGGACATCCCCCACGAGGTCGCGAGCGCCATGGCATAGCCTGCGATCTCTTCCGTGCCGCCAAGGGACGTACCAATCTGGCGCATGATGATATCCGTCAGAACAAAGGCTGCGCACAGCAGCAGGCCGAAACCGACGACCAGCGCTACCCCTTTGTTGATTGCCCGCAGGCTGTCTATCATCTTGCGTTCCATGTGGTACGTCCCCTGATCTTGGTCTCTTAATTGATCGTGACACCGACAACTTTGCCGACGCTGTCGTTCCAGCGTGCAGCCCAGTCACCGCCTGCGCGCTCTGCCCATTCAGGAAGCACTTCGCTGGTCAGGATGTCGCGGGCACGTTCAAAGTCTGCGTCACTGACTTCAACCAGCGTCATCGAACGTGCTTCGCCCGACGGGCATTCGCCGTTGCCGGTCAGACAGGCGATATCATTGACCAGCGCGTCCTGCGCACTTGCCCAAGCCGGGTCTTCAAAGCTTCTTTTGATCTCGCTTGTGATCAAATCCTGAGATTCCGCACTCAGCCCGTTCCACTTGTCCAGATTGATCGCCGTAACAACCGAATCCCAGCCACCAAGCGGTATCGGCAGCAAATGAGTGGACACTTCCCACCAACCAGCACTGTAGCCCGAACCGGCACCTGTCACGGCGCAATCCACGACACCGTTCTGCAATGCGCCCGGCACCTCGGCGAAAGAGACGTTGACGCCTTCTGCACCCAGCGCCTCAAGCAGTTTCGCTGTCATGCGGCCAGAGGCACGGACTTTGAGACCTTCAAGGTCGGCAAGATTCGTGATCTCGTGGTTACAAAAGACGACCTGCGGTGGATAGGGCGCAATGGCCAAAACATGCGAATTGAAGCGGTCGCGATAGATGTCTGCAACCATCGGGCGGGCCGCGTCGACCATGGCACGGGCTTCGTCAGCCGACAGCGCGATCAGCGGCACGTCCAGCCCTTCAAGCTCTGGCGCATCGGCAACCGCGTAATCCGCAACGGTCATGGCCACATCGTACACACCCTGTCCCAGCAGCGGATAAATGTCGCCCAGACCAAGGCTCATCTGGTTGTGCGTGGTCAGCTCGACGGTGATGTCGCCACCGGACGCCTCGGGAAGGGTCGTGCTCCAGAACGGCGCTTCGTAGTCGTTGTGCAGCGGCAGGCTGGACCAGCTGCCGACGACGGATAGGTTTTCAGCGAACGCCGGCGCGGCAAGCGCTGTGCTGGCGGCTAGGATGGCAAGTGTATGTTTCATGATAGTGATCTCCTTGTTGGTCGTTTTAGGTCTTTGTCAGAATTGTTGTTTCAGCGTCTTCCGCCACATCGCTGATCAGCATGTGACCGGGTGAATGGGTGATGCAGATCGGCAAGCCTGCATCCAGCAGGACGTTCTGGGGCGTGACACCACAGGCCCAATAGACAGGCACTTCACCGGATTTCATCTCGACCGGATCGCCCCAGTCCGGACGCGCCAGATCGGTGATCCCGATGTCTGCAGGATCGCCTGCCGCAATAGGGGCACCGTGGGCCTGCGGAAAACGGCGGCTGATCTCGCGGGCCTGTTCGACTTGCGCTTCGGGGATCGGTCGCATGGTCACGACCATCTGACCCCCAAACCGCCCCGCAGGGACCAGATCGATGTTGGTCCGGAACATCGGCACATTCAGTCCCGATTCCACATGCCGGACGGGAATACCGTTGCGCAAAAGCGCATTCTCGAATGTGAAGGAACAGCCAAGCGCGACTGTCACAAGATCGTCGGTCCAGACATCGGTGATATCCGTAACCTCTTCGCGCAGGGTGCCATTGCGAAACACCCGGTACTTGGGAACATCTGTCCGGATGTCGATATCACGGCCCAGCGTCGGCAGGGTAGGATCGCCGCTGTCTCCAACACCGACAATCGGACAGGGCTTGGGATTGCGCTGGCAAAAGCGCAGGAAATCTAGCGCGTATTTTTCGGGGAGGATCGCAAGATTGCACTGCAGCTTTCCGGCGGCAAGGCCTGCCGTATGACCCGTGTAGGATGCGGTCCGAATGGCCGCCCTGACTGCCTCTGCAGACGTGCCGACCAGATCGGAGTGCTGGATTTCTGTTGGCGTCATCTGGCCCCCCCAAACTATGGGAAAGCTTTGCACGAGCCACCGACTTCAATCAAATTATCAATTTAGATCAACTGTGATAGATTTCTTGAATTCACATTGGATGTGTCTTTGTCCAAGCCTCGGCCACCTCGCGAGCGATATCCGCACTGTTTTCAACAAGAAAACTGCGCGGTTCGGACAGGTAAGACGCCGTGAATGACAGGGGCTGCGGCCGGAAACCTGGATCAAATTCCACGATTTGACCGGCCTCCAGGAAATCATTGGCCAAGGCGCGAGGGTAAGGGCCGACGGCGATTCCCGCGGCGATCATCTTCAGACTCGCCGACAAGGACGCCGAGGAATAGACACGCAGCTTCGGCCCGATCCTGCGCGACAGTTCTGACATCAGCTCTCGGTAGGGGCGGGTCTTACTCGAATAGGAAATAACGGGTATCTTGCTCAGATCCGTCTGCGCGTTTTCAGTGGACCGATACCAGTGCAGATCAAATGACGGCAGAACGACGTTCTCGACCGTAAACTCGGACACAGGCCCCATCAAAAGCGCCAGATCAAGTTTGCGTTCCAGCAACTCTGCGCGCAGGTTCAGCGAGATATCGACAGTCAGATCTACATTCACGCGGGGATATTGCGCGCTGAACGCCATAAGAAAATCCGGCAACCATGCTTGCGCGATCGTCTCAGAGGCCCCAACGCGAAAGAGCCCTTCTGCTTCTGACGGGTTTGCGACGCGCTGCTTGATCTCTTCTTCCACAAACAGCATCTGCTCTGCATATGACAGCAAGAGCGTGCCGTGTTTGGTCAGGACCAGTTCGCCCGGCCCACGCGCAAACAGCGACACGCGCAACTCCTGTTCCAGATTGGCGATCCGGGTCGACACGGCCGGCTGCGAAAGATTAAGCCGGTCAGCTGCCTTGCGAAATCCACCAAGCCGCGCGACCCAGAGGAAGGTTTTGATCTGATCGAATGTCATTCATTATTCATAATCTGGATCAGGCGGGCCGAAAACCTATCAATATACTTGTCGTGCGAGAGGGATCGGAACATGGGTGCGCAAAACCGATGAATTGGGTGCCCCGCGCGTCCTGGTCATGGCCAGATTTTTATGGCCCCGCCAAGCGGAGCAACGCCGGATTTGCCGCTGGGGATGGGGCGAAGGACGTGGTCTTCTGGGCTTGGGTCGTTGGGGCGGCCAGCGCCCCCCTTGTCGGGTGAAACGCCTCGCAATTGAATTCACGATACCGCCAAATTCTGACCAAGATTTTTCTGTATTCTTTGCACCGTGATAACGCAGCAGAGAGATACAAAATGATCAAAGCATTCCTGACCGGCCTTTCCGGATTCGTCCTTATTGTCGGTGTGCTGACACTCGGGGCAGGGACCGAAGACCTGATCGAGGAGTTCGACACCGTTCTTGCGATCAAGCTCGGGATTGGGTCGCTTTTGACCGGTGCTGCGGCGCTGTATCTGACGCTCGCCTACAGGCCGTCCGCAAGGCGGGCGAAACTGACAGAGCTTGAAGGCTTCAAGGATGCCGTTATCGAACACCGTCTGTCAAAAGTCGTCATCCCACCCTATGACCCCGACGCAGAGCACCATCCTACGCCGCGAAGCTGATCTGCGGCCGCCCTGTCAATCTGCGTTCCCCTTTCATGCCCCGCAAGCGTAACCCGCCCACGGCGCGAAAACCTGTGCACGCGCGGTGCACGCGCTGTGCACGCCGATCACAACCCTAAAAACCCAGCAGTAACTGGCGTTAACTGAAGATTCGCGCCACAGGCCAGATCGGCTGTGCACAGCCTTACGCTTGACAACGCACCGGCACACCGCAACTCATGGCCTCATGATACTGACCCTCGCCACCATCCAGCAAACGCATGACAAGATACGCCATGCAACGATGCTGACGCCGACGGTCTACGCAGCGCGGCTGTCAAAGCAGCTTGGGATCGACCTTTACCTAAAGCTTGAAAATCTCCAGCATACCAATGCCTTCAAGGCGCGTGGGGCACTTGCAAAACTGCTGACCCTGACCGAAGCGGAACGCGCGGCCGGTGTCATCGCCTGCAGCGCGGGCAATCACGCACAAGGTGTCGCCTATCACGCCGAACGCCTTGGAATCAAAGCCACAATCGTCATGCCCGAAGGCACGCCGTTCAACAAGATCAAGCGGACAGAAGACTTTGGTGCCCATGTCGTCCTGCATGGCAAAGGCTTTGATGACGGCGTGCAGTTTACCCACGACATGGCCGCCGATCAGGGGCTGACGATCATCCATCCGTTCGACGATCCCGTCGTCGCGGCAGGGCAGGGGACCGTTGCGATCGAGATGCTGGAACAGCAGCCCGACCTTGATGTGATTGTCGTGCCCATCGGTGGTGGTGGTCTGATAGCAGGCATGTCCGTGGCCGCGAAAGCCATCAAGCCATGCGTCGTCGTGATCGGCGCGCAGGCCGAGACCTTTGATGCGGTCAAAGCGGCCGTCGAAGGCCACGCGCCGCACTTCGGCGGGCCGACTTTGGCCGAGGGCATCGCGGTCAAGGCCCCGTCAAAAGCCAACATAGAGATCGTAAAAGCGCATGTAGATCAGATACATACCGCATCCGAGGCAGAGATCGAGGATGCTGTGTTCGATCTGCTTTCAAGCGAGAAACTGGTCGTGGAAGGTGCCCCCGGCGCGGGGCTGGCGGTCATCAAGAACAATCTTGCCGCGCTAAAAGGGAAGAAGGTCGGGCTTGTGATTTGTGGTGGCAACATCGACTCGCGCTTGCTGTCAACGCTGATCCTTCGTGGCCTTGTCCGAGACGGGCGCATCACCCGTTTGACGTTTGAAATTGACGATACGCCAGGGCAGCTATCGACCATCAGCCGGATCATCGGCGACGCCGGTGCCAATGTCGTCGAGGTAATCCACCAGCGGATGATGCAGACCGTTGCCTTGAAGCAGGCGGAACTGGAAGTCGTGATCGAAGCGCGCGATGTCGCGCATACAAAGGACATCGTCGGCAAGTTGCGGGCCGAAGGTTTCCGTGTACGCACGGATAACGGACTCTAGACCGATCGTTTCTTGACGCACCATTTCCCCCCGTCTATACGCCGCTGGTCGGTGCCTGCATCGATTCATATTTGAAACGCCGTGTGCTGCGTTCCCGTCGCTGGGTGCAGTTCTCCGGCAAAGGAGATAGCGACATGAAACTGAATGAACTTCACGACAATCCCGGTGCGACCAAGCCAAGAAAACGCGTTGGCCGTGGTCCCGGTTCCGGCACCGGTAAAATGGGTGGCCGTGGTATCAAAGGTCAGAAATCACGCTCCGGTGTGGCCATCAACGGCTACGAGGGCGGCCAGATGCCAATCTACCAGCGTCTGCCAAAGCGCGGCTTCAACAAGCCGAACCGCAAGACATTCGCAGTCATCAACCTTGGCCTGATCCAGAAATTCATCGATGCCAAGAAACTGGACGCCAAGAAAGACATCACCGAAGAGGCACTTGTCGCATCCGGTGCGCTGCGTCGCGTCAAGGACGGTGTCCGCGTTCTGGCCAAAGGTGAGCTGACATCCAAGGTGAACCTGACAGTGACCGGCGCATCTGCCGGTGCGATCGCCGCAGTCGAAAAGGCTGGCGGGTCATTGACTGTCACTGCCCCAAAGGCAGACGCCGCGGCTGAGTAAGACCTTGTGAGCGGCCAAGTGGTCGCTTACATAACTCCAAGTTTTCCCAAACGCCGCGATCGGGGAACCGAGACGCGGCGTTTTTTATCAGAAGAGATAGGCACGCATGGCATCCGCAGCAGAGCAAATGGCCGCAAACATGAGTTGGGGCGCGTTTGGCAAAGCCACTGAGCTTCGCCAGCGCATCTGGTTCACGATCGGCCTTCTGATCGTTTATCGTCTTGGCACGTATATCCCCGTGCCGGGGATCGACACAGAACAATTGCGTCTGTTCATGGAAGATGCCGCTGCGGGTATTGGTGGCATCCTGTCAATGTTCACTGGTGGTGCCTTGTCCCGTATGGGCATTTTTGCCCTTGGGATCATGCCTTATATCTCGGCTTCGATCATCGTGCAGCTTCTTGGTGCCATGTGGGAGCCGCTGAAACAGCTCAAGAAAGAGGGCGAACAGGGCCGGCGCAAGCTGAACCAATACACCCGCTATGGCACAGTCGCCCTGGCCACGGCGCAGGCCTACGGTCTGGCCGCGAGCCTTGCGGCGGGCGGTCTGGCGACCAACCCTGATGCCTTTTTCTTTGCGTCCTGCATCATCACCATCGTCGGTGGCACCATGTTCCTGATGTGGCTGGGCGAGCAGATCACCGCACGTGGCATCGGCAACGGTATCTCATTGATCATCTTTGTCGGCATCATCGCTGAAATCCCCGCCGCCCTTGCCGGGTTCCTGTCACAGGGCCGGTCCGGCGCGATCAGCCCGGCGCTGATTGTCGGTGTGATCGTCATGGTCATTGCTGTCTTGACCTTCGTCGTCTTCATGGAACGCTCTTTGCGGAAGGTTCACATCCAGTACCCACGCCAGCAGCGCGGCATGAAGGTCTATGACGGATCATCGAGCCACCTGCCGATCAAGGTAAACCCAGCCGGTGTTATTCCTGCGATCTTTGCGTCGGCCCTGTTGTTGCTGCCGACGACGATCAGCACGTTCAGTGGCGGATCGACCAGCCCGTTCATGTCGGCCTTGCTAGCGTACTTTGGCCCCGGTCAGCCGCTTTACCTGATCTTCTTTGCGGCCATGATTATCTTTTTCACGTATTTCTACACCAAGGAAGTGGCGTTCAAGACGGACGAGGTTGCTGAAAACCTCAAGAACCAGAACGGTTTTGTCCCCGGCATCCGCCCTGGCAAGAAGACGGCTGAATACCTTGATTATGTGGTGACACGCATTCTGGTCCTGGGGTCTGGCTATCTTGCGCTTGTCGCCCTGTTGCCGGAAATCGTTCGTGCGCAGGCCGGTATTCCCTTTTATTTCGGCGGAACATCCGTTCTGATTATTGTGTCGGTTGGTATGGATACGATCCAGCAAATCCAGTCGCACCTTCTGGCCCATCAATATGAAGGCCTGATTGAAAAGTCGCAGCTGCGTGGCAAGCGTGGCGGCAAGAAGAAAGGGCCCGCGCGTCGATGAACATTATTCTGCTGGGACCGCCGGGGGCGGGTAAAGGAACGCAAGCACGCAAGCTGGTCGACGAACGCGACATGGTACAGCTGTCCACGGGTGATATGCTGCGGGCTGCCCGCACGTCCGGGACCGAGATGGGCAAGAAAGTTGCCGCCGTCATGGACGCTGGCAAGCTGGTCACCGACGAGATCGTCATCGGCCTGATCCGCGAACAGCTTGAAGATACCTCTCATGCAGGTGGTTTCATCTTCGACGGTTTCCCGCGCACGCTTGCACAGGCCGATGCGCTGGGAGCCCTGCTGGATGATATGGGTCACAACCTTGATCGCGTGATCGAGATGCAGGTCGATGATGATGCGCTGGTCGCACGGATCACTGCCCGTTCCACCTGTGGTAGCTGCGGTGAGGTTTACAACGACCACACCAAGCCGATCCCGGCGGACGGCAAATGCACCAACTGCGGTGCATCCGATTTCCAGCGCCGTGCCGATGACAACGAGGAAAGCCTCAAGACCCGTCTTTTGGCCTATTACAAACAGACATCGCCACTGATCGGGTACTACTATGCCAAGGGTGATCTGAAGTCTGTGGACGGCCTGGCCAGCATGGATGACGTTGCGAGCAGCATTGCGAAAGCATTGGCTTAGGACGTGATCCGCGTCTTGGGTTTTGGGGGCGGTTTTCTGATCGCGTCGATCATTTAGGCCTTCGGTTTTTTCGTCTGTTCTGTTCACGAAGCGGGCTTTGCGCAGGAGGTCTGCCACCCCAATTCCGACCCCAGCGAATTGTACATCGAGGATGCCGCGGATCGGGAACTTGTGTGCAGTTATCTGAGGCGTTGAACAGAGGGTTGACCCCCCAACGAAACACTCCTAAAAGCCACCATCCCGCAAGGGAATCGCACGGGGTCGCGCCCCGATTGAATACCTCGATATGACTTGAGCCCGGCATCCGAAACGGTCCGGGCTCACGTTGTGAAAAAAGGGTCTGGAATGACGGACCCGCAACGAAAAGGATATAGCACCTTGGCACGTATTGCTGGCGTGAACATTCCCACAGGGAAGCGAGTTCCAATCGCCCTCACCTACATCACCGGAATTGGCAACGCCAAAGCCGAAGAGATTTGCGACGCTGTCGGCATCGACCGCAGCCGTCGCGTGAACGACCTGTCTGACGCGGAAGTGTTGAAGGTTCGTGAATATATCGACGAAAACCTGACTGTCGAAGGCGACCTGCGCCGCGAAGTCCAGATGAACGTCAAGCGTCTGATGGACCTTGGTTGCTACCGTGGCCTGCGCCACCGTCGTAACCTGCCTGTACGCGGTCAGCGGACATCCACAAACGCACGTACCCGCAAAGGCCCTGCAAAGGCCATTGCCGGCAAAAAGAAATAAGGAGGCACCATCATGGCTCGTGATACACGTCGTGGGGGCAAGAAAAAGGTCTCCAAGAACATCGCTGCCGGGGTTGCACACGTCAATTCCAGCTTCAACAACACAAAGATCCTGATCTCGGACGTGCAGGGCAATGCGATCGCTTGGTCGTCTGCTGGCACAATGGGCTTCAAGGGATCGCGTAAGTCCACACCTTATGCAGCACAGATGGCTGCCGAAGATGCGGGCAAGAAAGCACAGGAACACGGCGTCAAGACGCTGGAAGTCGAAGTGCAGGGTCCGGGTTCCGGTCGTGAGTCCGCGCTGCGTGCGCTGGCTGCTGTCGGGTTCAACATCACATCGATCCGTGACGTGACCCCAATGGCCCACAACGGCTGCCGCCCACCAAAGCGCCGCCGCGTCTAATTTACCAAACGTTTTGGGGACCGTGCCTTTGCGCGCGGCCCCCTTCCGTCATTTTGAAACCTCGGGCGTTTGCCTTTTGGACATGAAAGGCAGACAGGAATGGAGGGACACATGATCCACAAGAACTGGGCTGAGTTAATCAAGCCAACGCAATTGGAAGTCAAACCGGGCAACGATCCGCTGCGGAGCGCAACAGTCGTTGCCGAACCGCTGGAGCGTGGCTTTGGTCTGACACTCGGCAACGCGCTGCGCCGTATTCTGATGTCGTCTTTGCAGGGTGCTGCAATTACGGCTGTTCAGATCGACAATGTGCTGCACGAGTTTTCGTCCGTCGCCGGTGTACGTGAAGACGTTACCGACATCGTGCTGAACCTCAAGGGTGTCGCGATCCGCATGGAAGTCGAAGGGCCAAAGCGTCTTTCCGTTCAGGCCAAAGGCCCGGGCGTTGTCACTGCTGGTGACATCTCGGAAACTGCTGGGATCGAGATCCTGAACAAGGACCACGTCATCTGTCACCTTGACGATGGCGCTGACCTTTACATGGAACTGACCGTCAACACCGGTAAGGGCTATGTATCCGCAGACAAGAACAAGCCAGAAGACGCGCCCATCGGCATGATGTCGATTGATGCGATCTATTCACCTGTGAAGAAAGTCTCTTACGACGTTCAGCCCACACGTGAAGGTCAGGTTCTGGACTATGACAAGCTGACCATGAAGGTCGAAACAGACGGTTCCATCACGCCGGATGATGCCGTGGCCTATGCCGCCCGCATCCTTCAGGACCAGCTGTCGATCTTCGTCAACTTCGACGAACCAGAGTCCGCTCAGCAAGGTTCCGACGACGACGGTCTGGAATTCAATCCGCTTCTGCTCAAGAAAGTGGACGAGCTGGAACTGTCTGTCCGTTCGGCAAACTGCCTCAAGAACGACAACATCGTCTATATCGGTGACCTGATCCAGAAGACCGAAGCCGAAATGCTGCGCACGCCGAACTTTGGCCGCAAGTCCCTGAACGAGATCAAGGAAGTGTTGTCGGGCATGGGTCTGCACCTTGGCATGGACGTCGAGGACTGGCCGCCGGACAACATCGAGGATCTGGCGAAGAAGTTCGAAGACGCCTTTTAAGATTTCGGGGTGGGCCGCACAGGCCCATCCCGCAAAAATGCCGGCAATGGCCGGGAACATCCGGGCAATTCTGCTCCAATAATACGGCTGGCACGCATCAGACCGTTGCACAAAGTATAAAGCACTAGGAGACACTCAAATGCGTCACGCACGTGGTTACCGCCGCCTCAACCGCACACATGAGCACCGTAAGGCGCTGTTTGCGAACATGGCAGGCTCGCTCATCGAACATGAGCAGATCAAGACAACATTGCCGAAGGCAAAAGAACTCAAGCGCGTTATCGAAAAGCTGATCACGTTGGGCAAGCGCGGCGATCTGCACGCCCGCCGTCAAGCTGCAAGCCGTCTTAAGCAAGACATGCACGTTGCAAAGCTGTTCGACGTTCTGGGACCACGCTATGCCGAACGTCAGGGCGGTTACGTCCGCGTGATGAAGGCTGGCTTTCGTTATGGCGACATGGCGCCGATGGCGATCATCGAATTCGTTGACCGTGATACGGATGCCAAAGGCGCAGCCGATCGCGCACGCCTTGAAGCAGAAGAAGTTTCCGTAGAGGAATAGAAATCGAATTGACTTTGCGTCAATTAAGGACCCCGCTTTCGAGCGGGGTTTTTACTTTTTCTAATCTTCGTTTTCTGAATCTTCAATTTCGTCAATTTCTTCAGAAAACTTCTGTAAACTAGCGTCAGATTTTCCAAGGAATTCAAAGATGCGGCGGGCATCTTTTACCGACAACCCTTTCAGGTTTTCGGGGAAGTTCTTTTTCGGCATCGGCGTGTCTCCACTCATGCGAATACGATTTACGGTTGACTGATTTCTGCACAACTTGTCTAAAAGGACATGTCTTTGCAGTCTGGTATTGATCACTACACATCGCGCCTTTCGGATATGGCGCCCGGCGGATTCTTTTTTGCCCTGCATATCCGGTTCGCGATGCCATTGCTGCATCACCAGACATATCCCAAAGGCTGGACGGACTTATATACAGAGGAGGCATATGCGCTCCGTGATCCGATCATCGCCTGGGGGCTAAGCCAGATCGGAACACAGCGTTGGAGTGAGATCGATATTCCGGACCCTTTCGGAATTTTGGACCAAGCGCGGGAATTTGGTATGCATTTTGGTTTCGCAGTGTCTTGTGGACCGATGAGCTCGCGCACGATCGCATCTGCTGCTCGCGCAGATCGAGAGTTTACTGACGCTGAGATGGAGGCTTTTGCAAAGCTCATTTGCCAACTCCATAATATCACTGAGCCACCGGAATCCTTAACGGATGCTCAAATCGAGGCCCTTCGCTGTATTGCTGAGGGAGATCGTCACGCTGCTGCTGCTGCGCGGTTGAATATTTCCGAGAGTGCCCTGAAAGCGCGACTCTCATCTGCCAGGGCAAGTCTGCTTGCCCGCACCACGGCGGAGGCCATTCAACGTGCACGGGATTATCGTCTGCTCTGACAGTCTCTCGGGAATATGCCGGAAGGGTTAACGAAACCTAAAATTCCTGCACCGGAGACACACATGCAAGGTACTACGCTGTCATTCGCAAATCTGCACAACCATGGGGAGTTGTTTGCGAATATTCTGCGCGCTCGGCGCGAGTCATTTATCGTCAGGAACCAATGGGATTTGCCCGAGACGATGGGGATGGAATACGACCAGTATGACACCCCGCAATCCCGCTGGCTGGCCGTCCACGACGACGATGGACGCGTTCTGGCCGGAGTTCGCCTGACCCCGACCACCGCACGCTGCGGCATCTATAGCTATATGATTCGGGATGCGCAGAACGGCTTGCTCGACTCCATTCCTACTGATCTCTTGTACGAGGAAGCCCCCGTGCAGGAAGGCACCTGGGAGGTCACACGCGGTTTCGTTGCGGCCGGTATTCCTGCAAATATCCGTCACAAGGTCCGGATGCGCCTGGTCATGCAGATGCTGCGCACGTCGCGTGAAGAGGGCATTCGCACCATGCTTGCGCTGCTTCCGTCGAATTGGGATCGCTGGGCCGCCCGCTGCAAACTTGATATGCGTGCTGCCGGTCGCAACATGAATATGGGTGGCATCGACTATCAGGCCGTGTGGATTGATTTCTCGACGCAACTGCACTGACTTCCATCGCGCTGGCGGGCAGCATAGGTTGCCCGCATGGCTGATTTGTTCGACACCTCTGCGACGCCCGCATCCACGGGGCCCCGACCGCTGGCAGACCGGTTGCGGCCCAAGACGCTGGCAGAGGTCATCGGGCAGGAACAGGTGCTTGGTCCGGAAGCGCCATTGGGGACGATGCTGGCCGCCGGGTCATTGTCGTCCCTGATCTTTTGGGGCCCGCCCGGCGTCGGCAAGACCACGATCGCCCGTTTGCTGGCCGACGAGACCGATCTGCATTTCGTTCAGATTTCCGCTATTTTCACGGGTGTTCCCGAACTGCGCAAAGTCTTTGAGGCCGCCAAGATGCGTCGCCAGAACGGCAAGGGCACCCTGTTGTTCGTCGATGAGATCCACCGTTTCAACAAGGCCCAGCAGGATGGTTTCCTGCCGCATATGGAGGATGGCACCATTCTGCTTGTCGGGGCCACCACCGAGAACCCCAGTTTCGAACTGAACGCCGCTGTTCTGAGCCGGTCGCAGGTTCTGGTTTTGCAGCGTCTGTCGCTTGCCGATCTGGAACGCTTGGCACAGCGGGCCGAGAAAGAGTTGGGCAAGGCCTTGCCGCTGGATGGCCCCGCCCGCGAAGCCCTGCTGGAGATGGCCGATGGTGATGGCCGTGCTTTGCTGAACCTGATCGAGCAGGTTGCTGCCTGGTCCGGTGACAAGGTCGGAGTGGACCAGCTTGCATCCCGCCTGATGAAGCGTGCTGTCAAATACGACAAGGGCGGCGAGGAACATTACAACCTGATTTCCGCCTTGCACAAATCGGTGCGGGGGTCGGACCCGGATGCCGCCCTTTACTGGTTCGCGCGCATGCTGGCTGGCGGTGAAGACCCACGCTTTCTCGCCCGCCGCATCACCCGCATGGCGGTCGAGGATATTGGTCTGGCCGACCCGCAGGCACAGGCCGTCTGCCTTCAAAGCTGGGAAACCTATGAACGGCTTGGATCGCCCGAAGGCGAGCTGGCTTTGGCGCAGGCGGTGACCTATCTTGCGCTCGCCCCGAAATCGAATGCCACCTATGTCGCCTACAAGGCTGCCGTCAAAGCCGCAAAGCAAACCGGATCAGAACCGCCGCCCAAGCATATCCTGAATGCACCGACGTCCTTGATGAAGGATCAGGGATATGGGGCCGACTATGCCTATGACCATGACGCGGAAGACGGGTTCAGCGGGCAGAACTACTTTCCCGACGAGATGAAGCGCGGTGTCTATTATATGCCTGTCGATCGTGGGTTTGAACGCGAATTGAAGAAGCGCGTCGACTACTTTGCAAAGCTGCGAACCAAGCGGAACAATTGACAAGACCGGCGCAAGAGGCCAAGGCGTGCCCATGTTCATGACAACGCTTTATGTCGCCCTTGGTGGGGCTATCGGTGCCGCCCTGCGTTTTCTGACGGGGGTCTTGCTGATCCGTGTTTGGGGCGAAGGGTTCCCGGTCGCGATCATTGCGGTCAACGTGATCGGATCGTTCATCATGGGTGCGTTTGTGGTGTGGTCATTCCAGAAAGGGATGACCCATTTGAACCCATTTGTGATGACCGGTGTTCTTGGCGGATTTACAACGTTTTCGGCCTTTTCACTGGAAGCTTTTACATTGTTTGAAAGAGGTCAGTCTGGCGCGGCGCTGGCCTATGTCGCATTGTCTGTTGTCCTGTCCCTTGCGGCCTTGGCGGCGGGCGTGATGCTGGCCAGAGGGATTTACGCATGAGTGGTGTTCAAACCCGGACCATCGGCCCAGATGACGCGGACCAGCGGCTTGACCGGTATCTGCGCCGTCTGTTTCCGCATCTGACCCAGGGGCGGATCGAGAAGATGTGCCGCAAGGGCGAGTTGCGCGTCGACGGTGGCCGCGTGAAATCCAACACCCGGCTGGACGTGGGACAGACCGTCCGCATTCCGCCGCTGCCAAGCGAGGCGGATGTCGAAGCGTCCCGTGCGTTGCTGAAGCACGGCGTCACAAAGGCCGATGCCAAGCTGATCCAGTCCTGTGTGATCTACAAGGACGACCATATCATCGCAATCAACAAGCCCGCCGGCTTGGCGACGCAGGGTGGCACCAACACCACACGTCACGTGGACGGGTTGGCCGAAGCCCTGATGTTCGATCTAGAGGAAAAGCCACGACTGGTTCATCGGCTTGACAAGGATACGTCCGGTGTCTTGCTGTTGGCGCGCACACGCCTTGCGGCCAAGGGGCTGACCGAAAACCTGAAGCATCGCGAAACCCGTAAGATCTATTGGGCTGCCGTCGCTGGTGTCCCGCATCCACGTGCGGGCACAATCAAGTACGGTCTTGTGAAATCGGGCGGCGGACGCGGTGGCGAGAACGAGCGCATGCGCTGTGTGCATCCTCGCGATATCGACAGCACCGAAGGCGCGAAACGTGCCGTCACTGATTATGCCGTAATGGATAAACTGGCGAGCCGTGCTGCTTGGGTCGCGCTTGTGCCGATTACCGGTCGCACGCACCAGCTGCGTGCCCATATGGCAGAGCTTGGCCATCCGATTGTGGGTGATGGCAAGTATGGTGGCCAGAGCCAAGAGAACCTTGGCGATGGTTGGGGTGCCGGGATGGGCGAAGAGATCGGCCGCCGGATGCACCTGCACGCGCGTTCGCTGACCATCGAACATCCGATGACCGGGGCGATCCTGCATCTGACTGCGCCATTGCCGCCGCATATGGAACATACGTGGGATTTCGTCGGCTGGCACGTCAGTCACGCGCCGGTCGATCCGTTCAACATGCCGGAAGAGTAACCATGAGCGAATGGGCCGCAAAACGTTTCTGGAAGTCCGCAGAGGTTGTTCCTGCTGACGACGGATTTTCCGTCTCGCTGGACGGGCGCATGGTCAAGACCCCTGCAAAGGCAGCACTGATTGTGCCCACCCAGAGGATGGCGGATGCGATTGCGATCGAATGGGATGCGCAGACCGACAAGATCAATCCCCAGAGCATGCCGGTGACTCGCGGCGCGAACGCAGCGATCGATAAAGTCGCACACCAGAAAGCCGAAGTGGTGGAGATGTTGGCAGCTTATGGCGACAGCGATCTGCTGTGTTACCGCGCAGCAGGTCCTGATGCGTTGATTGGATTGCAATGTCAGGCGTGGGATCCTTTGCTGGATTGGGCCGCGACCGAACTGCGCGCGCCGCTTGTCAGTGCGGAGGGTGTCATGCATGTGCCGCAGGATCCCGTGGTGCTTGACCGATTGACGCAAGAGGTCGCTGCACAGACGCCTTTTCAGCTGGCTGGATTTCACGATTTGGTCAGCCTGTCAGGTTCGCTGGTGCTATCGCTCGCTGTCATTCGCGAACACCTGTCGCCGGATCAGGCATGGGCGGTCTCGCGCGTTGATGAAGAATACCAGATCAGCCAGTGGGGCGCGGACGATGAGGCGACCGATTTGGCCGAAACAAAACGCGCGGCCTTCGTGCAGGCTGCCGATTTCTTCAGAATGTGCTTAACTTAGCGTCAGGCAGACCTCGGTCTTAAATCTAAAGAAAATTTACGTTTTTTAAGGTGTGAATGGCTGGATTCCGGCCACTTCGACTTGACGAGGCGCGGTGATTCCGCACAGTCTGTGCGCGATGGGGGGGAACCCCTCTCGAAAATAGGGAGCGCTGGTCGAACGGCGTAAAAATACCGCGCTTTCACTTGGCGTGGAAACTCAGGAAGAGGTAAACATGAAAAAAACCGTATTCTTCGGCGTACTGGCAGCTGCTGGTCTGTCCGCTGCAGCGGCATCTGCTGCAACACTTGACGACGTCAAAGCACGCGGATCGCTGAACTGTGGTGTGACAACTGGTCTGACCGGTTTCGCCGCACCCAACGCATCTGGCGTATGGGAAGGCTTTGACGTCGGCGTATGCCGTGCCGTTGCTGCCGCCATCTTCGGTGACCCGACAGCAGTCGAGTTCGTTCCGACAACTGGCCAGACGCGCTTTACAGCGCTTGCATCCGGCGAGATCGACATGCTGGCACGTAACACTACATGGACGTTCTCTCGTGATACCGACCTGAAATTCGATTTTGTTGGCGTGAACTACTATGACGGTCAGGGCTTCATGGTTCCGTCCGCGCTTGGTGTTTCCTCGGCAACGGAACTGGACGGCGCGACTGTCTGCATTCAGACAGGTACAACGACCGAACTGAACCTTGCTGATTTCTTCCGCACCAACAACATCTCTTACGAGCCGGTGCCGATTGAAACCAACGCCGAGGCACAGCAGCAGTATCTGGCTGGTGCATGTGACGTCTACACGACTGACGCATCCGGTCTGGCTGCGACACGTGCGACATTCGAAAACCCGGGCGAGCACGTGCTGCTGCCCGAAATCATTTCGAAAGAGCCACTCGGACCGCTGGTCCGTCATGGCGACAGCGAATGGGCTGACATCGTGCGCTGGACTTTGAACGCGCTGATCTCTGCTGAAGAACTGGGCGTATCGTCTGCGAACGTTGCAGAGCTTGCTGCTGCAGCTGGCAACAACCCTGAAGTGAACCGTCTTCTGGGCACCGAAGGTGAGCTGGGCGCGATGATCGGTCTGGAGCCAAACTGGGCGGTCAATGCGATTGCTGCTGGCGGCAACTACGGCGAGCTGTTCGAAAAGAACATTGGTGAAAACACACCAATCGGTCTTGCACGTGGTCTGAACGCACAGTGGACAGAGGGTGGTCTTATCTACTCTCCACCGTTCCGCTAAGATCTGATCCAAAGGCAAGGGCCCGGTCTGATGACCGGGCCCTTTCCCAATAAGTACTTTGTTACGAAAAAGGCGCTTCCCGCGCGTGCTGACATTCGAAAAATCGAAGCGCACGCAACGCTGAACGGGAGCCAGGGAGATATATATGTCTACGTTGACAGACCCGCCGAAAGGATCATTTCGGCCGAGCCAGCTTTTATATGATACCCGCTATCGATCGATCACGATCCAGGTCATCGCTGCCATTCTGATCCTTCTAGGTATGGGATGGCTTGTGAACAACACGATCGACAACCTTCAGGCGCTGGGCAAAGACTTCAATTTCGGGTTCGTTCGCAGCGTCGCGGGTTATGACATCAACCAGATGCTTGTCGACTACGACAACCAGCAGACACACGGGCGCGCGGCGCTTGTCGGCATTCTCAACACGCTGCTGGTCGCGGCACTTGGGTGCATCACCGCCACCGTTCTGGGTGTGATTGCCGGTGTTCTGCGCCTGTCCAAGAACTGGATCGTCAACAAGCTGATGGCGGTCTACGTCGAAGGCTTCCGCAACGTGCCATTGCTGCTTTGGATTATCCTGATCTTTGCAATCATGACCGAAAGCATGCCGGCACCCAATAAATTCCGGGGTGATAACCCAGAAGCGAGCATGTCGCTCTTTGACTCGGTCGCGGTGACGAACCGTGGCGTCTATATCCCGGCACTTCTGTTCGCGAATGGTCCGTCCACCACATTATCGGCCTCTGAAACCGTCGCCAATCTTGATGCCTGGAAAGATCGACGCCGCGCTGAAGTGCGCGATGATGGAATTCTCGTGCGCACGTGGATGTCATTCACCACGCTGCCCGCACGGACCTATGTTGCCGCTGTTCAGTCCGGATTTATCGACTGGATGGTCATACTCGGCACCTTGGCCATCTCCTTTTTCGGGGCAAGGGCCGTGAAACGAAGGGCCTTGCAGACCCAGATCGACACTGGCGTCCTGCCGACGACATGGCACATTCGCCTTGCCATCTGGGTCATTCCGACCGCTATCGCGATGTACCTGATGGGCGCAACAATCAACTATCCTTCACTGAGCGGTTTCAACTTCAGTGGCGGGATGCACCTGCGCAATTCGCTGATCGCCCTTTGGCTTGCATTGTCGCTTTATACCGGCGCGTTCATCGCCGAAGTGGTGCGGGCCGGTATTCTGGCAGTCAGCAAGGGCCAGACGGAAGCTGCCTTTGCGCTGGGTATTCAGCCGAGCCGGACGATGAACCTTGTGATCCTGCCACAGGCATTGCGGGTCATCATTCCACCGCTGATTTCGCAGTACCTGAACCTGACCAAGAACTCATCACTGGCGATTGCCGTAGGCTACATGGACGTGCGCGCCACTTTGGGCGGGATCACGATCAACCAGACCGGTCGTGAGTTGGAGGGCATGCTGCTTTTGGGCCTGTTCTATCTGACGCTGTCCCTGCTGATTTCAGCCGTGATGAACATCTACAACAACTCAACCCAGCTTCAGGAGCGGTAGGATGTCAGAGACACACGCACAAACCGTTTCATACGTTCGTGACACGATGTTGCCGGAAGCGGCACCACCGGTCACCGAAGTCGGCGTTATAAAGTGGATGCGCGAGAGCCTGTTCTCCAGCCCGTTGAACGGCCTGCTGACGCTGATTTCGCTGTATGTGATCTATTGGGTCGTGATCCACATCGGCCCCTGGCTGATGAACGGGATCTGGGATGCCGGATCGCTGAGCGAATGCCGTGAAATCCGTAATGCCACGATTGGCGAGGATGCATCGGCTGCCTGTTTCGCTGTTTTGACAGATCGCTGGCAGCAGTTGATTTTCGGATTCTACCCCAGTGATGCCTATTGGCGTCCGGTTCTGGCGCTTATCGTCTTTCTGGTGGGCATCGCGCCTGTCCTATTCGACAAGCTGCCACGTCAGATGATGATTGGCACGCTGATCGCACCGTTCCTGATGTACATGCTGCTTTGGGGCGGGTCGATCTGGGGACCGATTGTCGTCGGGCTTGGGTTTGTCCTTGGGTATGTCGCCATGCGCTTGCTCTCTCAAGTGAGCAGTCTGCTGGGGACGCTTGCAGCCATTCTGGTCCCGATCCTGTTCTTTTTCACGCTTGCCGGACCACTCATTGGCCTTCTGAACATGCTCGCACCCATCGGTCTGGAGTTTGTCCAATCCAAGGACTTTGGCGGGTTTACCCTGTCAGTCGTCATCGGGATCGCGGCGATCATTCTGTCATTGCCGCTGGGTATTCTGCTTGCGCTTGCGCGCCAGTCCGACCTGCCGATCATCAAGTATTCGGCGGTCGTCTTTATCGAGGTTATCCGGGGCGTTCCGCTGATCGTCTGGCTGTTCACGGCGTCGCTGCTGCTGAACTATTTCTTGCCACCTGGCACGAACTTTGACCTGATGCTGCGCGTGATCATCATGGTGACGCTCTTTTCGGCGGCCTATATCGCCGAAGTTATCCGGGGTGGTTTGGCGGCCTTGCCAAAGGGCCAGTACGAGGGTGGCGACAGTCTTGGTCTGAATTACTGGCAGTCCATGCAGCTGATCATCCTGCCGCAAGCGTTGAAAATCTCGATTCCAGGCATCGTGAATACCTTCATCGGTCTGTTCAAGGATACGACCCTTGTGCTGTTCATCGGTCTTCTTGACCCGATTGGTCTGTCGAATGCGATCCGTGCGTCGACCGACTGGAATGGCATTTACTGGGAATTGTTCCTCTTCATTGGCGTCATGTTCTTTATCTTCTGCTTTAGCATGGGCCGTTACTCACTCTGGCTGGAAAGAAAACTCCAGCGCGAAAACCGTTAAGGGAGGCATGTGAAATGTCTGAACTCGTAACCGATCGTCAAATTGATCGTTCGAACATGCAAGTCTCTGACGAGATTGCCATCCAGATCAACCAGATGAACAAGTGGTACGGCACCTTCCATGTGCTGCGCGACATCAATCTGACCGTGAACCGAGGCGAGCGTATCGTTATCTGTGGTCCCTCTGGTTCGGGTAAGTCCACGCTGATCCGCTGCATTAACCGTCTGGAAGAACATCAGTCTGGCCAAATCATCGTGGATGGCACCGAACTGTCGTCCGATCTCAAGAATATCGACAAGATCCGGTCGGAGGTTGGCATGTGCTTTCAGCACTTCAACCTGTTCCCGCATCTGACCATTCTTGAGAACTGCACGCTTGCCCCGATCTGGGTGCGCAAGACACCCAAAAGGGAAGCCGAGGAAATCGCGATGCATTTCCTTGAGAAGGTGAAAATCCCCGAGCAGGCTGACAAGTATCCCGGCCAGTTGTCCGGTGGCCAGCAGCAGCGTGTCGCGATTGCCCGGTCGCTGTGCATGAAGCCGCGCATCATGCTGTTCGACGAACCGACCTCTGCGCTT
Organism: Cognatiyoonia koreensis; assembly: GCF_900109295.1. Classification (NCBI taxonomy): domain Bacteria; kingdom Pseudomonadati; phylum Pseudomonadota; class Alphaproteobacteria; order Rhodobacterales; family Paracoccaceae; genus Cognatiyoonia; species Cognatiyoonia koreensis. Next base: position 55,809 of record NZ_FOIZ01000003.1, read on the forward strand.
GACCCCGAGATGATCAAGGAAGTGCTTGATACGATGATCGAGCTGGCCGAGGAAGGCATGACCATGTTGTGCGTCACGCACGAGATGGGTTTTGCCCGTCAGGTCGCCAACCGCGTCATCTTTATGGACCAAGGCCAGATTGTTGAGCAGAACGAGCCGGAAGAGTTCTTTAACAATCCTAAGTCCGAGCGCACCCAGCTCTTCTTGAGCCAGATCCTTGGGCACTGATCCACGCGCCAAGTGACACAATCATGGGCCGTAGCGCGATGCTGCGGCCCTTAGTCTGTCAAATCGCGTGGCACGGTGAAATCGATGCAGGTTCCCTGGTTCACGCGGATGTCGCCTTCAAAATCAATGACAGTCGTCGCACAGGTCGGATAGTCGCTGAAACGGCTGTGGCGTGGCCGCGTCCTGACCAGCCCGTGGGCGGCCATTGCGATCCCCGGGTTGTGAGCGATCACTGCAATCGTTTCGTCTGGCTGACGCATGGCAAGATCGAGGATCGTGTCGGGTGCCGCGTGATAAAGCGTAGGATGAAACGAGGTTTTCGGGGTCTGTCCCAGCCCGTCGCAAATGTGCCTGTGCGTTTCAACAGTGCGCGCCGCGTCAGAGACCAGCATGACATCCGGCACATATCCCTGCGCCGCGAGCCATTCACCGATTGACTTTGCGGCAGTGCGCCCGCGTTCTGTCAGCACCCGGTCGTGATCGTCGGCCATGGGATCATCCCAGCCGGATTTGGCGTGGCGTATCAGGATCAGGCGCTTCATCGAAAAGCCTCCATATGGAATTGGGCTTGGGCAGGTGGGCGGTTGCCTTGGTAGACGGGGCAGGCGCGCCGCGCCCGGCAGCCGTCGGTAATGCAGTCGCGCCCTGCGGGGCTGTTGATATGCGCCTTGCAGGCAGCGACGTTGTAGCCGTCCGCGAACGCTCCGACGGGGCAAGCGGTCTTGCAGGGTGCCGCGCAGGGGGAGCAGGGGTTTTGGCCGGGCGAGGCAGACACGGTTTCGGGCAGCAGAACAGCCCCGCGGAAAGAAGCGAACAATCCCCGCGTTTCGTGGACCAGAAAACCGATCGGCGATGTGAAAAACCGCCCGGTTTCCAGCGCCCAGCTTTGAAACGGGTGATAGGGTGGCCCGCCGAAGGGGAAGTAGACTTCGCCTTCAAGGTCCTGCGCTATTGGCGGCAGCACCCGTGTAGACCAGCGATCCAGCGCGTGCGCCTGACCATCAGTGTATTCCGCGCTTTGCGTGAAATGGTCCCAGAACGTCGGTTCGTCGGGGCCGATCAGCACCAGCGTCCCGTCTGCATGCTGTGCATGTCCGAGAGCGATCAAATGATGCGGTGCGAGCGCCTGAGAGAGTGCGGAGAGTGTCACACGCATCAGCGTATGCGCACCCTTTGTCAGTGACCAGTCACATTCAGCGGAAGCGTCGCCAAATGCGCGGGATCGATCCAAGCTGATCGGCTTCGAATGACATGGAGGTAGCGTCGCAACTGTATGTGCCCTGCGATGTGCCCCAGCTGCCACTTGCCGAGGTTACAGGGATTTCCATGCGTTCGCCCAGCACGTTTGCCGACCCAACCAGAGAGTATTCCGGCGCGTTGGCGACGTAGGTGCGCCCGTCTTCAGCGTTCATCGCGCCCTGCGCATAGCCGGTCACGGTCACGTCGATTGCGGGCATGTTCGCCATCTGCACGGCAAAGGTCATGTCCTCTGCCAGCAGTGTCATGACCCCGGTGTCGGTGATCTCAAGGCTCGCCCGTCCTGCGATGTGTGTCGCACCGCCACCCATCTGCGTGGCCATCACCGCGGCCATATCCGCGCCGTCCGCTTCCCATGTGCCAACCATGCAGCTGTCCACGGCAAGAGCCGGTGTAGAGCCAAGCGTGACGAGTAGTGCTGCGGTGCGAAACATCATCGGTTTCTCCTCAAGTGGCGCATGCTAACCGTTGCATATCGAAGACAGGACGTCAGGTCGGGCCTATCTTGGTGTGCGGATGAGCGATCCTGCGCCGTGATCTGTGAACAATTCCAGCAGGCACGCGTTTGGTGCCCGCCCGTCAAGGATGACCACACCCCGCACGCCTTCTGCAATCGCCGTGGTTGCGGTTTCGGTCTTGGGGATCATGCCACCTGCAATCGTCCCATCCGCGATCATCGCCGCGATCTGGCCTGCGTCAATTTCGGTCAGCACTTCGCCGTCCTTGTTCTTGACGCCACTTACGTCTGTGAGCAGCAGCAAGCGGTCTGCCTTCAAGGCCCCGGCAATGGCACCGGCGGCGGTATCGCCGTTGATATTGAAGGTTTCGCCATTCCGCCCCATCCCAAGAGGCGCAATGACTGGAATTGCCTTGGCTGCGTGCAAATCGCGAATGATGGTCACGTCAACCTCTGTCGGTGTCCCGACGAGCCCGAGCGCGGGGTCGGTTGTTTCGCAGATCATCAGGTTGGCGTCCTTGCCGGACACGCCGACCGCCTTGCCGCCTTCTTCGGAAATTGCTTGCACGATGCGGCTGTTCACGCTGCCGGCCAGTACCATTTCCACGACTTCGATCGTCGCTTCGTCCGTCACCCGTTTGCCGTTCACGAATTCGGATTTGATCCCCAGCTTGTCGAGCATCTGATTGATCATCGGCCCGCCGCCGTGCACCACCACCGGATTGACGCCGACCTGCTGCATGAGGGCGACATCGCGGGCAAAGCTGTGCATGCCTTCATCGCTGCCCATGGCGTGCCCGCCCAGCTTGATGACAACGGTCGCGCCCTTGTAACGCTGCAGATAGGGTAGTGCGTTGGATAGTGTGGCGGCGGTGCCGATCCAGTCGCGGTTCATGTCTTGCGTCCTCATCCTTCGATCCCTGCAATGACTGCGCGCAGCGTGGCGATCCCGATCCCCTTGTCAGAACTGGTCAGGATCAGCTCCGGGTAGGCGGCCGGGTGCTTGGCCAATGCCGCACGCGTCTTGGCCAGCGATTCATCAAGCGCTTTGCCTTTGACCTTGTCAATCTTGGTCATGACGACCTGAAACGTCACCGCAGAGGCATCGAGCAGCGACATGATTTCTTCGTCCACCGCCTTGGCCCCGTGCCGGGCGTCAATCAAAACGAAAACACGGCGGAGCGTTTGTCGCCCTTGCAGGTATTGTTTCAGCAGACGCTGCCATTTTTCGACAACAGCAACCGGCGCATTCGCAAAACCGTAGCCCGGAAGGTCAACGACATAGATGTCGCCGGCGGTAAAAAAGTTGATTTCTTGCGTGCGTCCCGGTGTGTTGGACGCGCGCGCCAGTCCCTTGCGCCCTGTGAGCGCGTTGATCAATGACGATTTCCCGACGTTCGAGCGACCGGCAAAGCACACTTCGACACGGTCCGGATCGGGCAGGCCGTCCATCGCCACCACGCCTTTGATGAATTCCGTCTCACCCGCAAAAAGAAGCCGACCCTTTTCAAGGCTGGCATCATCTGGTGTTTCGACTTCGGGGAAGGGAAGTTGCATCAGAGAACCTCTGCTGTGTCGCCAAGGCTGACCTTGCCGCTTTGGATGACGGTGCAGTAGACGCCGAAATCGGTGTGGTCCCAGCCATTTCTCAGCGCAGAAAGCGTATCGATATCCCGCAGACCGGTGACCGGATTCGCCTTTGTGTGGTTGCAGCGGGTGCAACGATCTTGGACGTGCAGAACAGCGTCGCCGATGGCGATGTCCTTACCGATCCAGTCCCATTCGGCCCATGCATCTGGTCCATCCAGCCAAATATTTCCCCGCCAGCGTTCGAATTCGAGGTCTTGGCCGATCTTGTCGCCAACGGCGCGGTGGCTGGCCATGTTCATGATCGACACGGATGGAAAGGGCGTGTCCGTCATCCCGCGTCCGGGGGTGGAAACGAGGTTGGTCGGTTTGGCGGACACATGCGACGTCAGCGGGGCGACCCAATTCAGGAACGCGGCGGTCCCATCGGCCGTATCGGGGTTGAAGCTGATCGTGCCCAGATCGACGTGGCGCAGTTCCATGACGTTTGTCGCGTCATCCAAGCGCGCCCAGATACCCGCCAGCCCCGGAACAAGTGTGCCGATCATGAAATTCCGGCACTTTTCCCACTTGGGATCTGCGGAATCAAAGTGCGTTTTTTCATGTGTCACCGCCCAGTGCCTGTCAAAAGGCATGGTCTGTCCCTGCAACAGCGTCACGCTTTCAAGTGCCTCGCGACCGTGGCTCTTGATCGGGTGCCGCCAGAGGGAGGCGACAGTGATCATCTATTTGTCCTTGGCCGCTTCGGCTTCTTTCTTTTTGTTGAAACCGGATTTGATGTTGCCGAAGACGTCAGGCTTGGCACCGTGGCTGCGCATGATGGCGTACTGCTGGATGAACGTGATCGTGTTGTTCGCAATCCAGTAGATGACCAGACCGGAGGCAAAGCTGCCCAGCATGAACATGAAGACCCACGGCATCCACGCAAAGATCATCTGCTGTGTCGGGTCGGTGGGGGCCGGGTTCAGCTTTTGCTGGAGCCACATCGAAATACCCAGCAGGATCGGCAGGATCCCGATGAAAATGAGCGACAGGAACGAATCCTGCGGCAGCGCATCCCACGGCAGAATGCCGAACAGGTTGAAAATCGTTGACGGGTCAGGCGCTGACAGGTCTCTGATCCAGCCGAACCACGGCGCGTGGCGCAGTTCGATGGTGACGAAGATCACCTTGTAGAGCGAGAAGAAGATCGGAATCTGGATCAGGATCGGCAGACAGCCCGCCGCCGGATTGACCTTCTTTTCCTTGTAGAGCTTCATCATGCCCTGCTGCATGGCGGTGCGGTCTTCGCCATGCTTTTCCTTCAGGGCTTCCATTTCGGGCTGCAGTTCCTTCATCCGCGCCATGGAGACGTAGGATTTATAGGCCAGCGGCAGCACGATTGCCTTGAGGATCACGGTCAGCGCGATAATCGCCCAGCCCATGTTGCCGATGACGGCGTTCAGCCAATGCAGCAGCGCGAAGATCGGCTTGGTCAGGAAGAAGAACCAGCCCCAGTCGATGCTGTCGATGAACCCGTCGACGCTTTCATCGTTCTGGTATTCGCGGATGGCTTCCCATTCCTTTGCGCCAGCGAACAGGCGGGTCGTGACCGTTGCAGAGGCACCGGAGGCCACGTCCTGTTGCGGCATGATCGCTTCTGCCTGATAGATATCGCGGCTTTCGAAATAGCGCACGTTCGCGGTGAACGGGGCACTTTGATCGGGGATCAGCGTTGTCATCCAATAGTGGTCTGTCCAACCGATCCAGCCATTTTCAGAGACATCGACCTTGGCTTCGTCAGCGCTGCGGCCAAAGTCCACGACGTCGTCATAATCGACCTCGGTCAACTCGCCGTCCGCCATCCGCACAAGACCTTCGTGCAAAATGAAGAAGTTCTTGAGGTTGTCGGGTTCGGAATGACGGCGCAGAAGGCCATAGGGACGCGAGGAGAAGGTCGCCTCAGCGGCGTTTGCGACGCTTTGCTCGTACGTGAACATAAATGTTTCATCGACCGAGATTTTTGTCGTGAAAACCTGCCCTTGCCCGTTGTCCCACGTCAGTGTGATCGGGGTATCCGGCGTCAGTGTTTCGCCTTCGGAGAGGGTCCAAATGGTTTCATCGTTTGGCACGACGTCGGCGTCACCTGTCCAGCCGAAGACGGCGGAATAGGCATCGTTTTCGCCCACGGGTTTCAGCAGGCGCACAATGTCAGAATTCGGTTCGATCGTCTGGCGGTAGTTCGTGAGCGACAGATCGTCGATCCGCGCACCTTGCAATGATACGGAACCGGTGAATTCCCCGGTTTCGACGGCGACGCGAGGTGCTTCTGCGGCTTCGCTGGCCGTCGGCGCGACAGTTTCACTTGTCGCCTCGTTGGTGGTTGCTGTCGGCACGGCCGGGTCAAGCTGCTCTGTCGCGGTGTCCCCGGCGACCGGTTCAACCGGTTCTTCGGGTGGAAACAGCCAGAACCAGACGAGGATCACAAGGAAACTCAACGCTGTCGCGAGGATCAGGTTTCTATTTTGCTCGTCCATTCGGAATGCCGTCCATCTGCCTAAAAACGTGGGGTTGGTTCAACCTGCTGGGGCGGGAAAGGTCAAGCGGATTCGGGGGAATTGTGACCAAGTGTCAGACCGGCGAAATCGAACAGTTTCGGGTCCAGCAGGTGGCTGGGCCGCGCATTCATCAGGCTGCGGAACATGACCTGCCTGCGTCCAGGGGAGTTCTTTTCCCATCCGTCGAGGATTTGTTTGACCTGTTGGCGCTGCAACCCGTCCTGAGACCCGCAAAGGTCACAGGGGATGATCGGGTAGTTCATCGCCGTCGCAAATTTTTCGCAATCAACCTCTGCCACATGCGCGAGCGGGCGGTAAACGAAGAGGTCACCTTCCTCGTTTACCAGTTTTGGTGGCATCGTCGCGAGACGTCCGCCGTGGAAAAGGTTCATGAAGAAAGTTTCAAGGATATCATCGCGATGATGGCCAAGTACGACGGCGCTGCACCCTTCTTCGCGTGCGATCCGGTAGAGGTTTCCACGCCGCAAACGCGAGCAGAGTGCGCAGAATGTGCGCCCTTCGGGCACCTTGTCCATGACGATGGAATAGGTGTCCTGATATTCGATCCGGTGCGGGACGCCCATCTTTTCAAGGAATTCCGGCAGGACCGTCGCCGGAAATCCCGGCTGTCCCTGATCCAGATTGCAAGCGAGCAGGTCAACGGGCAACAGGCCGCGCCATTGCAGTTCGTACAACACCGCAAGCAGCGTATAGCTGTCCTTGCCGCCTGACAGGCACACCAGCCAACGGGCATCACGTTCGATCATACCGTATTGCTCGATCGCCTCGCGGGCATAGCGCACGATCCGTTTGCGGAGTTTCTTGAACTCTGTCGTTGAAGGTGCCCCGTGAAAAAGCGGGTGAATTTCGTTATCATCAAGCATGTTTCATGCCCTAGCTTTCATTTCATCCATCGCCAAGGAGATTTTTCCATGCAGTGCTTTGTCGGCCCGATTCATCGCGAAAACCCCTATCCGGAGGGGCGCGTCAGGATCACGAACCTTACATTCGTGGACGATCTGATCTTGTTTCGTCCGCAAGAGGAGTTGCTGAACCGCAAGGATGATATGGATGTCTATCTGCTGGGTGCCGATAAGACTGTTCATTGGGAATCCGACGATGGTGACTGCGGGATCGTCACTGTGCCCTTTGGTTTTATCACCGATCTGACAAGCGTGCCATGGGTGTTCCGTCTGTTCGTGAGCCGCGCCGGACCTTGGCTGGAGGCCGCTGTGGTGCATGATTACCTGTATGTCGCCTGGAACGAGGTGGAGGGTGCGCGCCCCGATCCCAAGGATCGCAAGTTCGCGGATGACATCATGTTCGCGGCGATGACGACTGCCAATGTCGGCGCAATTCGCAAATGGGCGATTTATGCGTCCGTGCGCCTGTTCGGTGGCTGGACATTTGGCCGGGATGATCGCTGCAACTACGGTGATCAGACCGATCCGCGACTGCTTTATCTGAAAGACGTGCCGAAAGTGGTCTGATCCAAGTAACCTTCCGTAGAAAGGTAAAAGGATCACGCCATGCGCATTCTTGCCCTACTTTCTTTTCTGTTCATCGCGGCCTGCACGGGTAAGCCATCGTTCGATGATCCGACGCTGTCATCGCAGAAACTGGACCTTGAAGAATTCTTTGACGGGGAATTCGTCGCGTATGGCCAGTTTCAGGACATCCTTGGCACCGTGCGCCGCAGCTTTGAAGTCAGAATCGTGGGCGACTGGGATGGGGAGCGCCTGCGACTGGTAGAAGACTTCGTTTATGAAGACGGCGCAACCGAACAGCGGGTCTGGACGCTGGTGAAGACCGGCGAAGACACCTGGCAAGGCACCGCACCTGGTGTGATTGGTGTCGCCAATGGTGTTGAACAGGACAATCGCTTCAATTGGAAATACGAGATCGATTTGCCGGTTCCGAGCGCGGACGGCACAGTTGAAACGTTGCGCGTCCAGTTTGACGACTGGATGTGGCTGCAGTCAGAGGACCGTTTGCTGAACCGTGCCTATGTGAAACGTTATGGAATTGATATCGGCGACGTCATCATCAGTTTTGAAAAACTGAACTAGGGTTTCCCTGACTTTCGTGAACCGGCCCACCCCGTCTAGACTGCTCTGCATTTCAGGAGGAGTTTTCAGATGGACTATTTCTATTCGCGGCGCACCTTCAACAGCCAGACAGGGCGGTTTTCGAACAATGTGGCCTCTGTCACGCGTTATGTGGGCATTGGTCCGTCCGACGGGCAGGCGGCGCGTGGGCATCTGCTGACAGCGCAGCAATGGGCAAAGGCTGTCCACGATCAGAGTCCGAATGGCCATGTTGTCGTCTATGTACATGGGTTCAACACCGCGCAATCAACGATGCTGAAATCGCTGGCGACGATCAAGGCGGGGCTGAAGAAGCAGGCCTTCAAGGGGGCAGTCGCTGCCTTTGATTGGCCCAGTGACGGAGAGGGGTCGTCCGCCGGCTATCGACGTGACCGATCAGATGCAAAGGCTGTGGCGCGCCATATGGTGCTGGACGGCATCAAATTGCTGCACGAGGCCAAGCCGTCGGCAAAGATCCATTTGCTGGCTCATTCAATGGGCGCGTATGTATCACTGCGCGGCTGGGGCGAAGTCGGCAACGCATTCTTCCCGGGCAAGGTCGATCAGGCCATTTTCGTGGCTGCTGATGCCGATCAGAACTGGATGATCAATGGCGCCTGGGGATCGCTTGTCATGCAGCAGCGTTGCAACCGATTGACGCATTATTTTTCGGCGCACGACGAGGTGTTGGATGTCTCTGGCAAGATCGTCAATTTCGGCACAAGTCGTTCTGGTCGTCACGGGATCAAGCCGGGACCCGCGCCGACGTTCAGGGATGTGTCCTGTGGCGATCGCTATCACAGCGTATTTCCGCAGCATAAGCGGGGCACGACATTGTCGCACAACTGGTATTTCCAGGATGGCCGGTTCTATCAGGATTTGGTCGGAACGCTGGCTGGCAAATCCCACACGGCGCTGGGCACCCGGCAAAACCTTTCAGACGGGGATCAGCGGATCACGCCCTAGTCAGGCACATTGTCCACGCCCGAGCCGCCCCACGGATGACAGCGGCCGATCCGGCGGATGGTCAGCCATGTGCCTTTGAGCCCGCCGTGTTTTTCGAGCGCTTCGAGCGCGTAGGCCGAGCAGGTCGGCTGAAACCGGCACCCGTGCCCGACCCATGGCGACAGGATCAGCCGATAAGCTTTGACCGGCCATGACACGATGTGGGCGAGGGGAGTCATGCGTGCACCTTTTTCAACGCACGGATCAGGTCCGATTGCAGTTGCTTGAAAGGTAGTGTCGCTGTGTCGTCTTTGCGACCCACAAGCACGTAATCCCAGCCTTTGCGCCCGTGTTCCGGCAGGATCAGGCGGGCGACTTCGCGCAAACGCCGTTTGGCGCGGTTGCGGGCCACGGCATCTCCGACCTTCCTGGAGCAGGTGAACCCGACGCGGATCGTTTCGCCACCGGTCTGGCGCGCCTGCAGGTGGATGCCGGGGGTGCCAAAGCGCTTGGCGTTGCTGGCGGCGACGAAATCGGATCGTTTCGTCAGGACCTCCAGACAAACGGAAACCGCCGGTGTGCTGTTCGCAGGCACCGGCGGTTCCAAATCTGTCAAGACCGTAGAGGGCGCTTACGCGCTCAGCTTCGCGCGGCCTTTGGCGCGGCGGTTGTTCAGGATCTTGCGGCCAGCCTTCGTGGCCATACGTGCACGAAAGCCGTGACGGTTCTTGCGAACCCGGTTGGATGGTTGGAACGTGCGCTTCATGGCGTGTCCTTTGGTGGCTATGGGGCAAATCCCGAATGGATTCGCGGCCCGTGAATGTCATCAGACCCGTCCTTTAAGCGGGCGGCCCCCATGTGTCAACGCAAACGGGGCCAGGTTTTTGCAACAATCGGCAGAAATGACGGCGGGGAAATGTTACAGTTTGTGATCGAAAGCCCGTCTGCGCGCACAGATTGCACACGACGCGATCAACCGCGCGTGATCGGGGTATCCTGACGCAGGGTGATCGGTCAATTAGAGTGCACTCCCAGACGTTCCCTCCCAAGGTGAAAGACATGACCGATATGCCAGACAGAGAACAAAACGCCTTTATCAAACGGCTTCCCATTATCATCATCGCTCTTGTAGCGATCCTTGGGGCCTATTTCCTGCGGGACTATCTGACGTTTGACGCATTGCGCGACAATCGTGAGACATTGCTGGCCTTTCGTGACAACAACTACGTGCTGACGGTCGCCTTGTTCATCCTTGCCTACATTGTCATCGTCGCCTTTTCCCTACCCGGCGCAACCGTAGCAACGCTGACCGGGGGGTTCCTGTTCGCGACCTTCCCCGGGGCATTGTACAACGTGACTGGTGCGACCATTGGCGCAACCGCGATTTTCCTTGCCGCCCGTTGGGGTTTTGGCGAAAAACTGGGGGCCAAGCTTGAAGGGTCGGACGGTATCGTCAAAAAGATAAAGGACGGTATCGACGAAAACCAGTGGTCAATGTTGTTCCTGATCCGCCTTGTCCCTGCTGTCCCGTTCTTCATGGCGAACCTTGTGCCGTCCTTTCTTGATGTGCCGCTGCGCCGGTTCGTCATTTCGACCTTCCTTGGCATTATCCCGGGTGCGGTTGTCTATACATCTGTCGGTGCCGGGCTGGGTGAAGTGTTCGAACGTGGTGAGACGCCGAACCTTGGCATCATTTTCGAACCCGCCATCCTGTTCCCGATCCTTGGCCTGTGTCTTCTGGCCGCTCTTCCCATTCTTTTGAAGGCCGTCCGCGGCAAGAAAGGTCTGTAAGCCATGAACCGCATCAAGACAGATATTTGCATCATCGGTGGCGGATCGGGCGGATTGTCCATCGCAGCCGGTGCGGTCCAGATGGGCGCAAAGGTGGTTCTGCTGGAGGGCCACAAGATGGGCGGCGATTGCCTGAACTATGGCTGCGTTCCGTCCAAGGCGCTGATCGCGTCGGCCAAACACGCCCATGCTGGTCAGGACAACGCGAAATACGGCGTCGAAAAAGTAAGCCCGACGGTCGACTATGCCGCCGCCAAGGATCATGTGCATGATGTGATCGCCACCATTGCGCCGGTTGACTCGGTCGAGCGTTTCGAAGGCTTAGGCGTCAACGTCATACAGGAATACGGCAAGTTCATTTCAAAGACCGAAGTGCAGGCAGGTGATACGGTGATCGAAGCCCGCCGCTTTGTTGTTGCGACAGGGTCTGGCCCGCTGGTCCCGCCGATCCCCGGTCTTGAAGATGTCGATGTATATACGAATGAGAACATCTTTGATCTGCGCGAGCGTCCGGATCATCTGATCATCATTGGTGGTGGCCCGATCGGCATGGAGATGGCGCAGGCCCATGTGCGCCTGGGATCGAAGGTTACCGTGATCGAAGGGGCCAAGGCCTTTGGCAAGGATGACCCGGAACTGGCTGCGATTGTTCTTGAAAACCTCAAGGCCGAAGGGGTCGAGATCATCGAAGGCGCGCAGGCCGAAAAGGTATCTGGCAGCAAGGGCAAGGTGACCGTGCACACACCCAAGGGCGCATTCAGCGGCTCGCATTTGCTGGTGGCTGTCGGGCGTAAGGTGAACATCGACAAGCTTGATCTGGATGCTGGCGGCGTGAAGTATGATCGCGGCGGGGTCAAAGTGGATGCTGGTCTGCGATCGGTGACCAACAAGAAGGTCTATGCAGTCGGTGATGTCGCTGGTGGGATGCAGTTCACCCATGTCGCAGGCTATCACGCGGGCGTCGTCATCCGGTCGATGCTGTTCGGGCTGCCCAGCAAGCAGCGCACAGATCACATCCCTTGGGCGACATACACGGACCCCGAACTTTCCCAAGTCGGCCTGACAGAGGAGCAGGCAAAAAAGAAGCACGGTGCCAATCTGGAAGTCGTTCGCTTTGAATACGAACACAACGACCGCGCCATTGCCGAGCGTAAAACCAAGGGATTGATCAAGGTGATGGTCGTCAAGGGCCGCCCTGTCGGTGCATCGATAGCGGGCTATCTTGCCGGTGAACTGATCGGTATGTGGGCCATGGCTATCGCGAACAAGCAGAAGATGACGGCGATCGCGAACACGGTCTTGCCCTATCCGACGATAAGCGAGATTAACAAACGTGCTGCGGGCGCCTATTTCAGCCCGCGCCTGTTCGAAAGTGACAAAGTCAAAACGATTGTCGGGCTGGTGCAGCGCTGGCTGCCTTGATGCCTTGGAAAGTCAAAGATGTTGAATACGCTCTCCGGCCGCTTCCTGATCCTCACGATTATCTTCGTGATGTTGGCCGAAGTGTTCATCTTTGTTCCGTCTATTGCGCGCTTTCGTGAAGACTATCTGCTTGCCCGTCTGGAGCGGGCGCAGATCGCATCGCTCGCCCTTGAGGCGGATGATATGCTGGCCCCTGAACTTGAAGCGGAACTGCTGAAGAACGCTGAAGTGTTCAACGTGGTTTTGCGCCGGGATGAAGTCCGCCAGCTCGCCCTGTCTTCGCCCATTCCGGCACCGATTCACGCCTCATACGATATGCGTGATCCGTCCGCGATGGCGTTGATCGGTGATGCGATTGACGCTTTGCTGGATACCGAAGAGCGCGTCATACGTGTGCTTGGCAATCCGGTGCGTGATGGTGGATTGCTGATCGAAGTCACAATGATGCAGAAACCCCTGCGCGAGGCCATGCTGACCTATGGGCGCAATGTTCTTATCCTCTCGGCGGTTATTTCGATCATCACGGCCTTTCTGCTTTTCCTTTCGGTACAGGCATTGCTTGTTCGCCCGATCAAAGGGGTTGTCAGTGCGATGCAGCGCTATGCCGCTGCGCCGGAAGATGCGCGGCAGATTATCCAGCCCTCAGCTGGCGTGCGTGAATTGCGTGACGCTGAGGAGTCGTTGCAACTGTTGCAGCAACAGTTGACGGGCGCGCTCAAGCAAAAGGACCGGTTGGCACAGTTGGGTGGGGCTGTGGCCAAGGTCAGTCATGATCTGCGCAACATCCTTACCTCGGCACAGCTGTTTACCGACCGGATCGAAAGTTCGGACGATCCGCTGGTCAAGCGCATGGCGCCGAAACTGGTCGGGTCTATCAGCCGGGCGGTCAACCTGTGTGAAACGACACTGGCCTTTGGTCGCGTTGACGAACCCGCGCCGATCCTGTCGCGCATTGCCCTGGAAAGCGTGGTGAACGACGTCGTTGACAGCGAGCGGCTTGCCGTTGGCGACTATGATCTTTCTGTCGACAGCGATCTGCCTCCGGGCATGATGATCCGTGCGGATGGCGAACAATTGTTCCGCGTGATTTCCAATCTTGTGCGCAATGCCCGCGAAGCAATCATGGCAACGCACAAGCCCGGAACGATTACCGTACGCGCGACAGAAGACGATGCTGCATGGCATATCGCGGTCGAGGATACAGGCCCCGGATTGCCGCCAAAGGCGCGCGAGCATTTGTTCAAGGCGTTTCAAGGCAGCGTGCGCAAAGGGGGCACCGGATTGGGGATCGCAATCGCACAGGATCTGGTCCGCGGGCACGGTGGTCGGATTGAACTTGAACGATCCGACGCGAACGGCACGGTTTTTGTAATCCAGCTTCCAAAAGCCGATCTTGCCCTTGCTCCGCTGTCAGAATAGTTCGAATTGGGCCTTGCAATACATGGCCGTGGGGTCTAAATCGCAGGTCACGCGGATTGGTAGCTCAGTTGGATAGAGTACTTGACTACGAATCAAGGGGTCGGGGGTTCGAATCCTCCCCAGTCCGCCAAATCATCTCCCTATCCATATGAAATCGTAGGATTATTTCTGAATTTCAGAATTTGTTCCCACACTTGTTCCCACGCTGGGGGTTTGGATAATTGCTACGCAATGTCTCCGAACCGACTTAACTTAGCCACTCTTTCCCTGTTGAACGTCAGATGACTTTGACCTTCACGTCACAACATTGACCCACAATCTGAAAATCGGCAAAGCTGACCTTCGCGCAGATCGCAGCAAAAGTCTCAAAAGAGCCCTTATTGACCGATGCTGCGCTTTGTACCAAGGGCCGCTTTGACGTATCACGACAATGAAACTAAGAGGCCCCATGTCCCAAACGCAAACTTCACCACTCGCCCAACCGCTGACACTGCCATGCGGTGCTACGCTAAAGAACCGCATCGCCAAGTCCGCAATGTCGGACTCTCTTGGCGACGGTGCTGGCAACCCAACCGACGATCAGATCAGGATTTACGAACGGTGGGCCAAAGGCGGTCTGGCGTTGTCTATTATCGGCGAGGTTCAAGCTACTCCCCATTTTGCAGAGAAGCCCGGCAACCTCATTTTGAATGACCACTCAGATCAAGACTTGCCCAAACGCCTCGCAAAAGCAGGTGCAATTGACGGTGCACAACTATGGCTCCAGCTTGGACACGCGGGCGCAATGGCGGATGCGGGGATCAGCACACCCAAAGGGCCGAGCGCTCTGGACCTACCCGGCCTGACTTGCGGCGCGTTGACTTTAGACGAGGTACACGCGCTGCCCGCCGAATTTGCCCGCACCGCCAGCCTTGCAAAAGAACTTGGGTTCGGTGGCGTGCAGGTTCACGCAGCGCATGGCTTTCTGCTCAGTCAGTTCTTGTCACCGTTATTCAATAAACGAGAGGATGCCTATGGTGGTTCTCTGCAAAACCGGATGCGGCTGCTTCTCGAAGTGATCGAAGCGGTTCGAATGGCTGTAGGCCCCAAATATCCGGTGGGTATCAAACTGAATGCTACTGATCAGCTTGAGGGCGGTTTTGCTGAGGATCAGTCCCTTGAGGTCATTGCCGCAGTCGACAGAACGGCAATTGACCTTATCGACATTAGCGGCGGCACATATTTCCCCGGTGCTGCATCCTCGTCTGATCGGGCAGGCTCTGGCCCCTATTTCTTGGAATTCGCAGGTCGCGCCCGCCAAAAGACAAAGATACCTTTGATGGTCACTGGCGGGTTCAAAACGCTCGCTCAAGCCGAAAGCGCCATTATCGATGGCAAGGCCGATCTCATTGGGTTGGCTCGCGCGCTTGTGGTCGATCCAGAACTGCCATCCTTTTGGCTGACTGGTCAGCGTAGCGAGCCGAAGTTCCCACGGTTCAAGAACCCGCCTGATGGCGGTGTGACCGCGTGGTACACGATGCAGATCACTCAGAATGCAAAAGGGGATTCTGCGCTTTCGTCTGACGATTTAGAAGGCGCGATTGAGGCCTACAAGGATCGGGACGACGCAAGACGACGAATTTGGAAGTCAAGACTTAGCTGACCTTCGCGCATTTGCACCGCTTTGACTCCGATCAAATTGGACTGGTGCAGCTTCGGCCAGCAAAGCAAGTCGCTTGGCGCTGGTCAGAGCCGCACCTTTGGTCAAGGGCCAGGCTTGGGTCAGCCCCTCGATGATCACCAATGCGTCATCGGGATTCAGGTCGATGCCCGCCCTGCTGACGGCCAACTGCGAAACCTCCGCCTTGTGCTTTTGCAGAAGTCGGCGCAGCTCCGTGTCGCCGGGTGCAGAGGCGACTGCTGCATGAAACAGGCAGCCGTGGCTGGCTTCCGTTTGCATCCAGTTCGCCACCCTTTCCAGGGTTTTTCCTAAGTCTTGTCCTGATGAATCGGACGCGTCGCTGAAAACATGCTCCAGATAGCGTTGGTGGCGGTGTTCCAGCGCCAGCTGAATCATCGCATCTCGTGATGGCGCGTATTTGTAGAGCGTGCGAAGGCTGACACCGGCCGCGTCGCGCAGGTCTTCGACGCTGGGTGCAGCAAAGCCTTGTGAAGCAAAGGCGCGTTCCAATCCACCTGCGATCTTTGTCGCCATTTTATTCATGATTGACGAAGTAGAGCGTTCGCTCTACCTACGCAAGTAGAGTATTCATTCTACCGGAGGCCAGCATGACCCTTTCCGATATGATGCGTGGTGTTGTCCTGACCGGCCACGGTGGGCCGGAGATGCTTGAAACGCGTGACAATCTGCCGGTCCCCTCGCCGGAACCGAACGACGTGATCATCCGGGTGCGGGCGGCCGGGGTGAACAACACCGACATCAACACCCGCACGGCCTGGTATTCCAAAGGCGATGCCGAGGATGCGGATGCTACCTGGTCAGGCAAGCCGCTGGAGTTTCCACGCATACAAGGCGCGGATGTGTGTGGGGAGATCGTGACCGTCGGGGCGGATGTCCCCACCAGCCGCATCGGCGAGCGCGTTCTGATCGAGCCGTGCATTCGCTTTGCCAATGGTGTCGAGCAAACCCCGCCTTGGTATTTCGGTTCCGAGTGCGATGGCGGCTTTGCCCAGTACACGCGGGTCGACGCTCGACATGCCCACGCCATCAAAAGCGATTTGGCTGATATCGAGTTGGCATCCTTTCCCTGTTCCTATTCCACAGCGGAAAACATGCTGACTCGTGCCAACCTGCAAGCAGGCGAGACAGTTCTGGTGACCGGCGCGTCAGGCGGAGTCGGGTCGGCCACAGTGCAATTGGCCCGCGCGCGCGGTGCGACAGTAATCGCGATCACGAGCTCGGCAAAAATGGACACATTGATGGACCTCGGCGCGGACCGGACATTGCCGAGGGATGCCGATCTCGTCGCAGAGCTGGGTAGGAGCAGCATCGACGTGGTGGTGGACCTCGTTGCCGGTCCAGCCTGGCCGCGACTTCTGGATGTGCTTCGTCCCGGCGGCCGCTACGCCGTGGCTGGGGCCATCGGCGGCCCATTGGTCGAACTGGATGTGCGCACACTCTACCTCAAAGACCTCAGCTTTTTCGGTTGCACCGTTCTGGAACCCGAAGTGTTCAGCAACCTGATCGGACGCATAGAACGGTCCGAAATCAAACCATTGGTCGCGGAAGTCTTTCCACTGGAGGAGATCCATGCGGCACAGTCAGCCTTCGGAGAAAAAGGTCACACCGGCAAGATCGTTTTGAAGGTAGGCTGATCCGCCGAAAGCCAAATATCTCCAAGCGGCCGCTATCGAATGGGTGCGTCGCTGACGCCTCTTTCCCGAAAGAACTCGAGCAGGCGGCGGGTGAGTGCCTTTTGGGGCCCGCTATCGGGCCAGACAGCGTAAATTCCCATGGTTGGTATGCTCCATCCTTGCAGGACATACGCGAGGCGGCCTTGAGCGACTTCATCCTCGACCTCGCTCATCGGGAGTTGTCGCACACCCAATCCTGCCAGAACCGCCGATTTGGCCGAACTGATTGTATCGACCTCCAGCCTGAAGTTCCGCGGCTCAAAAGCGATGGCTTCTGTCCCGTTCTGGAGGGTCATGCCGTTCGGAACAATCGAGATGCCGACAAAGTCGCAGGCGGCCAGATCTTCGATTGACATGATCGGGCCGCGCGTCGCCAAGTATTCCGGTGACGCGACCAGGGCCAAGCGGAAATCGCCAAGGCGTCGGCTCTTCAGCGCGCTATCGGCCAAAGTTCCCAACCGGATCGCAAGATCGAACCCTTCGCGGATCAGGTCAACCGGCACGTCGCTGCTGTGCAGGGCGATGTCGACCATCGGATGTTGCTTGGCAAATTGCCAAAGCGCCTGCCTCAGGCGGCTCTGCTCGCCCCATGCGGGCATGGAAACACGCAAGGTTCCGGCGGGCATATCCTGGCCGATGTTGATCGCATCCAATGCCTCGTTGCCTGCGGCCATCATGCGCCGGGCGGGGTCGAGTGCCGCTTGTCCCTCCGCAGTCAGGGACATGGATCGCGTGGAGCGGAAGAACAGGGTGACGCCCAGCTTACCCTCAAGACGGGATAGGTGATGGCTTACAACGGACGTCGACAGTTTGAGCCGCCTGCCCGCCGCACTCAGGCTGCCAGCGTCCGCCACCGCCACAAACACGGCCAGCCCCCGCAAATCCTCAATCATCTTTCTAATCCATCGAAATATGAATTCACCAATGACTGGATAATCAAAAAGGTGCCGATGGTCTAATTCTTTCATCAGCAGACCAACACCATTTATCTGGCAGCGGTCTTGCAAAACCGTACCCACAGATTGGAGACCACCATGACCCTCAAGACATTCACCGCAGCCGCAGCCCTCGCCACACTTGCAACAGGCGCATTTGCCGACGACACCGCAACCGTTCAGGTCTTTTACGATCTGCTGAGCAATCCCGGCTCCCAAGAGCACACCGCCGCCTTTCAGGAGGTCACATCAGAGGATTGGACCAGCCTGGGCGACTATTCCGGAGACAAAAAATCCCGCGACGCCTTTCTGGGACAAATGGGTGGCTTTGCCCAACTGATCCCCGATCTGGATTGGGATGTTCAGGCCATGCACCAGGATGGCAATTTCGTCACCGTCCGCAGCCGCGCAACCGGCACACCCGTCGCACCGTTCTTTGGCGTTGATGGACAGGGGCGTAGCTTTGACATCATGACGATCGATATCCATGAACTGAAGGACGGGATCATCGTTCAGAGCTACCACGTCGAAGACTGGGCAGGCGCATTGCAGCAGCTTGCTGGTCAATAAGGAAAGTCCTGATGCCCGATGCCCTCCGGCTCAAAGGTTGGGGGGCATTCGACAAAAGGAACTCAGTCATGCAAAGATATCCAGAGACCGACAAAGCCAACGTCATCGCGTTCTATGAGATGATGTTCAACGACTGCCGCCCCGCCGAAGCCATCGAACGATATGCAGGGGCGGACTACGTTCAGCACAACCCTCACGTTGCGGACGGCAAGGACGGGTTCATCGCCTACTTCGAAAAGATGGCCGCAGAATACCCCGGCAAGCGGGTCGAGGTGAAACGGGCGATCGCCGATGGACAATTCGTTGTCCTGCATTGCCATCAGATCTGGCCCGAAGGCCTCGAGTACGCCGGCATGGACATCTTTCGTCTCGATGACGCGGGCAAGGTCGTCGAACATTGGGATGTGTTGCAGGTCCTGCCGGAAAGCAGCGCAAACGAAAATGGCATGTTCTAGCTGCTGCTCATCCCGGCAAGCATGGCACCCAAGGCAACGATATGGATCAACATGATCGCGCGGTCATTCCAGAGCACGCCGACGGCGAACCAGCCGAGGACGCCCACGAGAAACAGATAAAGGTTCCACGGTGTCCAGCCGAACGCCGTGGCCGAGTAGCCCATGATCTGGATGATCGAGGCAACCCATTTGACGGTAAAGGCAAGACGTCCCGTCGCCGGGGCGGCGATGGCAACATCAGACGGCACGGGTCAGCCCTCCGTCGATCCGCAGATTCTGGCCGGTCATGTAGGCCGCTGCGTCCGATGCCAGCCACGAAATCAGCGACGACACCTCTTCTGCGCGCCCGTAACGGCCCATCGGGATGCGGGCGCGGCGATCCTCGGTCTCGGGCAGGCTGTCGATGAACCCGGGAAGGACATTGTTCATGCGGATGTTCCCGCCCGCGTATTTGTCAGCATAGAGCTTTGTGAATGCAGCCAGACCCGCCCGGAACACGCCAGAGGTCGGGAAGAGCGGGTCAGGCTCGAATGCCGCGAAGGTCGAGATGTTGATGACCGCGCCACCGCCCTGCGCCTGCATCGGCGGCGTGACCAGACGCGCGGGTCGGATCACGTTCAGCAGATAGACCTCCATTCCCGTGTGCCAGTCGTCATCGGAGATTTCGAGGACCGGGCCTTTGGGGCCATGTCCGGCAGAGTTGACCAGCACGTCGACACGGCCCCAGCGGTCGGTGGCACCTTGCACCAGCGCCGCCAGATCGTCCGCGTTCCGGTTCGATCCCGTCACGCCAAATCCGCCCAGCTCCTGACCGAGCGTTTCGCCCTTGCCGGAGGACGACAGTATCCCGACCCGGAAACCGTCTGCCGCCATCCGGCGGGCGGCATCCGCCCCCATTCCACTGCCGCCAGCCGTGATCAATGCTACTTTTTCTACTGACATCTCGCCCTCCAAATTTGTCCTGTCGCGTTTATAGCGCTTTCATCGCAAGATTTCGCGCCAGAATTGATCTTGTCTGACAGTAGTATTACTATCGCTTGATGACCCAACTCCCGCCTCTCAACGGCTTGCGTGCTTTCGATGTGGCGGGCCGTCATCTCAATTTCCGCGCCGCCGCCGATGACATGGGCGTGACACAAGGGGCGGTCGCGCAGCAGGTGCGGCAGCTCGAAACACATCTTGGCGTGCCACTCTTCGAAAGATTGCCCAAGGGGCTGGCATTTACGGCTGCGGGGCGCGGGTATCACGCGCGCATCGCCACGGCCTTCGACGACCTGCGCGCCGCCACCGAGACACTGCGTCCCGAGCCGGGCAAGGTTCTGGTCAGCGTCACCCCGACATTCGCCGCGAAGTGGCTGATGCCGAACCTGCCGGAATTCTCGGCCGCGCATCCGGAGATCGACCTTGCGGTTCTCGCCACTGAAAGAGTGTCGAGCTTTCATGGCGATGGAATCGATCTGGCGATACGGCAGGGAAAGCCGCCGTTCGGCGCGGCGCTGGAGGTTGTCCGTCTGTTCCGTCATGAGGTCATTGCGGTCGCCGCACCCACCCTTGTCAGCGGGCAGAGCCTGCCGCTCGGCCCGAACACTGTGTCGCGGCTGCCCAAGCTGCACGATGCTCACGATCTGTGGCCTGCGTTCCTGAGACATTTGAATATCGAAGATCGCGGCGGACGCGGTCTGCGGTTAAGTCAGACGGCTCTTGCTATGGACGCTGCTCTCTCAGGGCAGGGTGTCGTCCTCGTCAGCAGCTTTCTGGCGGCACGCGACATGGCCGAAGGCCGCCTCGTGCAGGTCTGCCTGGACACCCTTCCGGGAGAGCATGATTTCTACATGCTGGCCGAACGCGGATCGAAGCGTCAGCCATCCGTTCAAGCGGCCTTCGATTGGTTCGCTTCTAAGGCCGACGCCAAAGCCCAGACCTGATCGGTCCTTGAATGCGTTTGCGGGGAACGTCAGCGCGATGTCGCGTGCTCTGACAGTGCAGCGATCACGGTCGACCGGGATTGAACCGCACCTGTCTGCAGATACTCCATCGCCTTCAGCGCCGCCTCGTGCGCAGGAACGGAAGACCCGCCAACGCAGTCTTCGACAACCCGGCAGAAGTAATCCGACTGATGCCCGTCGACAAAGGTGTAGTGAACACAAACATCGGTCAGCCCGCCGCACAGGATCAGCGTGTCGACCTTCAGACCGCGCAGCAGAATTTCCAGATCCGTGCCGAAAAAGGCCGAATAACGTCGCTTCGGCACGATGTAGTCGCCCTTGCGGAATCCCATTTCTTCTTGCGCGACATCCGTTCGTGGATCGCCTTCCAGGCAATGCACGTCCTCGTCGCCATCCAGTTCCCGCCCGAAGTCGATCAGGTCAGAACGGTGAATCTCCTGAATGAAGATCACCGGCACGTCGCCGTCATGCGCGGCATCGACCAGACCACGGGCGGCGATCATCCGCTCCTTGTAGCCGGGCATGTTATCGATGGAGCGGACCTCGCTGTCGTCGATGAAGGTGCTTTTCTGAATGTCGATCACGATCAGGGCGGGTTTGCCCTCGATCAGGTCCCGCGCCTGTTTGGTTTTGCTCGTCATATTCCTGCGTCCTTGTCCTAATGTGCGTCCACGCCCAACAGCAGCATCCCGGACACCAACAGGATCACTCCCAAGATGCTGGATATGCTTAGTTCTTGATTGAAAGTCATTACACTTACGAGGACCGATCCAACAGAGCCGATGCCAGTCCATATCGGATAGGCGATGCCGAGCGGCAGCCGGACCATCGCGACATAGAGCGCCAGAAGACTTGCGATCATGGCCACAACCGTCAACGTGCCAAGAGCCCACGAGAAGCCTAAGCCGAGCTTCTTCAAACTTGTTGCCCAAGCCACTTCCAAAGTGCCTGCTGCAATGAGAAATATCCAAGCCATTTTGACCTCCAAGATTGCAGGTCGTCCTGACGAAGCCTCTTCGAAGGCCGGGTCGTCCCGGCGGGCAGATCGCGATCAGATATAATTCTGCGATCGAGCTGTCAATTCCGTCTTTGTCGCACAAGCGTCCGCTCCTGATCTCTGCTACCTTCCGTTCGAGGAAGCATTTGCGCTAGCGTAAAGCAGCAGCATTAGAGCCTATGGGTCAAGCAAGGCAGGAATGGGTATAAGGCAGGTATGAAAACAGATGTGCAGGTGGCGGTGATCGGTGGCGGGATTGTCGGCGTGTCGGTCTTGTATTGGCTGGCGAAACTGGGCTGGACTGACACCGTTCTTCTGGAACGCAGGGAACTGACGTCCGGATCCACTTGGCACGCCGCAGGCAACACCACGTATTTTGGACCCTATCCAAAGATGACAGCACTCTTTGCCGGGTCAATCCGCACCTATCTGCAAGCCGAACAGGAAACGGGACAATCGGTTGGCTTCCACGAAACCGGCAGCCTTCGGCTTGCTGCGACGGCGCGCGAATTGGAACTGTTTCACGTCTACGCACCCAGATACGAAGCGCTCAATATTCCGTTTTACATCCGGAGCCCGGATGAAGTGGCAACGCTTCACCCCTTTGTCGATACCACTGCTAATTTCGGGGCGGCGCACACGCCAACCGATGGCCATGTAGACCCGACAGGGGCCACGAACGCGCTGGCACAAGCCGCCAAACAGCATGGTGCATCAATCAAGCGGCACTGTCCTGTCAGTGCAATCTCTCAGGCGTCTGGAAAATGGGTTCTGGAAACGCCCAGCGGGACCGTAACAGCCAGGAATGTCGTTGTCGCAACATCTTTCTGGGCCCCTGAGATGCTGGCCCCCCTTGGCCTGAACCTGCCAGTTTTTCCGACCCAACATCATGAGATTATCACCGAAAGCCTGCCCGAGATTGCTGCGCTCGACAAAGAGCTGCCAGCCATTCGGGACAGTTGGGTATCCTGTAATGTGCGCCAGGAACGGGACGGATTACTTATCGGCATCTACGAAAAAGAACCTGAGTTCTGGGCACTGGACGGCATCCCGCCAGACTTCAAGGAAGACCTGCTGCCGCCAAACCTCGATCCGTTGATGCCGCATCTTGAACGGCTGATGGAGAGGATGCCGCTGTTTGCCGAGGCTGGCATCAAAGTCGCCAACAATGGACCGATGTGCTTCACACCCGATGGATTGCCTTTGATCGGTCCGGTTCCCGAGATGGACGGTCTTTGGCTCGCTACGGGCTTCAATGTGGGTATCGGAACAGGCGGGGGCTCGGCGGAAATTCTGGCGAAATGGATGACATCCGGGCAGCCACCCAAAGGGCTTGACGCGATCCACGCGGACCGGTTTGGGAATGATCTCAGCAAAGACGCCGCCCTGGCTGCTATTCGAGACGTTTACGCGCACGGCTATCAGCTGCCTGACCATATTTAAGAGTACGGCGCATATTCAAAAGCCGAAATTAATATTATCTCAACCAACATCCGCATCTTACCAGTTCGTGCGCCCTGCAGCGAAAGTCGGCCCGTCTTATACCAGCCGTTCGTGGTCCGCGCAGCTTATGACCGCAGCGAGCCCTCTGGCATCCTTGTCTGGACGGCGATAATGGCGGACAGTGGGTTGAGATATCTGGACTGTGACCATGCCATTCTGCGACATCACGATCT
>NZ_FOIZ01000004.1 GCF_900109295.1 Cognatiyoonia koreensis
CGGTTCGCAATCCGCGAAGGTGGGCGGACAGTCGGCGCTGGCGTTGTGTCAAAGATTATCGAGTAACTTCGCCCAGGCGAAGTTACCGGTGGGTGTCAGGGCCTTTTCCCCGATCAGGAAAAGGTCCCGAGAACCCACACCAACGTGATCTGGGCGCTACAACACCCACAAAACCAAACAAGGCCGTCGCAGACATGCGGCGGCCTAATTTGTTTCCGAATGTCCTTGTGAATCTTCAGCCCCAATCATGACGATCGTCTGACGCTCACAATACGGGGGTAAGCGAACGATCACCCCCATCAATTCCGAAGAAACCGCAGTATTTCGTGATCAGCCGAAATCGATTGGACCGCCATCGTCAATTGGACCGCCGCCGCCATCAGAAATACCTGTGACAGTTACAGTGAGCGTTGCAGTTGAACCGCCTTCGATGGTGTATTCAAACGCCGTCTGTGCGGTTTCTCCATCGTTCAGATAGGCAAAATCGCTTGGCCCGAATTCGGAAGATGCAGCCGAAAAATCGACTGTGCCATCGGCAAAGATCTTGATGGCGCCACCATTGCTGCCCAGCACGATATCGCCAATCGCATTTGCGTCGCCATTTACAGCCGTGACGTCACCGGCATAGATGAATTCATCGGTCTGGTCGTTTTCGAGTATACTCTCGGCAAAGTCAGACAGATAATCGAACGGCACAAATGGTGGGTTAAACGTTTCGACTTCGGACACCGTCATTGTGTCGTCGATGGCGACATTTACCGGTTCGACTGGTCCGTCCGGAAAGTCAGGGACTTCGCCACCGATCTTAAGCGAACCATCCCGCGACCCGCCTTCTGCACCAACAGATGTCAAACGTACACCGATGTCCTGCATGCTTAGATCCTGCAGCGACAGATTGGCGGTATTATGTGACAGGATAAAGCTGGTTTCTCGGATGTCGTCTTGACCGATACCTTGGGTCCCGAATTGCACACCGGCATCGAACTTGCCCAGTTCCTTAATAACTTCGCCGTTCATATTGGTATAGTTGTCGACCTTCGTGACACCGTCCACCTTGAGCACGGTATCGGTGACATCGCTTCCTGTAATCGTCATGCCATGGGTCAGGCTGTCATCGGCAAGATCAAAGAAAAACGCATTCAAATCACCGATGGAGCCTGTGTCATCCAGCACCTTCAGGTCGAATTGAAGCGAACCGTCAGCAAGTTCCGTAATCGTAAATTCGACGTTGACGTCGCCGTAAAGAATAAATGTTTCTGAAGTCATCAAGTGTCCCTTCGTAATGGCCTGCGATTTTTCGCTCGTGCCAATGTCGTTACGAAGAAGTCAGGACTATGGTGAGCGACAGGCGATTTGTTGTTTCTTGTTCGTAATGAGTTCGGTATGCAAAAGGAGGACGCCCGACAGCCTACACTTGTGTGCGGTGCTTGCCTCATGTGGACCGTGATGAAACTCGATCGGCTCCTGATGTAGCGAGTCAATGTTCGAATGCGTCTGGAAAAATCAGAATTGCAGTCGAATTAACCGGGGATTGGGTTATTTTCAGGCACACCCCCTTCTTATAATTCTCCAAGATGATCCCATGCCGATGGGGGCTGCCTTTGCGCGTTAACGACCCTGAAACAGGGCGCGCCCTCACCTGCGTTTCCTTGGCCAGCGCGCCAAGGTCCAACAGCAAAGAGGGACACATACATGAAATTAGTCATCGGCCTAGATGGACAAAGCACGGGGGAAAAGGCCCTCGACTTTGCCAAAAACATGGCGGCCAAGACCACTGACTGCGAATTGATCGTGGTTTACGTGATCGAATGGTCGCCGTTTTCCTTCCAGACTGCGGAAGAAAACGCTGAACGGCACAAACGGCGCGAAGAGGAAATCTCGGTCGCGATGGAGCGCGTTGTCGATCCTGCGGTGAAATCGCTGAAGGATTCCGGGTTGAACGCCCGTGCGATCGTGCGCCACGGGCATGTTGCCGACACGATTGATGATATCGCCCATAGCGAAGCTGCGGATCAGATTATCGTTGCACGTTCAAGCGAGGGCGGTCTGTCTTCCCGTCTGTTCGGAAGTTCCACTGCAACCCTTGTCATGAACGCCCGCGTTCCTGTCACCGTTGTCGTATAAGGAAGGTCGATTATGAATTTCTATCACAAACTCCTTCTGACCCTCGGGGCGCTGATCGCGACCTCTGGTCAGGCTTTCGCGCAAGAGGCCCAAAGCCTTGATGCGCGGGTCAACGAAATCTTTGCCAATTCAACCGGCTGGTTCGTGAACGGTATCTTTGCGCCAATCCCGGGCACCAGTTTTCCTTGGATCGTGATGTGGCTGGTCGTCGGTGCCACAGTGTTCACGCTTTACTTTGCCTTTGTTCAGTTCCGTTTCTTCGGCCACGCGATTGCGCTGGTAAAGGGTGACTATTCCGACCCGAACGACGCGGGCGAGGTCAGCCACTTTCAGGCGCTTGCCACGGCCCTTTCGGGCACGGTCGGTCTGGGTAACATCGCGGGTGTTGCCGTGGCCGTCGGGATCGGCGGACCGGGGGCGACCTTCTGGATGATCCTTGCGGGTCTTCTGGGGATGGCGTCCAAGTTTACCGAATGTACGCTGGGTGTGAAGTATCGCAACGAATACCCTGACGGCACCGTCTCAGGTGGCCCGATGTATTACATGAGCAAAGGCTTTGACGAACTGGGTCTGCCGGGTGGCAAGATCCTTGCGATCCTGTTCTCGATCTTCTGTATCCTCGGCGCACTTGGCGGCGGCAACATGTTCCAGGCCAACCAGGCCCATGTGCAGATCACCCAGATCACCGGTGAATTCCCCGGCTGGATCACAGGTCTGATCTTTGCGGCAGTTGTCTTTGCGGTCATTGTGGGCGGGATCAAGTCCATTGCCAAGGTGACAGAAAAGGTCGTGCCATTCATGGGCATCCTTTATGTCGGTGCTGCGCTGATCGTTCTGATCGTGAACTACGACATGATCGGGACGGCGTTCAGCCAGATCTTCGCAGGTGCCTTTACCGGCCTTGGTGTTGCTGGCGGTCTTGTCGGTGCGTTGATCCAGGGCTTCAAGCGGGCTGCGTTTTCGAACGAGGCGGGCGTTGGGTCCGCGGCGATCGCCCACTCTGCGGTAAGAACCAAAGAGCCGATCACCGAAGGCTTTGTGTCCTTGCTTGAGCCACTGATCGACACGGTGGTCATCTGTACGATGACAGCGCTTGTGATCGTCATCTCGGGTCAGTTGATCATGGATGCCGAAACAGGCAACTTCGTTCTGAACGAAGCAGGCACAGCGATTGCCACTGTTGGCGATACATCCGGCGTAGCCCTGACATCGGCTGCCTTCGGATCATCAATCAGCTGGTTCCCGTATGTGCTGTCCCTTGCGGTCGTCCTGTTCGCTTTCTCGACCATGATCTCGTGGTCCTACTACGGGCTGAAGGCATGGACCTATCTCTTTGGTGAAGGCAAGACGACCGAGCTGATCTTCAAGATCATCTTCTGCATCTTCATCGTGATCGGTGCGGCGGCAAGCCTTGGCCCTGTGATTGATTTCTCGGATGCGGCAATCTTTGCCATGGCCGTCGTCAACATCACGGCGCTTTATTTTCTGATGAAGATCGTCAAGCAAGAGCTGCAGTCATACAGCGCACGCCTTAAGGCTGGCGAGATCAGGAAGTTTTCTCACTAGAATTGCTTGGGGCGGCCTTGTTCGGTCGCCCCGGCTACACGCCCTTGTCGGCCTTTTCGCACGCTGCGTTCAGGGCCGCACCCAGTGACCGCCGCGCCGCTTCCAATGTTTCATCGTCGGCCTTGCGCGGCACCGTCCCGTCCCAAGTGTGAAAGACCACATGCCCACGGGTGAACGGGAAGGGGAACATCATCCTGTCCCAAGTTTTCAGCCGCTTATGCCGTTTCACGGCGAAGGCATAACAGAACACCGGTCGCCCGATTGCGCCCGCCCAGCCAAGTGTCGCATCATTTACAACCCGTGCTGGTCCGTTCGGCCCGTCCGTCGTCATGCCGATGCTGATCCCGTCCCGCAAGCGTTTCAGCACCTCGCGCGAGACTTTCGCATTACTGCGCTTCTCGGACATTTTCATCGGGCGGCGGCCAAAGCGGCGATGCATGTCTCCCCCGACACGCCCGATTGCTGAACTGGCAAACAGGGTGGATAACTCGCCAAGCGCGTCCGGCCAATGTGCCGGACCAAAGAGCGAGCGTTCGTGCCACATCGCGAACAAGACGGGGCCGTCCTTAGTTGCGGCGGCAAGGGCATCGCGTCCTTCATACGTCCAGCGGGTCGTGCGCAGACAGAACCGCAGATAGCCCGTCACCAGTGCTCCAAGAAGACGTGGCGCAAGATCGGACTTGATGAAATATCTGCGAACTGCGCGCACAAGACTGGCTTTCCGGGCGGTGACTTATCGCTTCATGCGATATTTGTCGGCCCAAACGCAAGTCAGGCACTTGATCCGCGTGGCGGTTCGGGCTAATCCGAGCCTCGGCCATAGGGGTATAGCTCAGTTGGTAGAGCGACGGTCTCCAAAACCGTAGGTCGCGGGTTCAAGCCCTGCTGCCCCTGCCAGGCCTCCCCCACACGTCGCGGAGGCAGGATGTTCCCCCAGATTGCATTGCACATCGGAGCGCACAAGACAGCGACGACGCATCTGCAGCGGTCGATGTTTGCGCAGGCCGATGTTTTGCGCACCGCCGGCGTGCGGTTTTATGGTCCGCCGCATTTTCGCGCAGGCCAAAGCATTGCCGAACGGTTCGGGGATGACGGCAAGGCCGCAATCGCAGAGATGGCAGGCCCCGCGCATCGTGTGGTGCTGAGCGAGGAAAACTTTATCGGGACGTTGCAATCGCGCAAGGGCAAGGTGGCGATGCCGCTTTATCCGCTGGCGGCAGACCGGATCAGCGCGCTTGCGTCCAGGATCGCGCCGAATGGACTTGATGTGTTCCTGTCCGTGCGCAATCCCGCGCATTATCTGACGTCGGCTTTTTGTCAGGCTCTGATGGGCGGTCACCGCGTCGCGCTTGGCGATGTCATGGCATTGAACCCGTTGGGCAGGGTCGATTGGGCCGAACTGACCGACCGGATCGCGCAGGCAGATGGTGTGCGCAGCCTGACAGTCTGGCGATACGAAGATTACACAGCGCTGTTTCCCGAAATCGCGCGGCGCATGCTCGGCGCGGACATCACCCTGCCACCCATCGACAAGATCGTGCATCGCGGTCTGTCCGCAGATGCCGTTGCCGAAATCCAGATCCGCTATGCGCTGGGCAAAGGTCGCAAGGCCGCTGTGAACGCCCGCGAACGGTTCCCGATCGGGCCGGACCATCCGCCATTCGATGCATTCCTGCCCGAAGACCACGCCCGCGCGGCAAAGCAATACGCGGAACAGATCGCGCGGATTGACGCAAACACCGTGGTGACCCTGCTCCGCCCTTGAAAAGCTGGCAGCCAAGGCGTATGTCGCCTCTATTCTGCAAGAAGGTATCCCGCTCCATGGCGAATCCAGTCAAATTCATCAACGAAACACGTGCGGAAGTCGCGAAGGTCGTTTGGCCGACACGTCGTGAAGTGATCACGACGACGATCATGGTGTTCATCATGGCGGCACTGACGGCAGTGTTTTTCAGCCTCGTTGACTGGGTCATCCGCGGCGGGTTGAGCGCGGTTCTGGCCTACTTCGGCTAGGGGCCGGGCGGCGTTATTCTGGCGCTGCCCCCTTGAACCGATGGGGAATGGGCGTTAATAGCGCCTGACTTCCGGAAATGGCGTGCGGCGAATCGTGTTGCGCGCCGCTTTTATTTTTCGGAGCAACGGTAAAACCGTTTGGAACAACTGGAATTTGCGGGGTGACCCGCAACGACGACGAGGTGTCGAGGCTCATGGCGAAACGTTGGTATTCGGTAAGCGTTCTTTCGAACTTCGAAAAGAAGATCGCAGAGACCATTCGCCAGAAGGCGGAAGAGCAGGGCCTGTCCGACCAGATCGACGAAGTGCTTGTACCGACCGAAGAAGTGATCGAGGTCCGTCGCAACAAGAAAGTGACGGCTGAACGCCGCTTCATGCCCGGCTACGTGCTGGTGCACATGGAAATGTCGGACGAAGGCTATCACCTGATCAATTCGATCAACCGCGTTACCGGTTTTCTTGGTCCTCAGGGGCGTCCGATGCCGATGCGCGACGCCGAAGTACAGGCCATCCTTGGCCGCGTCGAAGAAGGTCAGGAAGCACCACGCACCCTGATCCATTTCGAGATCGGCGAGAAGGTCAAGGTCAACGACGGGCCGTTCGAAGACTTCGACGGCATGGTCGAAGAAGTGGACGAAGCCGAACAGCGCCTGAAGGTGACTGTATCCATCTTTGGCCGCGCGACCCCAGTCGAACTGGAATTTACGCAGGTGTCCAAGCAGGGCTGAACCAAATTACGCGACGTTTTCGAAATGCCGTCCGAGGGGCGGCATTTCTCGTTTCAGCTGGGCGTAGAGAGATTTCGGCTTCGCGGACAAAGCGCCATTTCGCTAAGGCTGTGCCAATGTCCGGTTTGCTGAAGGGACATAGATACAAGATATAGCGACTGGGGTTTGATCATGACAGAAACCTGGGCGTTATCCTTGAATAATATCCGTGCGATTCTGAATAAGGCGGTCAGCAACCTACATTATGAGCCCATTCCGGACTTGCGGGGCCGCATCGCGCCTTTTCCGATGATCTATGATCGCATCGCGGACATTTGAACATTCTACTTTGCGGGCAAGCCCATCTCTTTCAATTGACTGAGTTTTTTCTCTGCTACAGGTCTGCTATATTCACGAAGCAGCTTCAGGGCGAACTTGCGATCGGGAAGGCGAAGCCGAATTTCGTTCCCCTCATCATCATACCGCAGCTCAATTGCTTCAATTTCATCAAATCTGTAGGAAGAGCTGGATGAATGATGCCATAGCAGAGCGCGCTGAAAATAGATGTTTACCGTCCGGCGGTCGGGATGAATCTCAACAACATAATCTCTTCTGACAAGCGACACGTACAGACCGGCAATGATTAGTATACTTGAAAAACCAACCGAAATGGTCAGGAGGAGGAGAAAGACCAAGAACTCTTTGAGGCGCGCCATGTCGCCCCCGAAAATAGACGCGACAAGGTCATAGGCTTCGCGGCTGAACAGTCCAAAAACGCCAATCAAAGCGCCCGCGATAAGCATCATAAACGGTACAGCCATAAAGCTGACAAGCCTACCGGCGAGCGTAGCTTCTTGTCTGTATTCGAGAACCATCGTCTAGCCTTTTTCCGATATGCAAATGAGATATCAAAACTGTTTGGCGTTTTTAAGGCTGGTGGAAGAATTTGACAGGCAGAAATGCTGCATCGGTGGGTTTAGCCTCATTGCCGCCGTTCACTGCACGTACAAACCGCTAAGCTACAAGGTCAAATTTTTATCGAGCCACGCGTTTCAATGCATGCGGTCGTACCTGAAAGATGAAAAGTGGACATCTGTCGAGAACGCAGCATTAAACGCTCTGGGCTCAAACCGGACATCAGAGTCATTTTTCTTGCGCCCAATTCTATCTCTGCTATAGCCCGCCCGTCGGTCCGACCGACATCCACTGTGGGAGGCGAGGCGCACGCGTGCGTCAGACCGGACCACACAACGAAAAGCCCTGCGGTCGCGACCAAGGGGCGTTGGAATAGGAGATAGCCTTATGGCTAAGAAAGTTATGGGCACGCTCAAACTGCAGGTTCCTGCAGGCGCGGCCAACCCAAGCCCGCCCGTGGGCCCGGCGCTGGGTCAGCGCGGCATCAACATCATGGAATTCTGCAAGGCGTTCAACGCCAAGACAGAAGACATGGAAAAGGGCGCACCTTGCCCGACCGTCATCACCTACTATCAGGACAAGTCGTTCACGATGGAAATCAAGACGCCACCTGCGTCTTTTTACATCAAGAAAGCGGCCAAGCTGAAGTCGGGTTCGAAAGAGCCAGGCAAGCAGGTCGCAGGGTCGATTTCCGCCAAGCAGGTACGTGAAATCGCCGAAGCCAAGATGAAGGACCTCAACGCGACGTCCATCGAAGGCGCAATGCTGATCATCGCGGGCTCTGCCCGCTCTATGGGCATCGAGGTGAAGTAATGGCAAAATACGGTAAGCGCACAACAGCAGCGCGCGAAGCATTTGCTGGCAAAGAAAACGTCACAGTCACCGAGGCTGTGTCACTGGTCAAAGACAACGCCAAGGCAAAGTTCGATGAAACCATCGAAATTTCCATGGTTCTGGGTGTCGACCCGCGCCACGCCGACCAGATGGTCCGCGGCACGGTCACATTGCCAAACGGCACCGGCAAGACTGTCCGCGTTGCTGTCTTCGCACGCGGCGACAAGGCCGAGGAAGCCAAGAAAGCCGGTGCAGACATCGTCGGTGCAGAAGACCTGATGGAAACCATTCAGGGCGGCACAATCGACTTTGACGTTTGTATTGCGACACCTGACATGATGGGTGTCGTTGGCCGCTTGGGTAAGGTTCTGGGTCCACGCAACCTGATGCCAAACCCACGTACAGGCACAGTGACCCCCGACGTGACCGAGGCGATCCAGGCCAAGAAGGGCGGCGAGATCCAGTTCAAGGCTGAAAAGGCCGGTGTGGTTCACGCAGGCATCGGCAAAGCCTCTTTCGATCACAAGAAGATCGAAGAGAACGTTCTGGCGTTTGTCGACGCAGTGCAGAAAGCCAAGCCGACAGGTGCAAAGGGCACCTATATGAAGAAGGTTTCCCTGACCTCGACAATGGGTCCGGGTGTCTCTGTCGCGATCGACAGCGCGACTGGCAACTAAGCTTTCCCGTCAAATGAATTGAAAGGCCGTCCCGATCGGGGCGGCCCTTTTTTTAATGACGGCACTGCGGGACAAAGCGGACATGCCGCAATCCTGGCGCTAAACTGACTTCGGATTAGGAGTGCTGAAAGATGACAGTCAAACGCATCGTTTCGAATATAGCGGCGACCGAGGTCGAAAACGTCAAAAGGTTCTATGCGGACCTCTTCGGTTTGAATGTCGTGATGGATCACGGGTGGATCGTGACCTTGGCGTCTGACGAAATGGCGCGAACGCAGCTCAGTATAGCGACGGAAGGTGGGTCGGGGACTGCAGTTCCCGATCTCTCGATCGAGGTTGAGAATGTCGATGCTGTCTATCAACGCGCCAAGAACCTTGGTCATGCAATCGAATACGAGCTGACCGATGAACCATGGGGGGTTCGGCGCTTCTACCTATTCGACCCCACTGGAAAGCTCCTGAACATCCTGTCACATCCAGCTTGATCGGCGTCGGATTGGGCTCAAAGCAGACCTTCCGAACCGAATTCTCATTCGCTAATCCAATCCCCCTTCCCAAAAGTGCCCCAACCCCCTAAACAGCCCTTCACATCGCCCGGTTTGATTCGGGCCGGTGTATCTGTCCAAGACGGTGGGTGATCCTCAGATCATAAATCCTGCCTGAGACGGGAAAGACCGGAATTGCTCTGGGGTTCTCCTCAGTCACACTCCCGGCTCGCACCCCGTTATATCGCGGACTGTTACGTTCGGTGGTTCGCCACCGGGCAAAATTGAGCCGGAGGGGTCACCCTCCAAACTTGGAGTGAAACTGTGGATAGAGCCCAAAAAGAACAACTGGTCGACGAACTCGGCCAAGTTTTTGAAAGCTCTGGCGTCGTTGTGGTTGCCCACTACGAGGGAATGACAGTTGCCGAAATGCAGGACCTGCGCGCGAACATGCGTGAAGCGGGTGGGTCTGTTCGCGTTGCCAAGAACAAGCTCGCCAAGATTGCTCTGGAAGGTAAGCCATGCGCAAGCATCGCCGAATACCTGACAGGCATGACCGTGCTCGCCTTTTCCGAAGACCCAGTGGCTGCGGCCAAGGTCATCGACAATTACGCCAAAGAGAATGACAAGCTTGTCGTCCTCGGCGGTGCAATGGGCGATCAAGCACTTGATCCTGCTGGTGTGAAAGCCGTTGCCGGGATGCCAAGCCGCGAGGAGCTTATCGCTTCCATCGTGGGTTGCATCGCAGCACCTGCCGCAAACATCGCCGGGGCCATTGGCGCGCCTGCTTCCAACATCGCAAGCATTCTTTCGACCATCGAAGAGAAGGCTGCATAAGGCACCTGACTACTCTCGTGGGGTATTCGCCTCGCGTTGGAACACAAATTTAGAAATGGAAAAGCAAAATGGCTGATCTGAAGAAACTTGCTGAAGAGATCGTTGGTCTGACCCTTCTCGAAGCACAAGAACTGAAAACCATCCTCAAGGACGAGTATGGCATCGAACCAGCTGCCGGTGGCGCTGTGATGATGGCAGGCCCAGCTGGCGACGCCGGCGGTGCAGCTGCTGAAGAGAAAACTGAATTCGACGTCGTTCTCAAGAACGCCGGCGCTCAGAAAATCAACGTCATCAAAGAAGTCCGCGGCATCACAGGTCTTGGCCTGAAAGAAGCCAAAGACCTCGTCGAAGCTGGCGGCAAGATCAAAGAAGGCGTCGCAAAAGCCGAAGCCGAAGAGATCAAGGGCAAGCTGGAAGCAGCTGGCGCAGAAGTCGAACTGGCCTAAGCCGGACCGACAGTCTCAAAGAAGCCCGGGTTGCTGTGAAGCAGCCCGGGTTTTTTGCGGCTTGCGATTCGGCGCGGGGAAGGGTGCGGCAGGGTTTGAAACCTTCAATCGGGCCGGGCCCGTACGTCACCCCCTAAAAAGTTGTTGATTTTCTCTCAAGACCTTGAACTTTCCGCGAATCCCCACTAATTGGCAGGTTCGGTCCACAAACCTCGGCGCACAAAAAACCAGAAACACCTTTGTAAGCTTATCTTTCAAAGCGCTCAACCGCGCGTTTTGACAGGTAAGTTGTTCATTTCGGGAGAGATGTTTGGGAAACATCTCAGGTATTGAAATGACCCTGCCAGTATTCGGACGCGTTTTGGTATCCCAGCCAAAGCGCGTTCTGACATTATGGAGACTTAGCTTTGGCTCAATCCTTCCTCGGTCAGAAACGCCTGCGTAAATACTACGGCAAAATCCGTGAAGTTCTTGAAATGCCGAACCTTATCGAGGTTCAGAAATCATCCTACGATCTGTTCCTGCGCTCTGGCGACAGCGACACGCCGCTTGACGGCGAAGGAATCAAGGGTGTGTTCCAGTCGGTTTTCCCGATCAAGGACTTTAATGAAACCGCAGTGCTGGAGTTCGTCAAGTACGAGCTGGAAAAGCCGAAGTATGACGTTGAAGAGTGCCAGCAGCGCGACATGACCTACAGCGCGCCATTGAAGGTGACACTCCGTCTGATCGTATTCGATGTGGACGAAGACACAGGCGCGAAGTCCGTAAAGGACATCAAGGAACAGGACGTCTTCATGGGCGATATGCCGTTGATGACACCAAACGGCACGTTCGTTGTGAACGGCACAGAGCGTGTGATCGTTTCCCAGATGCACCGCTCTCCCGGCGTGTTCTTTGACCACGACAAGGGCAAGACACACTCGTCCGGCAAGCTACTGTTCGCCTGCCGCATCATTCCTTACCGCGGGTCGTGGCTCGACTTTGAATTCGACGCCAAGGATCTGGTATTCTGCCGTATCGACCGTCGCCGCAAGCTGCCTGTGACAACCCTGCTTTATGCGCTGGGTCTGGATCAGGAAGGCATCATGGATGCCTACTATGACACCGTCGATTACAATCTCGACAAGAAAGGCAAAGCCTGGACCACGAAGTTCTTCCCGGAGCGAGTGCGCGGCACCCGTCCGGTGATGGACCTTGTCGATGCCAAGACCGGCGAAGTCATTGCCAAAGCAGGCGAAAAGGTCACGCCACGTTCGGTCAAGAAACTGATCGACGACGGCAAGGTGACAGAATTGCTTGTCCCTTATGACAGCATTGTCGGCAAGTTCGTTGCCCGCGACATCATCAACGAAGAAACCGGTGCGATCTATGTCGAGGCCGGTGATGAACTGACGCTGGAATACGATAAAGAGGGCAACGTCACTGGCGGCACCCTGAAAGAGCTGGTGGATGCCGGCATCAAGACGATCCCTGTTCTTGATATCGATAACATCAACGTCGGCGCTTAC
This sequence comes from Cognatiyoonia koreensis, assembly GCF_900109295.1. Classification (NCBI taxonomy): domain Bacteria; kingdom Pseudomonadati; phylum Pseudomonadota; class Alphaproteobacteria; order Rhodobacterales; family Paracoccaceae; genus Cognatiyoonia; species Cognatiyoonia koreensis. The sequence goes on from NZ_FOIZ01000004.1 coordinate 12,113, forward strand.
ATGCGCAACACGATGGCCGGTGACAAGAACATGAACCGCGAAACCGCGCTCATGGATATCTATCGCGTCATGCGTCCGGGTGAGCCACCGACCGTCGATGCAGCCTCTGCGCTGTTCGACACGCTGTTCTTTGACAGCGAACGCTATGACCTGTCCGCAGTGGGTCGCGTAAAGATGAACATGCGCCTTGATCTGGATGCCGAAGACACCATCCGTACGCTGCGCAAGGAAGACATCGTTGCCTGTATCAAGGCGCTTGTCGAGCTGCGTGACGGCAAGGGCGACGTGGACGATATCGACCACCTCGGCAACCGTCGTGTGCGTTCAGTTGGCGAACTGATGGAAAACCAGTACCGCGTCGGTCTGCTGCGCATGGAGCGCGCGATCAAGGAACGCATGTCATCCGTCGAAATCGACACGGTTATGCCGCAGGACCTGATCAACGCCAAGCCAGCCGCTGCTGCTGTGCGTGAATTCTTCGGCTCTTCGCAGTTGTCGCAGTTCATGGACCAAACCAACCCGCTGTCCGAAGTCACGCACAAGCGCCGCTTGTCCGCACTTGGGCCAGGTGGTCTGACCCGCGAACGTGCAGGTTTTGAAGTCCGCGACGTACACCCGACCCACTATGGCCGGATGTGCCCGATTGAGACACCGGAAGGCCCGAACATCGGTCTGATCAACTCGCTGGCCACATTTGCCCGCGTGAACAAGTACGGCTTTATCGAAACACCCTATCGCAAGGTCGAAAACGGCAAGGTAACTGACGAAGTGCAGTACATGTCCGCGACCGAAGAAATGCGTCACACGGTGGCGCAGGCGAACGCGAACCTCGATAAAGACGGCAAGTTCGTCAACGACCTCGTGTCCACCCGTCAGAACGGTGAATACACGCTGGCGCAGAACGAAAGCGTCGATCTGATTGACGTGTCGCCAAAGCAGCTGGTTTCTGTTGCCGCATCGCTCATCCCGTTCCTTGAAAACGACGACGCGAACCGTGCGTTGATGGGATCGAACATGCAGCGTCAGGCTGTGCCGCTTCTGCAGGCCGAGGCACCACTTGTGGGCACTGGCATCGAAGAAGTCGTCGCCCGTGACTCGGGCGCTGCCATCATGGCAAAGCGTGCGGGTACCATCGACCAGGTCGATGCGACACGTATCGTTATCCGTGCGACCGAAGATCTGGAACTCGGCGACGCTGGCGTTGACATCTACCGGATGCGCAAATTCCAGCGGTCCAACCAGAACACCTGCATCAACCAGCGTCCGCTGGTGAAAGTGGGCGACACGGTTCAGAAGGGCGAAGTCATTGCCGATGGTCCATCCACGGACATGGGTGAACTGGCACTTGGCAAAAACGTGGTCGTCGCGTTCATGCCTTGGAACGGCTACAATTACGAAGACTCCATCCTGATTTCCGAGCGTATCGTGCGTGACGACGTCTTCACCTCGGTCCACATCGAGGAATTCGAAGTCGCCGCGCGTGACACAAAGCTTGGGCCAGAGGAAATCACACGCGACATTCCAAACGTCGGCGAGGAAGCCCTGCGCAACCTCGACGAAGCCGGGATCGTGTACATTGGTGCCGAAGTCGGGCCAGCGGATATCCTTGTTGGCAAGATCACACCAAAGGGCGAAAGCCCGATGACGCCGGAAGAAAAGCTTCTGCGCGCCATCTTTGGTGAGAAAGCGTCAGACGTGCGTGACACGTCCTTGCGTCTGCCACCGGGTGATTTCGGAACGGTCGTCGAAGTGCGTGTCTTCAACCGTCACGGCGTCGAAAAGGACGAACGTGCGCTGCAGATCGAACGGGAAGAGGTCGAACGCCTTGCCCGTGACCGCGACGATGAGATGGTCATTCTGGACCGTAACATCTACGCGCGTCTGTGGGACATCATCAACGGCAAGAAAGCCGTCAAAGGGCCGAAAGGCTTCAAGGCGGGTTCTATCGTGTCCGAGGAAAGCGTCGCCGATCTGTCCCGCGGGCAGTGGTGGCAGCTGGCCATGGAAGACGAAGATGATGCCAAGATCGTCGAAGCTTTGAACGAACAGTACGAAATCCAGAAGCGCGCGATGGATGCACGTTTCGAGGATAAGGTCGAAAAAGTCCGTCGTGGTGATGATTTGCCACCGGGTGTCATGAAGATGGTCAAGGTCTTCGTCGCGGTTAAGCGCAAGCTGCAGCCCGGCGACAAGATGGCCGGTCGTCACGGCAACAAGGGTGTTATTTCCAAGGTTGTGCCGATGGAAGACATGCCGTTCCTTGCGGACGGAACCCCTGTCGACTTCTGTCTGAACCCGCTGGGCGTGCCATCGCGTATGAACGTCGGTCAGATTCTTGAAACACACATGGGTTGGGCCGCACGCGGTCTGGGTATCCATATCGACGAGGCACTGTCCGAATATCGCCGCTCTGGTGATCTGACGCCCGTGCGCGAAGCGATGAAGATCGCCTATGGTGATGACGTTTATGCCGAGGGCCTTGAAGGGATGGACGAAGACCATCTTGTCGAAGCTGCGGGCAACGTCACACGTGGTGTGCCGATTGCGACACCCGTCTTTGACGGTGCGAAAGAGGCCGACGTAAACGACGCGCTGACGCGTGCCGGTTTCGACACCTCGGGTCAGTCGGTTCTGTTTGACGGCCGCACGGGTGAGCAATTCTCTCGGAAGGTCACAGTGGGTGTGAAATACCTGCTGAAACTGCACCACCTGGTCGACGACAAGATCCACGCACGTTCCACAGGGCCATACAGCCTTGTCACGCAACAGCCGCTGGGTGGTAAAGCCCAGTTCGGTGGTCAGCGTTTCGGGGAAATGGAAGTCTGGGCACTCGAAGCATACGGCGCGGCGTACACGCTGCAAGAGATGCTGACAGTCAAGTCGGATGACGTCGCAGGCCGCACCAAGGTCTACGAAAGCATCGTCAAAGGCGAAGATAACTTTGAAGCCGGCGTGCCGGAATCCTTCAACGTGCTCGTGAAAGAAGTCCGGGGCCTCGGCCTCAACATGGAACTCCTGGATGCGGAGGATGAGGAGTAGGGCCGCGGCCCTGCTTTCTCCATCTCTTAACGCGCCCAATTCAAGGAATTGAAAATGAACCAGGAACTGACAAACAACCCGTTTAACCCGCTTACACCGGCGAAAACGTTTGACGAAATCAAGGTCTCTCTGGCCTCACCCGAGCGGATCCTGTCGTGGTCCTTTGGTGAGATCAAGAAGCCGGAAACCATCAACTACCGCACGTTCAAGCCTGAACGTGACGGCCTGTTCTGTGCGCGTATCTTTGGCCCGATCAAAGATTATGAATGCCTCTGCGGTAAATATAAGCGCATGAAGTATCGCGGCGTTGTCTGCGAAAAATGCGGTGTTGAAGTGACACTGCAAAAGGTCCGCCGCGAGCGGATGGGCCACATCGAACTGGCCGCACCTGTTGCGCACATCTGGTTCCTGAAATCGCTGCCATCCCGCATCGGCCTGATGCTGGACATGACCCTGCGCGATCTGGAACGTATTCTGTATTTCGAAAACTACGTTGTCATCGAACCCGGCCTGACAGACCTGACATACGGTCAGCTGATGTCCGAGGAAGAGTTCTATGAAGCACAGGACGTTTACGGCATGGACGCCTTCCAGGCGAACATCGGCGCCGAAGCGATCCGCGAAATGCTGTCCCAAATCGACCTTGAAGGCGAAGCCGAACAGCTGCGTGCGGACCTCAAGGAAGCCACAGGCGAACTGAAGCCCAAGAAGATCATCAAGCGTTTGAAGATCGTCGAAAGCTTCATCGAATCCGGCAACCGTCCGGAATGGATGGTTCTGACCGTGATCCCTGTGATCCCGCCGGAACTGCGCCCGCTGGTGCCACTGGATGGCGGCCGTTTCGCGACGTCTGACCTGAACGATCTGTATCGTCGTGTAATCAACCGGAACAACCGTCTGAAGCGTCTGATCGAACTGCGCGCGCCTGACATCATCGTCCGTAACGAAAAGCGGATGTTGCAGGAATCTGTTGATGCGCTGTTTGACAACGGCCGCCGTGGTCGTGTGATTACAGGTGCAAACAAGCGTCCGCTGAAATCGCTGTCCGACATGCTGAAAGGCAAGCAGGGTCGTTTCCGTCAGAACCTTTTGGGGAAACGCGTCGACTTCTCTGGCCGTTCGGTCATTGTGACGGGTCCGGAACTGAAACTGCACCAGTGCGGGTTGCCCAAGAAGATGGCGCTCGAACTGTTCAAGCCGTTTATCTATTCGCGCCTTGAAGCAAAGGGCCTGTCTTCCACTGTGAAGCAAGCCAAGAAGCTGGTCGAAAAAGAGCGTCCCGAAGTTTGGGACATTCTGGACGAGGTCATTCGCGAACACCCTGTCATGCTGAACCGTGCGCCAACGCTGCACCGTTTGGGCATTCAGGCGTTCGAACCCGTCCTGATCGAAGGTAAAGCGATTCAGCTGCACCCGCTCGTCTGTTCCGCGTTCAACGCTGACTTCGACGGTGACCAGATGGCGGTACACGTCCCGCTGAGCCTTGAAGCACAGTTGGAAGCCCGCGTTCTGATGATGTCCACGAACAACGTGCTGTCACCGTCCAACGGTGCGCCAATCATCGTGCCATCGCAGGATATGATCCTTGGCCTGTACTACACGACCATCATGCGTGAAGGCATGAAGGGCGAAGGTCTTGCGTTCGCTGACATCGAAGAGGTCGAACACGCCCTCAACGCCGGCGAAGTGCACTTGCACGCCAAAATTCAGGCGCGGATGATGCAGATCGACGAAGAAGGCAACGAAGTGATGACCCGCTTTGAAACGACCCCGGGTCGTTTGCGGTTGGGCGCACTGTTGCCATTGAACGCCAAGGCACCTTTCAGCCTCGTCAACCGACTGTTGCGCAAGAAAGAAGTGCAGCAGATCATCGACACGGTCTATCGCTACTGTGGCCAGAAAGAGTCTGTCATCTTCTGTGACCAGATCATGACGATGGGCTTCCGCGAAGCGTTCAAGGCCGGGATTTCTTTCGGCAAGGACGACATGGTCATCCCGGATACAAAGTGGGAACTGGTCGACGAAACACGCGAGCAGGTGAAAGACTTTGAACAGCAGTACATGGACGGCCTTATCACTCAGGGTGAAAAGTACAACAAAGTTGTCGATGCCTGGTCAAAGTCGAACGACAAGGTCACTGACGCGATGATGGCGACAATTGCGACGACGCCAATCATGGAAGACGGCTCTGAAGGTGAACCGAACTCGGTTTACATGATGGCCCACTCCGGTGCGCGTGGTTCTGTGACACAGATGAAGCAGCTGGGCGGGATGCGCGGTCTGATGGCCAAGCCGAACGGCGAAATCATCGAAACGCCGATCATCTCGAACTTTAAGGAAGGTCTGACCGTTCTTGAATACTTCAACTCTACCCACGGTGCCCGTAAGGGTCTGTCGGATACGGCGCTGAAGACTGCGAACTCCGGCTACCTGACACGTCGTCTGGTGGACGTCGCGCAGGACTGCATCGTCCGCGAGGTCGATTGCGGGACAGAGCGTGCGATCACTGCTGAGGCTGCCGTCAATGACGGTGAGGTCGTAAGTTCGTTGGCTGAACGTGTGCTGGGCCGTGTATCGGCTGACGAAGTGCTCAAGCCGGGCACTGACGAGGTGTTGGTCGAACAAGGTGAATTGATCGACGAACGCAAGGCCGACATGATCGACGTGGCTGGCATCGGCAAGATGCGGATCCGCTCGCCACTGACCTGTGAATCCGAAGATGGCGTTTGTGCGATGTGCTATGGTCGTGACCTTGCACGCGGTACGCGCGTCAACATCGGTGAAGCTGTCGGCATCATTGCCGCGCAGTCTATCGGCGAACCCGGCACGCAGCTGACGATGCGGACATTCCACATCGGCGGTGTTGCGCAGGGTGGTCAGCAGTCGTTCCTCGAAGCATCGCAGACCGGCAAGGTCGAATTCCGCAATGCGCAGCTGCTTGAAAACAAGGCGGGCGAGCAGGTGGTCATGGGCCGTAACATGGTGCTGGCCATCATGGGTCCTGACGGTGAAGAGCGTGCGAACCACAAGATCGGTTACGGCTCCAAGGTGTTCGTCAAGGAAGGTGCCGAAATTCTGCGCGGTGACAAGCTGTTTGAATGGGATCCATTCACGCTGCCGATCATTGCCGAAAAGGGTGGCAAGGTAAAATATGTCGACCTCGTCAACGGTATCGCGATCCGCGAAGAAACCGACGACGCGACAGGCATGACACAGAAGATCGTGTCTGACTGGCGCGCCGCCCCCAAGGGCAACGAACTGGCACCGAAGATCATCGTGGCCGGTTCAGACGGTGAGCCTGTATTGAAAGACGACGGCAACCCTGTGTCCTATGCGATGTCGGTTGATGCGGTTCTGTCCGTAGAAGACGGTGAAGACATCCAGCCGGGTGATGTTGTTGCGCGTATTCCGCGTGAAGGTGCCAAGACCAAGGACATCACCGGTGGTCTGCCACGTGTGGCCGAACTGTTCGAAGCCCGTCGTCCAAAGGATCACGCGATCATCGCCGAAATCGATGGTTACGTGCGCTTTGGCAAGGACTACAAGAACAAGCGCCGCATCGCGATCGAAAGCTCTGACGATCCGGACGTGAAGGTCGAATACATGGTGCCCAAGGGTAAGCACATCCCGGTTGCGGAAGGTGACTTTGTCCAGAAGGGTGACTACATCATGGACGGCAACCCGGCACCGCACGATATTCTTGCGGTTATGGGGGTCGAGGCCCTTGCGGACTACATGATCGACGAAGTGCAGGACGTCTATCGCCTGCAGGGCGTGAAGATCAACGACAAGCACATCGAGGTTATCGTGCGCCAGATGCTCCAGAAGTGGGAGATTCAGGACAGTGGTGACACCGTTCTGCTGAAAGGCGAGAACGTCGATAAGGCCGAGTTTGATGAAGCCAACGCAAAGGCACTTAAGCGGGGCGATCGCCCCGCAACGGGCGAGCCGATCCTGCTTGGTATCACCAAGGCGTCCTTGCAGACACGGTCGTTCATCTCTGCCGCGTCGTTCCAGGAAACAACGCGCGTGCTGACCGAAGCATCGGTTCAGGGCAAGCGGGACAAACTGGTCGGCTTGAAAGAGAACGTGATCGTTGGTCGTCTGATCCCTGCCGGGACCGGTGGCGCGACACAGCGCGTGACACGCATCGCAGCCGAACGTGATAACGTCGTCATCGAAGCGCGCCGCGAAGAGGCCGAACAGGCTGCCTTGCTTGCCGCACCCGCTGAAGGCATGGGCGACGATGTGGTCGGCGGTGACGAGTTCGACACGCTGGTGGCGGACACACCCGAAAGCCGCGACGAGTAAGACAGTCGTCTATCTAAAAAATAAAGCCCCCGGTTTTCCGGGGGCTTTTTTCGTTCTGGCGCGGCGGTTTTACCGTTACTGTTTCGGTTTCACGGTGAAATGTTGTGGCGGCAGGCGCAAATCCCAGTGGACCCCGCCGGTGCGGTATTCCAGTGATGCTTTGCCTGCGACGCTTGATTCGGCGACGCTTTGCAGCACTTTCTGACCAAACCCTTTGTGAACCGGTTCCGACACATCCGGTCCGTCCGTTTCTTCCCACGTGATGACCAGCGGCAGATCTGGATCGTCGGTCACCTGCCAGGAGATCGACACATGTCCCGTCTCTATCGAAAGTGCCCCGTATTTCGACGCGTTCGTCGCAAGTTCGTGCATCGCCATGCCGATTGCCTGCGCCGCTTCTGTGCTGACGTTGACGTCAGGCCCCTCGACCTGAACGCGCGTGCTGTTCAGTTCGGAAAAGGCGGTCAAATGCGCCGTGACCAGATTTTTCAGCTCGGCATGTTCCCACGCACCTTTGACAAGCGCATCGTAGTTCCGGCCAAGCCCGATCAAGCGATTGGTAAACCGTTCCAAGGCCGTCTCGGGATCACCCGAGGAAAACGTGCGCCGCGCGATACTTTGCACCACGGTCAGCATGTTCTTGGACCGGTGATTCAGTTCTTCAAGCAGGTATTGGATACGATCCTGCGCCTGCTTGTGCGGTGTGATGTCAAGGATGGCGACCAGTCCCGTTTGGGCAACCATCTGCGATCCGTCCTTTGACGGTGAAAACGCAACCTGCTTGCGCGCTGACACCCAACGCACATCGCCGTTGCGGTGAACGACGCGGTGCTGGACATCTATGAAATTCGCGCCTTTGTCGGGATCCAACAGGTCTTCGACCTGATAGTCGATGCTTATCCAATCCTCGGGATGTATCCGGCTGTGCAGCAGGTCGCGTGGAACGGCTTTATCAGCCGGAAGGTCGAACAGCTCTGCCGCGGTGGTATCAAACGTGATGGTATCGGCAAGATAGTCGACAGATCCCAAGCCGATGCCCGCAACCTTGACGCCCAATTCAAATTTGTTTGACAGGTCTTTGACCTTGTAGTCCATTTTCGTCCCTCATTTTGACCGACAACCAGACGCGTCTGTCGTTTGTAAACGATCAGAGGTACGGGCGCTTTAACCTATGTTATCGTGTCCTTTGACGTTAGCAACATTCCGCAACACGGCGAATGTGCGGAATAACCGGTGGGTCCAAGCAATCTGCGGGTTTGCCTGACTTGATCCGTGGGCACGGCTCGCCTAGCGTTAAGCACAGATTTGAATACATGATTTCGAGGCCCCAATGTCCATCCGAGCGATGACGCGAGATTACGCGTCACCAGACAACCGCCAAGCTGTTTTTCACTTGATTGTCACGTTCGTCTGCTATTTCGGCGCGATCATTGCCGGAACACTCGGTTGGGGAAATGTCTTGTTGACGGCGGTTTCTGTCGTTGCGTTCATGTGCGGGACAATGCGCATGTTTGGCATCCAGCATGACTGCGGCCACGGTTCCTATTTCACATCGCGCAAGGCAAATGACATCGTTGGTGTGCTGTCGGGTGCGATCACGGCCAACCCGTATTACGCCATGCAATACAACCACAACCAGCATCATGCTTATATCGGCAATCTGGACCGGATGGAAAACCATGAGGTGCTGACCTGGACCGTGCGCCAGTATCAGGACGCATCAATCTGGGGAAAGTTGTTCTATCGCACCTACCGCTCGTTGCCGTCGATTTTCTTTATCGGCCCGGTTTTTGTCATCATGGTCCGCTACCGCTTTCCAAAGAACGCGCTGAAAACCGGTTTGGTCGATGTCGTTGTGCAAAATCTGATGATGGCCGCGCTGTGGGGTGGTGCCTATCTTTTGGGTGGCTGGCCCGCATTTGCGTTTATGGCGCTGGCGATGACGGTCACAATTTGTGTTGGCGTGTTCATGGTCTACGTCGGACACAACCACGAAGAAACCTATTGGGCCAGCGGCCCTGACGTCGATTTCGAGGAAGCATCATTGCGGGGATCGTCGGTCATCGACCTTGGCTGGTTCTATGATTTCATGACCTTCAATTTCGCTTACCACGATCTGCACCACCTCAATTCCCGCATTCCCGCCTACAAGCTCAAGCAATGTCACATTGATCTGTCCGATCATCTGGAACCCACGCGCCTGACGCTGATTGAAGTAGTGAAATGCATCCAGTGGAAGCTTTGGGACGAAGAACAGGGCAAGATGGTTCGCTTTTCCGACCTGAAACAACCGGGCTTGCTGCACCCGGCAGAATGACTAGCCGGCGGACTCCATATGAAACTGCCAGCGGGGATCAGACCGGTGATCTTTGCCCTGATGCGCCGCCAATCGCGCCACGTAGTCGGCACCGCAAAGGTGATGCAGCCGTTGAACGTCTGGCAAGGCCATCGCTTGCGCATGGATCGCATCGAATTGGTCAGTAAACCGGAGCGCCGATTGATCGACCATGCCGTTGCGGTTGCGGCGCTTGAAGAAATCATCGGTATATCGGTCCTTGAACGCGCTTGCGCTTGGTGTCCCGCGTTTCATGTCGAAATGCTCGGCAGAGCGCAGCACGTAGTGGTTCATCTGCGCGGTCTCATGGCTGATCTCGTCCTGCGCAAGAAAGCGGATCGGGTGCGCGTCGGCTTGGGCAAAGCGGGGCAGGGGCCTGCCATCTGCAGTGATCCATGCGTTTTCCGGGGCAGCCCAGTCGCCGCTGAATTCATGCGGCGTATGCGCCCCCATCCGGCGAAAGACGGTCGGGTAGCGGTACAGCGATTTGAAGGGGCGGTTGACCAGCAGGTTTGACAGCCCGCAGCGTTTGAACTGACGATGGGTCAGGCCCGGTTGATAGCGTTGCCATCCGCCGATCCCGAAGGTTTTCCAGCTGAACGCCACACCCAGAAACGGCGATGGCAGCGCCGCAAGAAGGCCCTGGATCGTGTCGGTGGCGTGCAGGACCAGAAACTCGTCTACATCGCAGACAAGCACCCAGTCCGCCCGCCGCACGGTGTCACTGTCGTGCAAGACCCGGTGCGCCGAAATCTTTGGCGGCAGGTCAGGACGTGGTGTGTGTTTGATATGTTTGACCCAGCCCGCATCCTGCAACGCGTCCAACAGTGCGGGCGAATGATCGGTGCAGTCGTTCGTCGCCACGATGATGCGAAAGCCAAGCATGCGATACCATGCGACCCATTCCACGATGAAGGGGCCTTCGTTACGCATTGCTGCGGCAACGACACAGTCAGAGGATTCATGCGTTGTCATTGCCGTCGTAAAGACCAGAAGTCCCCGCTGGCGTCCATCATCCTTCGCTGCTACCGCTTGCGTCATGCAGATTTCGGACAACACACGCGGCGCGCTGTTGATGGTCGGCTCGATGGCGGCCTTCACCTTCAACGATGCATTCATGAAGGCGCTTTCGGGCGAACTGCCGCTGTTTCAGGCCGTGTTCCTGCGTGGCCTGTGCGTGACGCTGTTCCTGACGATCCTTTGCGCCGCCCTTGGCCAGTTGCGGCTGGGGTTCAGCCGCATGGATTGGTGGCTGATTGCTTTGCGGGGCCTGTGTGAAATCGCCGTTGCCTATCTGTTCATCACGGCCTTGTTCAACATGCCGATCGCCAATGTTTCCGCAATCCTGCAGGCCTTGCCCCTGACGGTCAGCCTTGCTGCGGCGCTGTTCTTTGGCGAAGCCTTGGGTTGGCGGCGGCTGACGGCGATCCTGATCGGCTTTGTCGGCGTGGTGATGATCGTTCAACCGGGCGGGGAAGGGTTCAACATCTACGCGCTTTGGGTACTGGCGGCGGTAATCGGTGTGACCGTGCGTGACCTTGCAGCGCGGCGCATGTCGCGCGCTGTGCCGTCGGTCATGGCGGCGCTGATCGCGGCTGTCATGGTGACGGTTGCTGCGGGGGTGGCCTCTGCCTTCATCGCGTGGTCACCGGTCACCGGTGCATCCGGCATCAAGGTGCTGGCGGCGGCCTTTTTCATTATCGGCGGCTACGTGTTTTCCGTGTCAGCAATGCGGATCGGCGATGTCAGTGCCGTGGCACCTTTTCGCTATACCAGCCTGCTTGTGGCGCTTGTCATCGGGGTGGTGGTGTTCGGGGAATTGCCGAACACAATCGCCCTTGTCGGTGCTGCAATCGTCGTTGCGACCGGTTTGTTCACGCTTTACCGCGAAGGGCGGGCGCGGCGAAAGATACGGGCAGCCGAAGTATTCAAATAGGCTGCCCGCTGTTTGATCAGTCGCGGTATGCGGTGAACCGGCCATCGCCGGTCAATTCCAGATCGAAAGCGCCACGACCTTCGCCATCAATGGTACCATACAGCGTATCGGCCTCGTCGATGTCGGTGACGACCGTTCCGTTCAGGTCCAGATCGACGTTGGATTCGCGCAGGAACCCGTCGTTGTTCAGGACTGCAGTCAAATCACCACGCGCACTGGCGTTGAATTCACCAAGGCTGGTGACGCCATCGACATCAAGCGACCCCTTCAATTCCTGACTGTTGCGACGTTCCGAATTGAAACGGTCGATCAGATTGATGTCGTCGATTTCGCCACGCACCGCAGCCGGGTTGTTCGAACCGAAATCGGCGGTCAGTTCGACATCACCGATCATCAGATAGCCCGAGTCGTCGTTGAGCAGGGCACTGGACGTGAACTGACCCTCATAGGTGGCCCGACCACTGGGGATGTCGTTGACGACGGTAGGCTCCAGCAGGGAAGCCGCCTTGTTGTTCAGAACGGCATCGCTGTAGTCGGATCGATCAGCGGTCAAGGGCAGGGGGTCACCGCAAGCGGCCAACAAGCCGAGCGCGGTGAGGATGTAAAAGGGGCGGGTCATGAAGCGGTCTCCTGAGCAGACGGGAAAAAATGGAAATGATACCGGCTTCATGGCTCGTTTGGCCGGCACCTTGCGGACACTGTTCAGCAAAGGCCGTTGCTATCCAATAACGGGGTGGTCCGACGCTTGAAAACCGGCGAAACTTCACCATCGTGCCAAGAGGCAAGCGGTAGCGGGTTGCCGCTGTTGACAGCCCTATCGACTCCCCCTATACGCCGCTCATCCGGGCCTGAGAGGGAACTCTTACCGTCCGATATCAGAACTGAAGTGGGCAAGAACCGACCTAATGCTGGTTTGTTCCTCTGCAACGCACCGCACCAAACCTCCGGTAAGGGTTTGACTGCGGAATTTTTGTGCTTTTCGGATGCGAAAGGCATGTCTTGAAAAATCCGCGCAGACAAAGCGCGATACGTGAATAGATGGGAACATCAAACGATGCCAACGATTCAGCAGCTGATCCGCAAGCCGCGCCAGCCAAAAGTCAACAAATCCAAGTCCATGCACTTGGAATCCTGCCCACAAAAACGCGGTGTTTGCACACGCGTCTATACAACGACACCAAAGAAGCCGAACTCGGCGATGCGTAAGGTTGCGAAGGTGCGCCTGACCAACGGTTACGAAGTGATCTCTTACATCCCCGGTGAAAGCCACAACCTTCAGGAACACTCTGTGGTTCTGATCCGTGGCGGCCGCGTAAAAGACCTTCCAGGTGTGCGTTACCACATTCTGCGCGGTGTGCTTGATACCCAAGGTGTCAAAGACCGTAAGCAGCGCCGTTCCAAGTACGGCGCGAAGCGTCCTAAGTAAGGAAAAGATAGCATGTCACGTCGTCACGCCGCTGAAAAACGCGAAGTTCTGCCAGACGCAAAGTTTGGTGATAAGGTTCTGACAAAGTTCATGAACAACCTGATGGTTGACGGTAAGAAATCCGTCGCCGAACGCATCGTCTACAACGCCTTCGATCGCGTTGAAGACAAGCTGAAGAAGGCCCCGCTGGAAGTCTTCCACGAAAGCCTTGAGAACATCAAACCAAACCTCGAAGTGCGTTCGCGCCGCGTGGGTGGTGCAACGTATCAGGTGCCTGTCGAAGTGCGCCCAGAGCGTCGCGAAGCCCTTGCGATCCGTTGGTTGATTGCCGCTGCGAAGAACCGCAACGAAAACACCATGGAAGAGCGTCTGGCTGGTGAGCTGGTTGATGCGGTCAACGGCCGCGGCACAGCCGTCAAGAAGCGTGAAGACACCCACAAGATGGCCGACGCGAACAAAGCGTTCAGCCACTACCGCTGGTAAGAGGAAAGTACCTAGATGGCACGCGATTATCCCCTCGAGCGTTACCGGAACTTCGGCATCATTGCACACATTGATGCGGGCAAGACGACCTGTTCCGAACGCATCCTGTATTATACAGGAAAATCCCACAACATCGGCGAAGTGCACGATGGTGCGGCCACGATGGACTGGATGGAGCAGGAGCAGGAACGTGGCATCACGATTACCTCTGCTGCGACAACCACGTTCTGGGAACGCACAGAGAACGGCACCGAAGCTGACTCGCCCAAGCACCGGATGAACATCATCGACACGCCCGGCCACGTGGACTTCACCATCGAAGTCGAACGTTCGCTGGCCGTTCTCGACGGTGCTGTCACCGTACTTGATGCCAACGCAGGTGTTGAGCCGCAGACAGAAACCGTTTGGCGTCAGGCCGACCGCTACAAGGTGCCGCGCATCGTCTTCGTCAACAAGATGGACAAGATCGGCGCAGATTTTTTCAACTGCGTCCACATGATCGAAGACCGCACTGGCGCGACTGCCGTGCCTGTCGGTATTCCGATCGGTGCCGAAACCGAACTGGAAGGTCTGATTGACCTCGTCACCATGGAAGAGTGGTTGTGGCAGGGTGAAGATCTGGGCGCGTCCTGGATCAAGGCTCCTGTGCGCGACAGCCTCAAGGACATGGCCGAAGAATGGCGTGGCAAGATGATCGAAGCGGCCGTCGAAATGGACGACGACGCGATGATGGAATACCTCGAAGGCAACGAACCTGACGTGCCGACCCTGCGCGGCCTGCTGCGCAAAGGTTGCCTGGCGCTGAAGTTTGTTCCGGTTCTGGGTGGATCCGCGTTCAAGAACAAGGGCGTTCAGCCGTTGCTCAACGCTGTCATCGACTACCTGCCAAGCCCGCTCGACGTTGTCGACTATATGGGCTTCAAGCCGGGCGACGAGACAGAAACACGTAACATCCCGCGCCGCGCCGACGACGACATGGCGTTCTCTGGTCTTGCGTTCAAGATCATGAACGACCCGTTTGTGGGCTCGCTGACCTTCACACGCATCTATTCCGGTACGCTCTCCAAGGGCGACAACATGCTCAACTCCACCAAGGGGAAGAAAGAGCGTGTAGGCCGGATGATGATGATGCACTCCAACAACCGCGAAGAGATCGACGAGGCATTCGCCGGCGACATCATCGCGTTGGGTGGTCTGAAGGACACGACAACCGGTGACACGCTGTGTTCCGACAAGGATCCGGTTGTTCTTGAAACAATGACGTTCCCCGACCCCGTGATCGAGATCGCCGTTGAGCCCAAGACAAAGGGTGACCAGGAAAAGATGGGCATCGCGTTGCAGCGTTTGTCTGCCGAAGACCCGTCCTTCCGTGTCGAAACCGACATCGAAAGCGGCCAGACCATCATGAAGGGCATGGGCGAATTGCACCTCGACATCCTCGTCGACCGCATGAAGCGCGAGTTCAAGGTTGAAGCCAACATCGGTGCGCCGCAGGTGGCCTACCGCGAGACCATCGGTCACGCCGTGGAACACACCTACACGCACAAGAAGCAGTCCGGTGGATCCGGTCAGTTCGGTGAAGTGAAGCTGAACATCATCCCGACAGAGCCTGGCGAAGGTTATTCCTTCGAATCCAAGATCGTCGGTGGTGCGGTGCCCAAGGAATACATCCCTGGCGTCGAAAAAGGGATCAAGTCGGTCATGGACTCCGGTCCGCTGGCAGGCTTCCCCGTCATCGACTTCAAGGTCGAATTGCTGGACGGCAAGTTCCACGATGTGGACTCCTCGATCCTCGCGTTCGAAATCGCGGCCCGGATGTGTATGCGTGAAGGCATGCGCAAGGCGGGTGCGAAGCTGCTCGAACCGATCATGAAGGTCGAAGTCGTGACGCCAGAGGAATACACCGGCGGGATCATCGGCGACCTTACATCACGCCGCGGCATGGTGCAGGGTCAGGATACACGCGGCAACGCAATCGTCATCGACGCTATGGTGCCGCTGGCCAATATGTTCGGCTACATCAACACACTGCGTTCCATGTCTTCGGGCCGTGCGCAGTTCACGATGCAGTTCGATCACTACGATCCGGTGCCATCGAACATCTCGGAAGAGATCCAGTCGAAATACGCTTAATGGTGCGGCGGGGTGAACCCCGCCCTACCACATCATTGTAGGGCGGGGTCGACCCCGCCGCCCCAAACAAAAGTTGAAGGAGGCCATCATGGCTAAGGCAAAGTTTGAACGTAACAAACCCCACGTTAACATTGGCACGATTGGCCACGTTGACCACGGCAAGACGACGCTGACGGCGGCG